>CAYWSH010000032.1:14779-28754 GCA_964460655.1 uncultured Terriglobales bacterium | reverse complement strand
GCGATGTCGAAGCGCGCCGTCGAAGAAGCGATCATTTCGATAGCACAGCACGCCAGGCCGAACGTCATGGGCCACACGGCGGACTTGCGTGCCCAATTGAACACGTAGTCCACCGAGGTGATCATGAAGTTCTTTTCGAATTTGTTCTGCAGCCAGGCCATAAAGGCATCGGACGATCGGATGATCGAATCATCGCACGATCGGCCTGAACGTAGGATAGGGACTCGGAACGCTTGAGTCAAACCTGGGAGCACGTTCAGGATTCGTTCAGTATCCGCGTAATCGGCGCTCTTAGTCTGCTTGATCTTGCGGTTTAAGATTCAGGCCATGCCGAGGCTGGGCAAAGCCTTAAACCGCAGATTACGCAGAGGGTCCTTCGCAGATTTCGCTGATTCAGAGTCCGCAGGCGAAGACCGGTACGCTCAGGATGAGCGGCCGCTGGAGGGCTTTACTCTTGTTTCCTCCGTGGCTCCATGTCTCCGTGGTGAAAGCTGTTCGCGCGGTCGAACTCAGCGCGCAACTCTGGTGTTCGCAAGTTCTCGCGCAAGTGCGCCAGCCGCTGCTCCAGACACAGCAGCGCGTCCTCGATGTTCTTGGCGTTGGTGAAGGCGATGTCGCGCCACATCGAGTAAGGGCTCGAGGCAATGCGCGTCATCTCGCGCAGCGCGCGCCCGCCGACGGCATGCACATCGTTTAACGAGGCATGCGTGGCGCGGACGCTCTCGTCCGCGTCTGTAGGGGCAGTGCCGAACTCATCCACCAGCGTCGCCGCCAGCGCGGTCGCGATGAACTGTGGCAGGTGGCTGACCCAGGCGCACAGGCGGTCTTGCGCCGTTGCGTCAAGGGTCAGAGAGCGCGCGCCGATCGCGCTCAACAGGTCGCGCAATGGGCCCCATTTCTCGCCAACCGCGCCGTTCGCCGGCGTAAGGATCCACGCCGCACCGCGGAACAAGTCGGCCGACGCGTGCTCGATGCTGCTGTGTTCCTTGCCGGCCATGGGATGTCCGCCGAGGAAGCGCTCGCCGACCGCATTGCCAAATACCGCGCGAGCGCGCGTGACAACCTCGGTCTTCGTACTGCCCACGTCGGTGAGCAGCGTCCCAGGTGGAAGCAATGGCCCGAGCTTCTCGAGCAAGTCAATGATCGCGCCCACCGGCGTCGCCAGCACCACAAGCTCGCTGCCGCGGCACGCTGCGAAAGCGTCGCCATGGACCGCGTCGACCGCACCGATCGCCTTCGCCTGCTGCAGCACAGGCTCGCGGTCGCAGCCGACCACGCGGACGCCCTGTTTGCGCGCGGCAAGGCCGAGCGAGCCGCCGATCAGGCCGGTGCCGATGATGGTGATCTGACGCAGCACGCAGCCATAGTAACGCGGATGCTCGCGTCGCGCGTCCAACCTGCCGCAAACGAGGCGGCAGGCACGGTCGCTCGCCTAGATCCTTCGCTCGACAAAGAAAAATCGCCTCGCTCAGGATGACAAACTAATTCAAGGGGATCGCCGCCGCGCCCACGATCTCCGCCTGGCCCTGGCGCTGCACCACGATCACGCCGCGCAGCTTCTGCGCGTTCCACGTCGCATCGGGATGGATGCGGAACGATGCGTGGAATGAGTCGTTCATCTTGCCGATCGACTGGAAGCTGCGGACCACCGCCGAGTGCTGCAGTCTGCGTCCTTTGTTCTCGCCGGCGGCGACGGAGCTGGTGAGGTCCGATTCCGTCATGGCAAAGAGCACATCGCACCGCCCACCGCCGCGCACCGTGACGTCGAGCGTATCGGCCGCAGGACGCGTGATGCGAACGTCGGCCTTTTCGCGCTTGCCGGCATCGCTGATCGCCTTGGAGACGGCGGCGCGGTCGTTACCCACGACCTCGGCGCGGCCATCCACGACGACTTGCGGTGTATACGGCGACTGCAGCGCGAAGTTGCCGGCATAGCGCTGCTGGCGGCGCGTGTAGTCACTCGACGAGAAGCGGTCACGCCAGCCCTGGTGGTCCCAGTAATCAACGTGGAAGCCGAGCGGGATGATCTCGGCATTCGCGAGTTTCGGCGACTGCTCGAGCGAGCGCAGAATGGCGTCGGCCGGCGGACAATCGGAGCAGCCTTCGGACGTGAAGAGCTCGACGACGACTGGCTGCTGGGCCAGCGCCGGGACGACGAGGATCAACAGCAACAGCGAGGATGGGAGGACGGGAGGAATGCGTTTCATAAGATCAAAAAGCAAATGCATAGATCCTTCGGCCAAAACCGGGCCTCAGGATGACGGTTATCTTATTGTAAGTCCTGCTTGCCTCCCCTACTCCCTTCCTCCCTGTGGACGTTCACGCCTTCATGATCTCGTCCCACGCCACCCAGAACTTCTGCATCTCCGTCGGCGTGCCGAACGAGACGCGCAAGTGGTCGTCCATCGCGGGAAACGGCCGACCGACCAGGATTCCCTTCTCGCTGAACGCCGAGCCGAGTTGCCGCGCTGGACGCCCGCTACGCAACATCGCAAAATTCGCCAGTGTTGGAACGACAGTCAGGTTGCGCGTCTTGGCCTGCTTCAGGAACTCTTCGCGGTCGGCGACCATGCGCTTAGCGGTCTCGTTCATCGCCGTGTCGTCGTCGAGCGACGCCGCGCCCGCCGCCGCGGCCATCGCATTGATGTTGGTATCGAGCTGGTGCGGCAGCATCGGCTTCAGCATGTCCGGTGAGCTGACGGCGTAGCCGAGCCGCACACCCGCCATGCCGTACACCTTCGAGAAGGTGCGCGCCACGATCACCTTGTCTTGCCCCATGAACGTGTCGTAGCCGGGGAAGCCGACGGCGAAGTGGTGATACGCCTCGTCCATGAGTACCGCGTACGTGCCCGGCACGCGCCGCACGAATTCCTTCAGATCGTTGAACGGCGTGATGCTCGCCGTCGGATTGTTCGGATTGCAGATATAGATCAAACCGCTGCCCGTCTTCGTGGCAGCGAGCATGGCATCGAGGTCGTGCGCGAAGGACTTCGTCAGCGCGACGGGAACAAGTTCGGCGCCACAACCCTGCGCGTAGCCGGCAGCGGCTTCGAACGTCGGCGCACCGTAGATCAGTTTCTTGCCCGGGCCCGTGTAGCCGGCGACGGCCATCTTCAGGATCTCGGTAGAGCCGTTACCGACGACCACGCGGTTCGTCGCCACCTTGTTATAAGCGGCGAGTTTGTCGACGAGCTCGCCCGTCTGCCGGAAGGCGTAGCGATTGCCGACCGGCAGCGCCGCCCGCATGGCATCGAGGGCGTGCGGCAACGGTCCGTAGGGATTCTCATTGCTGCTCAGGATGACCATGCCGGCGCGCGGCGTGGCGCGACGCACCTGGCCGACAAGCAGCTCTTCCCACGGAAAGACGCGGCCCGTGGTAACGACCGCGGCGGAGACTCCGAGCCCGGTGAGTAGCGTGCGACGCGAAACATGCATGGCAAACCTCCTGCTCGCGCGATTGTAGGCGCGCGGCGCGCGGTTTGGCTACGGTTGTGACGGCGACGCGGCGGGCTTCGCGTTCCCCGTCACCAGGTTCGCTTCCGTGTCGCGCAGCTCAACCGGACCGAGGTTCAGCTTCTGCAGCTCCGGCTCGATCTTGGCACGATCGCCCACCGCGACGATCGCCATCTTGTCAGGCTGCAGGTATTTCTGCGCCGTACGCTGCACGTCGGCGGCGCTCACCGTTGCCACACGGCTGGGCAGCGTGAGCCAAAAGTCATTGGGCAGGCCGTAGACGAAGATCTGCGCCGTCGAACCCACCGTGCTTTCCGACGTCTCAAAATCACCCGGAAGTGAGCGCGCGATGAAGTCCTGCGACATCTTCAACTCCTCGGCCGTCAGCTCCGTCGTCCGCATGCGGTCGAATTCCTTGAAGACCTCTGCCACTGCCGGCGCGGTCACGTCCGTGCGGATGCCGCCTGCCGCATAGAACGGTCCCGGGCCGCGGAAGTAGCGGAAGCGCGAGCCGGCGCCGTAGGTGTAGCCATGCTCCTCGCGCAGATTCATGTTGATACGGCTGGAGAACAGGCCGCCCAACATCGTGTTCATAACCTCGAGCTGCGGATAATCGGGAGTCGAACGCGCCGGCCCGAGGTGACCGATGCGCATTTGCGTTTGCGGCGCCGCGGGCTTGTCGACGATCACAATCTTGCGCGCCGTGCTCATGCTGACCGGTGGGACGGTTGCCGCTTGTGCCGTGCCGGTCCAGCCGCCGAAGTATTTCTCGGCCTCCGTCTTCAACTGCGTAGCCGTAATGTCACCGGCAACCACCAGTGCTGCCTGGTTCGGGTGGTAGTGCTGCGCGTAGAAGCTCGTCAGGTCGTCGCGCGTTGTGCCCTTGATCGCCGCCTCGGTGCCGAGCGCGAGGTAGCCATACGGATGCTTCGCGCCGTAGATGACGCGGTACAGCGCTTTGGCCGCGAGCTGTGCCGGATCGTCGCTCTCCTGTAGGAGTGAAGTCAGTCGCTGCTTGCGCACGCGGTCCAGTTCCTTGGCGTCGAACGCCGGATGCAGCGTGACGTCGGAGAGCAGATCGAACGCCGCATCGGTGTTCTTGGAAAGCACGCTCACGTCGACGCGTGCCGCGTCGGTCGAACTACCCGAACTGATCGAGGCGCCGATCTGGTCGGCGTCTTCCGCGATCTTCAGCGTGGAACGCTTCGTCGTGCCTTCATCGAGCATGTCGGCCGCGAAGCCGGAAAGCCCCGACTTGTCCGCCGGGTTCGTCTCCGTTCCTGCGAGCACGTAGACGCTGGCCGCGATCACCGGCAGGTTGTGCCGCTCCATCAGCATGACGGTGAGGCCGTTCGCCAGCTTGAACGTTTGCGGCGCCGGCAGGTTCAGCTTCGACGCCGGTCCCGGACCCGGCACCGTGCTCCGCCACGGCTCGCGGTCGGCTGGGGGCGGAGTGGGCGCGACCTCATTCTTCGCCTGCGGCACATCGTCGATCTTCTTTTCGCCGGGCACGCCGTAGATGACGGCGCGCTGGTTCTTGCCAAGCATCGCCGACGCGAACTTCTGTAGCGCCGCGGGCGTGGCCTGCTCGTAACGGCCGATGTCCTGCGCCAGGTATCCCGGATCGCCCAGATAGTGGTTGTAGGTGTTCAGGCGGTCGGCGACGCCGCCGAATCCGCCGAGCGTCTGCAACGCGCGGATGATGCGCGACTCGATGCTGTTGCGCGCGCGCTCCAGCTCCGCCGCGGTGACCGGCGTCTTGCGGATCGCATCGAGCTCCTCATCGATCGCCGCTTCCAGTTGCTCTGGTTTCACGCCAGGTTTCGCCGTGGCCGTGATCTCGAACATCGAGCCCAGCATCAGCGAGTTCTCGCTCACGCTCACGCTCTGCGCAATCTGCTTTTCATAGACAAGCTTCTTGTACAACCGGCTCGACTTGCCGCCGCCCAGGATCTGCGCGAGCAGGTCGGCTTCGGCGTCGCCCGGCTTGTAGATCGGCGCCGTGATCCAGCCCATATAGACGCGCGGCAATTGCACCTGGTCGGTGATGGTCGCTCGTCGCTCGCTCGTGATGGCCTTGGTCTGTGCCGTGATCTTCGGCGCTGGCGGCCCCGCGGGGAGGGTGCCGAAGTATTTTTCGACGAGGGCCCTCGCCTTCACTTTGTCCACGTCGCCGACGATGGCCAGCGACGCGTTGCTCGGCGAGTAGTAACGGCGGAAGAAGTCGCGGACGTCGTTGAGCTTCGCCGATTCGATGTCGGCGTGCGACCCGATCACGTACGCGTAATAAGGATGCGTCTTTTCGTACATCGTGTGGAACAGGCCTTCTTCCACCAACTGATAGGGTGCGTTCTCACCTTCGCGGCGCTCGTTGCGGACGACGTCGCGCTGGTTCGCCAGGCGCGCTTCGTCGAGTGTGTCGAGCAGGAAGCCCATGCGGTCGCTTTCCAGCCAGAGCGCCTTTTCGAGTTCGTTCGACGGCAGCGTCTCGAAATAATTCGTGCGATCGAAATCTGTGGTGCCATTGATGTCGCTCGCGCCCGCCGCCTCCATGTATTTGAAGTGCGCCTTCTCGCCCACGTGCCGCGAGCCCTCGAACATCATGTGCTCATAGAGGTGCGCGAAGCCCGTAAGGCCCGGCCGCTCGTTCGCCGGTCCAACGTGGTACCAGATGTTCACGGCCACCAGCGGCAGGCGATGGTCCTCGAGCAGAATGACGTCGAGACCGTTCTTCAGCTTGTACTTCTCATAAGCGAGCTTCGGCACCGCGATGCTGCTGCGCGCCGCCGTCGTCGCTTGTGCGGCCACTGCCGGCGAGGTCTTCGCGGCGGCGTTTTGGTTCGACGCCTTAGGCGCAGCCGCTTTCGGTGCGGTCTGCGCAAACACCGACAACGAAAGAGCGAGGCAAATGAAGACGGAAAGCAATGAGCGACGGCTGGATGTCATACGTTCTCCTGGAGGCACACTGATCCCACGATGATAGTACGTTGGACGATGCGGCGTAGTTCCGGTGAGCGCGACCTACGCCCGTAAAGTGCCGTCCAACGCCGTCAGCGCCACGATGATCCGCTGCGCCCAGGCGCCGACCTCGTCGTCGCGCAGCGTGCGCTCCGGCGACTGGAACGTGGCGCGTAGCAGCACACTGTACTTCCCTGCCGGCACCGAGCCGCCGCGAAAGATCTCCGCCTCGCTGAAGCTTGCGAGTTCCGCAATGCCGAGTGCAGTCACGGCCGACTGGATGCGGTCGCATGAAACGTCGTCGTCGAACACGAACGAGAAATCGCGCCCGACGGCCGGGAAACGTGGCAGGGGTTGATAGTTTGGCTGCCGCAGCTCGTGGCGATAGAGCCGGTCAAGGATGATCTCCGCCACGAACACCGGCTGCCGCAACTTGCGCACGGCCGCGACGTCGGGATGGATCTCGCCGAAACGCGCGACCGTCGCACCATCCATCTTCACGCGTGCACAGCGGCCCGGGTGGAAGTAGTCGCGCGTATCGCGATCGAGTGACACCGTGTTGTGCGCAAAGCCGGCCAGCAGCTGCTCCACCACGCCTTTGAGGTCATAGAAGGAATAGGCTCGCGACGGCTCGTGCGGCGACGCTGGTTGCGCCTGTCCCGTGGCGCCGATCGCCAGTTGCAACGGCTCCACTGCGCCGCCTTCGACCTGTTCGAAAACGTTACCGCGCTCGAACAACCGCGCACTCTCCACGCCGCGATTCAGGTTCCACCCCAGCATATCGAGCATGCCGGGCACGAGCGACGTGCGCAGCGCGCCGGCTTCATCGTTCACCGGGTTCGCCAGCGCCAGCGCCTCGGCGTGCGAGAAGCGGCCCGCGTCGGCCGGCCCAACAAAGGTCAGCGAGATGGCCTCGTTGTAGCCGAGCGCGAGCAGTGTACGCCGGATCTGTTCGTCCTTCGCGGCGTTCGGCAGCTCGACCACGCTGCCCGAGAACGCCGGCAGCGTGTTGGGGAACTTGTTGTAGCCGTAAATGCGCGCGATCTCTTCGATGAGATCGATCTCTTGCTCCACGTCGAGCCGCCAAGTCGGGACGTCGACCGTGAATTCCGCCTCGCGCTCCGTCACCGCGAAACCGAGGCGCTCGAGGATCCGGGCGATCTCCTCCGCGCGCAACCGTTGGCCGAGATGCCGACGCACCTCCGCTTCGCGCAGCGCGATGGTGGTGAGTCCGAGCGCGCGCGCCCGCGCATCGATCAGCCCGCCTTCGAGCTTGCCGCCGGCGGTCTCGAGAATAAGTTGCGCGACGAGGTCGCACGCCAGCGGTGCGGCGCCGATGTCGGCGCCGCGCTCGAAGCGATGCGACGCATCGGTGTGCATGCCGTGGCGTCGCGCCGTACGGCGAACGCTTGCCGGATCGAACCACGCCGATTCGATCAGCACATTCTTCGTGCGCTCGGTGATCATCGAGTCGAACCCGCCCATTACGCCGGCGAGCGCGACCGGCTTCTCGGCGTCGGCGATGATCAGGTCGTCGGGATCGAGCTTGCGGTCCACGCCATCCAGCGTCTTCAGCGTCTCGCCCGCGCGTGCGCGCCGCACCAGGATCTTGCCGCCCACCAGCAGGTCGAGGTCGAACGCGTGCGTCGGATGCCCCATCTGTTGCAGCGTGTAGTTCGAGGCGTCCACCGCATTCGAGATGGCACTGGCATCGAGCGCCGCGAGCCGCTGCGCGATCTTCGCCGGCGAGGCTGCGATCTTCACACCGCGGATGACGCGTGCGCAGTACCGCGCACAACCAAGCGCATCTTCGATCTGGATCGGAAAAGGCGTCGTTGGTCGTTGGTCGTTGGTCGTTGGCAACTGCGCGGTGAGCGGCTTCAACTCCTTGTCGTAGATCGCCGACGCTTCGCGCGCGATGCCGTAATGGTTCATCGCGTCGGGGCGGTTGGGCGTGATCTCGACCTCAAACACCGTCTGGCCGCCCTCCGTCGCGATGCCCTCGACCGACAAGCCGGCCTGCGTGAGGTCGGCGGCGAGCTGGCGGTCGTCGACGCCCGTGAGGTCGACGAACTCGCGCAGCCATGTGGGGAGGATCTTCATTTAGGAGTGCACCCAAAACTCGAAGCCGCTAAAGCCCGTCACCGCAGCCGCAGCAAAGAAAATCGTAAACTTCCGACTCCTTGATGATGATGGATACAGCTCGCGGTGCAGTCGTTGAATATCCAAGGTCTTGAAGAACGTGCCAAAGCCAAACAGCCAGTCAGTCAATTCAGGCCTCTTCTCCACAATCTCTCCCTGCATTTTCCAAAACTGCACGTTGGCCATTCCGGCCAGAACAAATGCAGTCAACAGCAGCGCCATTGAGAATGCGAACCGCACGAGGTTTCCGAGACTGCTGACTACCGACTACTGACTACCGCCTCTAAGCGAATTGCTCCAGGAACCTGACGTCACCCTGGAAGAACAACTGGATATCGTTAATGCCCCAGCGCAGCGCGGCGATGCGGTCCATGCCCATGCCGAAGGCGAAGCCCGAGATCTTTTCTGGGTCGTAGCCGTATTCCTGGAGCCCGCGGAAGACGTTGGGATGCACCATGCCGCAGCCGCCGAGCTCGATCCAGCCACTCTGCTTGCAGATGCGGCAGCCTTTGCTCCCGCAGAACGGGCACGACACGTACATCTCGGCGCTCGGTTCCGTGAACGGGAAGAATGACGGCTGGAAGCGCGTGCGCACGCTCGCGCCGTACAGCGCTTTCATCGCGTGGTCGAGCGAGCCCTTCAAGTCGCCGAGCGTGATATTCGTGTCCACCGCGAGCCCTTCGACTTGGTGGAACATCGGCGAATGCGTGGCATCGGCGGCGTCGCGCCGATGCACCTTGCCGGGACACAAGATGCGCAGCGGCGGCGGAGACTTCATCATCGCGCGTATCTGCACCGGCGAGGTGTGGGTGCGCAGCATCAGGCGGTCGCGCTGCGGCTTGCGCTCCTGCCCGGCGACGAACAGCGTGTCCTGCATGTCGCGCGCCGGATGGTTCGGCGGGAAGTTCAGCGCCTCGAAGTTGTAGTAGTCCGTCTCGACCTCGGGCCCCTCTTCCACCGAGTAACCCATCGCCTGAAAGACGGCGACGAACTCATTCATCGTGCGGATGATCGGGTGCTCGGCGCCCAGCGGACGCCGGATGCCGGGCAGAGAGATGTCGAGACGATGGCGTTCGAGTTGTCGTTGGCGCAACGTGCGCGAGATCTCGTCCAGAGCAGTCCCTAGCTCCGGCGAGACGTCGATCTGATAGCTAATCTCCTGCGTCGGGGCTTCGGCGAATGCCAATTGGTTGCGAACAGCTGCGACCGTACCTTCTACCGCCTTGTTCAGATAATTAACCTTCTCGCCGACGGTACGCTTTTTGTCTTTGGGTGCAGCCTTGAGCCACCGATCATTAATCTGCGCAAGGATGCCGTTCTTGCGCGCGAGCCAGCGATTCCTGAAGGTCTCGAATTCGCGCGTCGTCTGAACGACTACCTTCTCCTCGTCTAGTGCGGACAGCAGCTCGCGCTCCGCGCGATCAAGAACCTCCGAGGAGTAATCCGAGATTTGTGGGACTTCGTACATGTGTCGTCCCTACGGGACTCCGCATTCTAAATGCAACTAACCCCGGGCTAACGCCCGGGGCTAATCTATGTTGCCGCTCTGCGGCTGGTTTGACTTATCGGCGTTGATCTGCGTTCATCTGCGGCAAAAAAGGTTCTACGCCGCTTTGCCGAGCGCCGTCTTCGCCTGCGCGGCGAGCGCGTTGAAGCCCTGGGGATCGTTCACCGCCAGGTCGGCCAGGATCTTGCGATCGAGTTCGATGCCCGCCTTCTTCAGCCCGTTGATGAACTGGCTGTAGCTCAAGCCGTTCTGCTTGGCGGCGGCGCCGATGCGCACGATCCACAGCGAGCGATACTGACGCTTCTTCTGCCGGCGGCCGGCGTAGGCGAATTTAAGGGCGCGCTCCACCGATTCTTTTGCCGAACGGTAGAGCTTCGATTTGGTGAGGTAGTAGCCGCTCGCGCGCTGCAATATCTTTTTGCGCTTGGCGCGGCGCTTGGTTCCACGTTTTACGCGGGGCATGACTTCTCCTTTTTGATGTGGCCGGGTCGGCCGATTACGCGGCTGGAGGCAGGATGTGCCTCTTCACACGCGGATGGCAGTTGGCAATTGGCCGTTAGCACTTGGCCAGGAGCAAACCACCGCAGCGTTTGGGTTGGCTAAGTGCCAATCGCCAAACGCCAACTGCTAGTACGGGATCATCTGCTTCAATTTCTTGGCGTCGGCCTTGTCGACCATAACGTCACGGTCGAGCTGGCGTTTGCGCTTCTTTGCCTTCGACGTCAGGATGTGACGCGCGAACGCGTGGCCGCGCTTGAATTTGCCGCCGGCCGTCTTTTTGAAGCGCTTGGCGGCGCCTTTATGGGTCTTCAACTTTGGCATTCTCTTGTCCTTACAAAATCTCGAGTCTCAGGCTTCGAATCCGAGCAAGCCAGTCTCGCTCGAAACTGGAAACTTGAACCTCGAAGCTGCTATTGCGCTTTTTTCGGCGCCAGGATGGCGTGCAGGGTGTTGCCTTCCTGCCGCGGCCGGAACTCGACGATGCTCTTCTCCGCAACGTCCTTGATCAGCCGCTCCAGCACCTCGCGACCCAGGCTCGTCCGCGTCATTTCGCGACCGCGGAAGAAGATGGTCGCCTTTACCTTGTCACCTTCGTCGAGGAAGCGCAGCACGTGGTTCTTTTTGGTCTGGTAATCGTGCTCGTCCACGTTGATGCGGAACTTCACTTCCTTGACGGTGATCTGCTTCTGGTGCTTTTTCGCCTCGCGTTCCCGCTTTTCCTGCTGGTACAGGTACTTGCCGAAATCCATGATGCGGCACACCGGCGGTTGCGCCGTCGGCGAGATCTCGACCAGGTCCAGGTTCCTTTCACGGGCCATCTTGAGCGCTTCGAACGGCGGGATCACGCCGATCTGGTTCCCCTCGTCGTCGATCACGCGCACCTCGCGCGCGCGGATACGCTCATTAGTGCGGATAAAACGCTTGTCGATACAGTCCTCCGGATGACGAAAAAGCCTTTCGATTATAGCAGATGGGTTGACCGGCCCAGTCCGTTCGGATCGATGCGGGCCACCCACAAATCGTTCCCACCGCGCCGTAGGCGCGTGGCGGAGTTCGACCCAGAGCCACAGCCGGGAACCAAAGCGATCCACGTCAGTGATCGATCGCGGCGATGCCCGCCAATCCATCATGCGTCGTCGTCGTGACGCGTGCGCGCAACCACTGATTCGGACGATGTGACCCGGTCAGGCGCAGCTTCAGGTAGTTGTCGGTCAAGGCCTCGGTCGCGTCGCCGGCATGTTTGTGCAGCGTGATCGCTGCGACTTCTCGGCCAAGGAACGTTTCGCGGAACTTGCGGTTCTTCTCGGCCGCCAGCTCACGCAGCACACGATTACGCTCGCGCATCACCGTCGCCGGGACTTGATCCGCCATCGTCGCCGCCGGCGTGCCCGGACGCGCCGAGAACGTGAAGACATGCAGATACGTGAACGGCAGAGCGGCTATGAAGCGCAGCGACTCGTCAAAGTCGGCGTCGCTCTCGCCGGGGAAACCGACCATCACGTCGGCGCCGATGGCGGCATCTGGCATCGCCGCGCGGACTTTCTGGATGCGCTCCGCGTAATGCCAAGGCCGATACTTGCGGTGCATCAGCCGCAGGATGCGGTCGCTGCCCGACTGCAACGGTGCGTGCACATGCTTCGCGATGCGCGGCGATGAGGCGACAAGCTCGATCAGTTCGTCCGACCAATCCATGGGTTCGACGGAGCTTAGCCGGAGCTTTTCCAGCGATGTGCGCTCGAGGATCGCATGCACGAGTTGCTCGAAGCGGAACGCGTCGTCGAAGTCTCTTCCCCACCGCCCCAGGTTGATCCCGCTCAGCACCAGCTCGCGGTATCCCTGCGCCACCAGAGAATCGACCTCACGTAGCACTTCGCCGAGCGGCAGCGAACGGCTCTGCCCACGGACCGACGGGATCACGCAGAACGAGCAGCGATTGTCGCAACCGTCCTGGACCTTGAGGTTGGGGCGCGTCTTCTCACGGGCGAGGTCAGCGTCGAAGACCGGCGCGGCAAGCAGCTGGGTATGGGCGAAGATGTCGCCTACGAGCAGAAGAGCGCCGTCCGTCGTCGGTCGTTGGTCGTTGGCCAGGACCGACAGCGGAACGAACGCCCCTTCTTGGCTTGTCATCCCGAGACCGCGACTGCGGTCGAGGGATCCGCTTTTCGCCGGCGCCGCCGCGATCTCCGCCACCAGGTGCTTGTGCGAATTCCCCACCACGGCGCTCACGCCCGGTAGCGCGGCGATCTCGTGCGGGGCGCGCTGCGCGTAGCAGCCGGTCACGACGATGCGCGCCGCCGGATTCTCGCGATGGGCGCGGCGGATCGCTGAACGGGCATCGTGATCGGCCGCCGCCGTCACCGTACAGGTATTAAAAACAACGACTTGCGCGTCGACGGCTGAAAACGCCCGCTGGTAGCCGGTTTCCACGAGTTCGCGCTCGATGGCGGCGCCATCGGCCTGGGTGGCACGACAACCGAAGTTCTGCACGTAGAAGCGCGGCACGGGAGTATTATAGCGAGGTGTTCGTGGCGTTCTTTCGTGGGCGCGCGAACCAACCGGCAGGCATCGGCCCGCATCAGACTTTTCGGCTAGTCCTAAGTCTAGGTACGCAACTTCCCCTGGAGCTTGCCCATGAGGCGTGTTCTCCTGGTCGACGATGAGTTGGCCATTCTGCTCACGTTGAAAGCCGTCCTCGAACTCAACCGATTCACGGTAGACACGGCTGCTTCCGCACGCGAGGCCGGCCAGAAGCTGAATACCGGCGTGTACGACCTCGTGATCACCGACATGCGGATGGAGACGGAGCGCTCGGGCTACGAGGTCATCCGTGTGGCGCGCTCGCAGCGCTACGAGCCGGCGACTGCGATCCTGACCGCGTATCCCGTCCCGGGCAGCGAGTGGGAAGCACATGGCGCGCAACAGCTCCTGGTGAAGCCCGTTGGAACGGACGACCTGCTACGGCAGATCGAGCAAGTGATGTCACGGCACGAAGCCCAAAAGCTCGCGCGTTCCAAGGAAGTAGCCCGGGCAGCGCATGCCCACGCCAAAGCTGGCGAGCGCGCCAGCAAAGCCGGCTGACACCTGCAGACACACCCATCCCCGAAAATGTGGTCGGGCTAGAAGGCGTCGCTTAGGCCGACGCAGCGGAGGCCTTGCGTGCCTGGAAGCATTCGCGGCAGAAAACCGGGCGTCCTTGCGTCGGCTTGAAGGGCACGGTGGTTTCCTTGCCGCATCCCGAGCAGGTGGTGCGCGTCTCTACCTTGTTGTAGGTGGCGGCGGGAGCGCCGCTACCGGCAGCGCTCGCATTGGCGCCCAGCATGGCCTGGCGCTTCTGCTTGCATGCTTTACAGCGCTTGGGCTCGTTCTTGAACTGCTTGTCGTGGAAAAAGAGTTGTTCCCCGGCGGTAAAAACGA
>CAYWSH010000032.1:4031-14679 GCA_964460655.1 uncultured Terriglobales bacterium | reverse complement strand
TCGTTCTTGAACTGCTTGTCGTGGAAAAAGAGTTGTTCCCCGGCGGTAAAAACGAAGTCGGCCCCGCAGTCGATACACTTCAGAGTCTTGTCCTGGAATTCCATGGAGCGACGCCCTCCCCTGTCCCGCGACGCCACCCGGAATTCTCCACGGCCGACCGGCCGACCAAACAGCCGGTTCCTTAACCCCGAAGGACTCCCCACCACGACTGCAGACGCGCAGGATATCTTCCCTTGGTTCGGCCCACCGCGCCAGCCCCGCCAGCAACGGTCACTGCTACCGCATGACCCTTACGACTGCGTTACGCCGAATGAATCCGGGCCCGCTTGCTATGAAGCGGTGGCCGCTTGTTAGCGGCCACCGGTTGAAACGTTAGTCCTGCTCTTTGCGCGCCTTTTTACGGCTGCGCTTGCGCGCCAGGGCTTCTTTTACGCGTTTCTTCTCGCCCGGCTTCAGGTAGAACGAATGACGTTTTACCTCTTTGATGATGTCTTCCGTCTGTACCTTGCGCTTGAAGCGGCGAAGCGCATTTTCCAGCGGTTCGCCCTCTTGCACTCGAACTTCAGCCAACTAAAAAACACCCCCAAATCCCGTCCGTTGACTTGCTAGTTATTGCAGCGTTCCTGTAGCAAGTCAAGCGGATTAAGCGATTTACATGTGGCATCACCGTGCCATGGTAACCTCGACGGCTGCTTCGGAGGATGAAACCGGAACATGCTGCGCGGCTACATGGGAAAGCACCCGCAAGTGCCTGATTCGGCCTACGTTGACCCGTCGGCCCAGGTAATCGGCGACGTCACGCTGGGCGAGAACTCCAGCATCTGGATGAACGCCGTGCTGCGCGGCGACGTCCACTACATCAGGATCGGCGCCAACTCCAATGTCCAGGACTGCTCGGTGCTCCACGGCATGCTGGGCAAGTATCCGGTCATCCTCGGCGACTGGGTCACCGTGGGCCACTCGGTCACGCTGCACGGCTGCACCATCGGCGATGGCTGCCTCATCGGCATGGGTAGCGTCATCCTGAACAACGCGCAGATCGGCGCCGGCTGCATCATTGCCGCCGGAACGGTAATTCCCGAAAACACGGTCGTCCCGCCTCGGACGCTGTGGATGGGCGTCCCCGGCAAGCAGCGCAAGGAACTGAACGACACGACTGACCAGGAAGGCATCCTGCGTTACGCGCGGAATTACCTGGGTTACAAAGAGCAGTACAAGAAAGAGTAGACGACCCTCCGCGTCGTCATCCTGAGGCCTGACTTTGGCCGAAGGATCCCCGCGCTGCATGCATCATCTGTGCTGCTACAAGGTGTTTCAACCACGACCTTCCTTGAGAAGGCGCCACCTGCGAATGTAGTGCGATCATCGGCGGGATCCTTCGGCCAAACGAAGGCCTCAGGATGACGCGGTGGATGGGGTCGTGAGAACGGAGAGCCCACCTGTACACGCTCGCGTCAACTCGCTGAGGTAATATTCAGCCTTGGCAATCAAATCCATCCGCGGCACGCGTGACCTGCTCCCGCCCGAGACCGCCGTTTGGAACTTCATCGAAGCGGCCTGCCGCGACGTCTTCCGCGAATACAACTTCCACGAGATCCGTACGCCCATCATTGAAGACCTGCAGCTCTTCCAACGCTCGGTCGGCGAAGAGACCGACATCGTTGCCAAAGAAATGTTCGCGTGGGAGGACCGCGCGCGCGCCGAATCCGAAAAGGGCCAGATGCTCGCCCTCCGCCCCGAGAACACCGCCGGCGTCGTGCGCGCGTACATCGAGCACCGCATGTGGGAGCGGCCCGGCGTGCAGAAGCTCTACTACATCGGCCCGCAGTTCCGGCGTGAGCGCCCGCAGAAGGGACGCTACCGGCAGTTCTACCAGATCGGCGCGGAAGCGATCGGCCCGGCGAGCGCGGGTTCCGAGTCACCCGCGCGCGATGCCGAAGTCCTCGAGATGCTCGCCACTCTGCTCGATCGCCTCGGCGTGCAGAACTGGACTCTCGAGCTGAACTCCGTCGGCTGTGCGAACGATCGCAAGACCTATAACGCGGCACTGCAGCAGGCACTCGCCGGCGTCAAAGGCAAGATGTGTTCCGACTGCCAGCGCCGCGCCGTGACGAATCCGCTGCGCGTGTTCGATTGCAAAGTCCCCGCCGACCAGCCCATCATCGCGACCTTGCCGCGCATCTCTACGTATCTCGATGAGCCCTGCCGCCAGCACTTCGCCGCCGTGCAGGAGATCCTGCGCGGGATGCAAGTCCCGTTCACGTTGAACGACCGCCTCGTGCGCGGGCTCGACTACTACACCCGCACCGCGTTCGAGTTCACGCACGGTGCGCTCGGCGCGCAGAACGCCATCTGCGGTGGCGGCCGCTACGACGGGCTCTCCGAAGCCATCGGCGGACCAGCGGCGCCCGGCATCGGCTTCGCCATCGGCGAAGATCGCCTCGTTCTTGCGCTCGAAGAGACGATGGGTGCGATCGCCAAGCCGGCTGACGCCTACATCGCACCGCTCGGCGCCGGCATGGACCGCGAGGCTGCGCGCCTGGCGCGCGAACTGCGCCGCCACGACGTCGTCGTCGAGCTCGGCGATGAAGCCTTCCGCTTGAAGAAGTCGTTGGAAACCGCGAGCAAGCTGGGCGCGCGCTTCTGCATCATCGTCGGTGAGAACGAGATCAAAGCCGATGTCTTCGCCGTGAAGAACCTCGCCACCGGCGAGCAGAGCACGGTTCCGCGCAGCGCGCTGGCCGAAGCCGTACGCAGCCCGCGCTGAACCCGCTCTCGCGCGCATCCGTATAATCTCGTAAGACGTTTTCGCGATGGACTTCCCGCTCTATCGATACGTACGCGCACGCTTGGCGGCGCGTGGCTTGCTGCCGCGGACGCGCGTGGCGCGCTTCACCAGCACGCTGGCCGCTATCGCCGCCGCGCTGCTAGTGCTCGCATTGCTGTCCTGGGTTCTCGGCTGGCCGAACCTGCGGGCGTATCTCGTCGGATGGGTGACGTTCCTTTCGTATGTCGTCGCCTGCGGTCTGCTGCTGCTCGGCTGGCGCTGGTTGCGCGCCCGCATGCTGTGGCGCTTGCGCAATCGGCTGATCGTGACCTACATGTTCGTCGGCTTCATGCCCGGCCTGCTGTTGGTGGCGATGGCGCTCATCGCGGGCTATGCGCTGGCGGGGCAGTTTGCCACGTTCGTTGCCACCAGTGATTTTCAAGCCGAACTCGCGCAACTCGACGCCAGTAATGCGGCGGTCGCGGCCACGCTCGCGGCCCAACTGGAACGCAAAGTCGCCCCGGCACAAGCGGCGGAATCCTTGCGCGCCCGCGCGGCGACCAATGCTCCGTTACCGGCGCACCTGACGTTCTGGTATCACGATCAGGCGACAGTGGTGCAAGGAGCCGGACCGGCGATCGCAGCCCCTGCCTGGCTGAAGGAGGGCTTTCGCGGCGTGGTGACCGAGCATGACCGCAGTCACTGGCTGCGCGCCGCGCGGCGCATCACGGTGCGCGGTGAACCGCTGACCATCATCGCGGCCGTCCCTCTGGACATCCCTTTGCTATCGCGACTCGCCGATAAGCTCGGCATCATCACGCTCTATCTCGAGAACGATCCCGCCTCGCGTTCGGGCCGCAAGAGCGGCATCACCGTCAGGTCGAGCAGCAGTCCGGCGGTGCTCACGGTGGACAGTGAGACCGGAACGTCTTCTTCCGACTCCCTCAACCGCATCGCTGCCGGTACCCTGCCGCCGCCGACCGGCCGCATGGACCGTGACTTCACGTTCCCGACCCTGTTCGAAGTCACGAACTGGAGCGACGGCGTCCAGCATCCACTGGTCATGACGGTGACGACGCGGCCTTCGCTCCTGTACCAGCGTCTCTTCGCCACCCTGGGCGAGTATTCGGGCGTGGTGTTCAACATGCTCGTCGGTTTCGCCATACTCTTCGCGCTGATCGGATTGTTCGCGCTCTACATCGCGGGCCGGCTCACCCGCAGCATCACGCGTTCGGTGCACAACCTGTACTTCGCCACCGAGAAGATCAATCGCGGTGAGTTCCGCCACCGCATCCACGTGCGCTCCAACGACCAGCTCGCCGCGCTCGAAACCTCCTTCAACTCGATGTCATCCTCGCTGGAGCGCCTGCTGGCCGAACAGAAAGAGAAGCAGCGCATCGAGAACGAACTCGCTATCGCGCAGGAAGTGCAGGAGCAGCTCTTCCCCCGGCAGGTTCGCTCGCTGGAGACGCTGGAGGTCCACGGCATCTGCCGCCCGGCGCGCACCGTGAGCGGCGACTACTACGACTTCCTCGCGCTCGGCCACGAGAAGCTGGGCATCGCGGTGGGCGACGTCAGCGGCAAAGGGATCTCGGCCGCGCTCTTGATGGCGACCATCAACTCAGCGGTGCGTGCCTACACCATGGGCCGCTCGGGCGAAGCCTTGGAGGTCCCACTGATGGCGGCCGTCGGAGCAGCCGACGGCTTCGAGCCGCGCGAGCCCGATAGCGGCAGCGACGCCGTCACCATCGCGCCCGCAGAGCTGCTCGCATTGCTGAACCGCCAACTCTTCCACAGCACGCCGGCAGAAAAGTACGCGACGCTGTTCCTCGGCACCTATGACGGACTCTCCCGCACCTTGACGTACTCCAACGGCGGGCACTTGCCGCCCATCATCCTCGGCGCCGACGGCGCAGTACGCCGGCTGGAGAGCAGTGGTATGGCCATCGGCTTGTTCGACGACCAGACGTACGGGCAGTCGTCGGTGGAATTGCGTCCGGGCGACCTCTTCATCTCCTTCAGTGACGGCGTCACCGAGCCGGAGAACGACTTCGGCGAGTTCGGCGAAGCACGCCTGCTCGACCTGATCCGCGAGAACCGTCACCTGCCGCTTGACCGCATCTCCGACGAAGCCATCATCGCCGTGCGCGACTGGATCGGCGGCGCCGAGCAGCCCGACGACATCACGCTCGTGCTGGCGCGCGCAAGATGATTGGCTATTAGTTATTGGTTATTGGTTATTGTGGAGGCCCGCTGCCCGCTGCGTTGCTCTTCAATAGCGAATAGCAAATAACAAATAGCCAATCGCTGCTACGCGACTGCCGCTATCACACATTTCAGATACGAAGTCTCGGGAATGGTCAGCACTGCAGGATGGTCTTTCGCTGCACCGGCACGTTCCAGCAGACGCACGCTGCGATGCGTATCGCGCGCGGCATCGGCCAGCATGGCGATGAAATCCGCTTCGCTGACGTGATACGAGCAGGAGCACGTCACCAGCACGCCGCCTGAGCGCAGCATCTTGAGCGCGCGCAGGTTCAACTCTTTGTAGCCACGCAACGCCGTCTCGAGGTTGCGCGCCGATTTGGCGAACGCCGGCGGATCGAGCACGATGGTGTCGTACTTCTTCGCTGCGTCGGCGTAATCGCGCAGGATGTCGAACGCATTGCCCTCCAGCCACTCCACCTCCACGCCCCCGCGCCCACCCGCGTTCACCGCTTGATTCTGCTCGGCGACTTCCAGCGCCGGGCGCGAGCTGTCGATCGCCGTCACGCGCTCGCACGCGCGCGCCAGGTGCAGCGCGAACCCGCCCTGATAGCAGAACACATCGAGCGCCGCCCCGTGCGCATAACGTTCGGCCGCGGCGTAGTTCTCGCGCTGGTCGAGGAAGGCCCCGGTCTTCTGCCCGCCCGTCGTGTCGTAGTGAAAGCGCAGGCTGTTCATCGTGAACACGGTCTGGCTGCGTTCGCCCGCGACGAGGGCGCTCTCGCGGGGCGCAAGCTTCTCCAGTTCGCGGATGCGCGGCTCCACGCGCTCGGCGATGCCGCTGGGTGCGAGCGCACGCTGCACCCACTGCAGCACCACTTCGCGCGTCGCCGGCTGGTCGAAGGCCTGCGTGAGGACTTGGAAGGTGACGACGTCGTTGTAGCGGTCGACGATCAGTCCCGGCAGTGCGTCGGCCTCGCTGAAGACGATGCGGTACGCATCGCTGTTGCGCACGGTGGCGTGGCGATACTCCAGCGCGGCATCGAGGCGCCGTCGCACCACCTCGCGCAACGCGTTGTCATCAGCCAGCAGGGCTCGATCGATCATGCGCAGCGCGATCTGCGAGCTTGAGCTGTACAGCGCCGAGCCGAGCACCGCGCCGCGGTCGTCGTTCACCTGTACCAGCGCACCGGGCGCGGCCTTCGGTTCCGCTTTCAGGTCGGAGCGATAGACCCACGGATGTCCCGCGCGCACGCGCTGGGCGCCGCGGCGCGTCACCTGCACGATGGCGTGCTTGGAGGCAGGCAAGGTGACTAGTGTAGTCGCAAGAACATTCCCGGCGAAGTGCGGGTGCTAGGAGGCCGCTTCGACCGCGGCCGGCTGGGCCTCGCGGCTCTGGTCGTACCACAGGATGCGCTGGCAGGAGTCGCAGTAGAGGATCTGCTCGTTCGTCCGGACCTCGTTGTACGTCTGTGGCCGCAGCATCACCTGGCACACCGAGCACTTGTGGTCGCGTGCTTCGGCGAGCGCCGTGCCGCGCAGCTTGAAGACGCGCTCGTAATGCCGCAGGGCCGATTCGTCGATGCCGCTGCGCAATCCGTCGCGCTGCGCGTTCCACGTCGCCAGTTGCTTCTCGTCTTCCGCGGTCACGGCGCGCGCGGCAGCCTTTTCGCGCTCGATGTCCGCCGTCTCCTCTTTCAGCTCGGCTTCGGCTTGCTTCGCCAGCTTCTCCTGGGACTCGGCATCGACCATCAGTTCGAGGATCTTGTCTTCGCTGTCGCGGATCGCTTTCTCGGCAAAGCTGATCTCGTGCAGCAGGGCCTTGTACTGGTCGTTGGTCTTCACTTCGAGCGACTGTTCGCGATACTTCGAGATCTTCTGCTGCTGCGCCTGGATATCGGCCTCGAGCTTGCGCTTCTGCGCTTCGCCGTTCTTGATGGCCTGGCGCGCGGCCTCGAGGTGCTGTTTCGAGGCGTGCAGCTTCTGCTCGATGACCGCGACTTTCCCGGGCAAAGACGCGACTTCCTTGTTCAGCCGGCCGATCTCGCGATCGGCGCGTTCCAGGGCGATAAGTTTTTCCAGATCAGGATTCATGCGGGGATTATGTTGATTCTAGCAGAACGGCGGCGGGCCGCAGGCGCCTAGGTCTTTCGCCTGATTGAGACTCCCCGCAGCCGCCCTTAGGATGCCGCTAATGCTCCTCGAACTCACCAAACTCGCGCTCGGCCTGCTGATCGCCGCGTTCCACCGGCCGCTCGCCGACACCATCCTGGCGCAGGAGCAGGTCTTCGTGGTGGCACTGCGACAGCGCGGCATCACGGTACCGCTGCTGACGCGCGCGGCCGCGTACAACGTTTATTTCATTCTAGGGATCGTCGTCGCGGCCTACCAGATGACGCGCATCTGGTCGCTTCTGCACTAGTCCTCACCACAACGTGGTTTAACGGAAGCTGGCGCTGCGGACGCGCTGGCGGAAGTCGTCGCCATTCATCTCCACCTTGCGGCACATCTCGTGCAAGCGCGAACGCATGCGTTCGCCGATGCGGTCGCCCAGCGTCTCGCGCCGGGCGGCGCGCTGCGCCAGCTCGCGGTCACTGCCCGGGCGCGCGCTCACCGCGGTCGCCTCCGGCAGATCTTCGAAGTTCGTGGTGATGATGGTCGTCCGGCGGTCGTTGTAGCGCGTGTTCAGGATGTGGCTCACCGTGTCCCACACCCATTCGGTCGGCTTTACCGCCCCGAGTTCGTCAAGCACGAGCACGTCAGCCTCGAATACGGGCCGCAGGACGTCGAGTTCGGTGGTCTTGACCGTGTCGTTGTAAGAATTCTGGATCTGCTTGAGCAGCTCGCGATAGTCGTAGAAGAGTCCGGGGACGCCTTTCGCGGCGATCAGCTCGCGCAGGATGGCCACCGCCAGGTGCGTCTTGCCGACGCCGATCGGGCCAACGAGCAGCAGCCCGTCGTTCGTGGCACCGGGGTCATACTCGCGCACGAATGCTTCCGCGGTGAGCTTGGCGCCGCGCAATGAATCATTCAGCGTCGCAAAGTCGTGGAAATCACAGTGGCCGTACCGTGCCGGGATACGCGCCTGCTGCAACAACCGGTCGCCACGCGCGCTCCGCACGCATTCGCAGCGCGCATAGCGCGGCTCGAGACCGGGATCCGGGATAGGACGCCAGCCCGAACCGGAACAAATGGGACAAACGCTCGCGGTTGTGCCTGTGGTCGCCACTCCCTGCGACTCTAGGACGAATTCACCGTGGACGCAATGTCTACGCCGTTGTGATTCAGGCGCAAATCTTCGATACGCAGTGGAAAAGCAGCCACGGATCTCACGGATCACTCAGGATCAGGAAAACGACTTGGTTCATCCGCCTTAATCCGTTTGGTCCGTAGGAAAAAACAAAACCGCGGCGGACTGCTGCCGCGGCCCTGAGCGAATGGATGCCTAGCTTTATTTCTTGTTGACCGCCTTCTTCAGCTCCACGCCGGCGGTGAATTTCGCCACCTTGCGCGCGGCGATCTTGATCACGGAGCCGGTCTGCGGGTTGCGGCCGTTACGCGCCTTGCGCTGCGAGACGGCAAAGGTGCCGAAGCCGACCAGCGCCACGCGCTCGCCCTTCTTCAGCGCGCCGGTGACGCTGCTCACCAGGGTCTCGACGGCGGTCCCTGCCTGAGCCTTCGTGATGCCGGAAGCCGATGCGATGCGATCGATGAGATCCGCCTTATTCATAACGTCTCCTGGCGAGTCGGCGATCCCGCCGCGATATCCGCGCGGTGCATTGGCCCGGGCCGACCGCTGGCCGCCTATTAAGCTCCCGGCGGGGCGCGGTGTCAAGCGTCGAAATCAGCCGAAATCCGCGTCCCGCGCCCACTGCCGCCTGTTACCTTTTTGCCAATTGATACCCACAGAGCGTCGGCGCTATTCTGCGCAACGTCCCCGGTCCCCATGGCCAACTTCTTCGAACTCCCCCGCTACATCGCGATCGAGGGCCCGATACGGGTCGGCAAGAGCACGCTGGCACAGATCATCGCCGACAAGCTGCACGCGCAACGCATCTCCGAGCCGGAGAACAACCCGTTCCTGCGCAAGTTCTATGACGGCGAGCCGGGCACGGGCTTCGCCGCGCAATTTTCTTTTCTGATGGAGCGCTTCGAGCAGCTGAAGATGGTGGACTCCAACTCGCGCCGCACCGTCGTCGCCGATTACATCTTCGAAAAAGACAAGCTCTTCGCCTGCATCAACCTGAGCGACACGGAACTCGCCGTCTACGACCGCTACTACCGGCACTTCCGCCAGCAACTGCCCACGCCCGACCTCGTCATCTATCTGCAGGCCACGCCCGACGTGCTAAAGAAGCGGCTCAAGAAAAAAGGCGCGCCCGAGGAGATGCAGATCAGCGACGACTACATCGAAGAAGTCGCGCGCGCCTACGAGCACTTCTTCTTTCACTACACGTCTTCGGACCTGCTCGTCGTCAACACGACCGACATCGACTTCGTCGACCGCAGCGAGGACCTGAAGGAACTGCTGCGCCGCCTCTCCGAGCCTATCAAGGGCACGCAGTACTTCCTGCCGCTCGAAGGCGATTCGCGCGCCGTGAACGCGTAGAAAAAACGCTCTACGCTTTGCGCTTTACGCCACTACTTCTGTATCCGCGAAATCTGCGAGGGTTTCTCTGCGTGATCTGCGGTTTAGGATTTTGCTTTTGAGCGTACAGCGGAGAGCGGACTTCAGTCCTGCTGCGTCCATAGCGCCGCCGCGCCCGCAATACCCGACGCAGCACCGTAGGTCGCGCTCACGATCGGGATCTCTGCCGAGCGCGGATTGATGGACCAAGTGTCGAGCTTCTCTCGGATGTGGCCGAAGAAGCTCGCCATCAGGTGGCCGAGCCCGCCGCCAACCACGATGACGTGCGGCTCCAGGAGATCGATGATGCCGCCGAGCCAGATGGCCAGCAGATCGGCGACCTCGCGCAACACCTCGATGGCGAGCGCATCTCCGGCGAGCGCGGCCTTGCCGACGATCTCGGCGGTAACGTTCGCGACTTTGCGATCGGCGAGCGCCAGCATCGCATGCCCAGCCCGCCGGCTTCCCGCGATCTTCTTCTGTGCGCGCAGCGCGATCGCCGGACCCGCCGCGTACACCTCGATGCAGCCGCGCTTCCCGCACAAACACTTCGGCCCGCGTAGGTCGATCGTCATGTGTCCGCCTTCGCCGGCCGCTCCCGTGCGTCCGTGATGCACGCGGCCATCGAGCACGAACCCGCTCCCGATGCCGGTTCCCAGCGTGACGTAGAAAACTGAAGCGTAGCCCGCGCCCGCTCCCCACACCGCTTCAGCAAGTGCGGCCGCATTGCCATCGTTGTCGAGGCGCACAGGAAGCCGTGCTGCCTCCGCGATCCTCTCCGCCAGCGGAAAATCGCGCCAGCACGGGAGGTTCGTGGCCGCGATCACGGTGCCGCTCGCCGGGTCGACGTTCCCCGGCGTGCTGATGCCTATCGCCGTCGGCTGCTGTTCCCCGCGCGCAGCCTCGATCGCCTTCAACACAGCGGTGACACCATCGTCGGCTGTCTTGTGCGTGATCATCTGGCGCCGCGTGCGCGCCACGATCTGCCCGCGCGCATCCACGAGCCCAGCGGCAACCTTCGTGCCGCCGATGTCCACGCCGAGGATGAG
>CAYWSH010000032.1:0-3931 GCA_964460655.1 uncultured Terriglobales bacterium | reverse complement strand
TCGTTGCCGTCTGCTCCGGGTGTCGCTGATAACTCAACGCGACGAATGACCCGATCAGGATGGCCTTGCCTCGACCGAGATCATGCGACGTCGCCGCCGCGTCGCCATTGGGCCAGCGAGCCAGCACGCGTGTTCCAGACGACGGCTCGAGCGACTCTTCGAATGCTTCTGTCGGAACTTGTGTTCCCGCTGCTAGTCCGGCAATCACTGACTCCGTTTTCATCACCGGCTTCTCGGCATTTCTGATTTCCTTCTCCCGTGCGCCGAACACTTCGGCCAGATTGAAACCGGGGATCACGTCGCTGGCAAAGCCGCGTTCGTCGTTCCACGCGAGGCGCGCTTCGGCGACCACCGTGCCGCCGTTACGGATGTAGCGCGTCAAACCGTCGGCCAGAGCGCGCGACATCATCACCGGATACGGAACAAACACTATCTTGTAGCCGGAGAGACGATCGTTGATCACATCATCGGTGTGAACGAAGTCGACTGGGATCTGTTCTTCTAAGAACGCGCGATGCAATCCCATGAGCGAATCGCGCGTCGCATTGCCGAGGCGCGAAAGCGACGGCTGCGCGCCGCCGACCATGTACGCGCCAAGCGGTTGAACAGGATCGCGACTTCCGCCGGCGCCGGCCGCGCCGCCAGCAACTGCGGCGCCTCGCGCTGGATGAGCTTCGCGACTGCGCCGGCTTGCTTCGCGCGCTCCGTCAGTGTGCCGTCGAGGTGGATGAGCCCGTAGCCTCCGCTCTCGAATCCCGACGACATCGGATACCACGCATAGATGGCGATCTGCCGCGCGCCGTGAGCGACAGTCTTCCACATCCAGTAATTCAGGTCGTCGCCGCGCACCGGATCGGCGATGCGCATGGCGGTGACGCCCTGCCCGGCCTGCAGTTCACCGATCCAGAAGCCTTTGCCGTAGCTGCGGCCCACGCTGCGCTCGAAGTCGAGCGCCGCCGCCAACTGTTGCCACGGCCACGGCCGGGTTGACTGCGAGTGCCGCGGATAGATCGACGTGCCGTAGGAGTCGGCCACCTGTGCCATCTTCCAGTCGTCGGGCGCGCCGTAGCCGTCGGTCGGCGAGGTGAACAGCGCCGGCACGGCAGCATGACTCGTGATCGCATGCTGCCCATCCGGGCTGCGGATCGCTTCGACGCGTGTCTTCAGGTCGCCCGCCAGCTTGTCATCGATGAACGCTCGCCAGTCGAGATAGTCCGTGTAACTGAGGATGGTCGAAGAGCGCGGTGGCGTGACGTCGTCCCATTGCTCGAAATGCCGGTACCACGCCGTGTTCAGCGCGTCGAGCGATTTGTATTTCTCCTGCAACCACGCGCGGAAGCGCCGCTGCGAGTTCACGCAGAAGCAGAATTCCGGGTTCGTAAGGAACGGGAACTCGGCCCAGTTGATGACGTGCGGCTCACTCCACACGTCCCAGGCGTAGAGTGCGGTGAAACGGTTCGCGCGTCGCGAGAGTTCCGTCAGGAACTTCACGATCGCGCCGCGCACGCCGGGATGGTCGATGCAGAACCCCGGCGCCGCCTGCGACTCGATGACCGCGCCGCTGCGGTCCACGAACTTCGCGTCCGGGAATTGTTTGCCGACCCAGTCCGGCGCCGAGTCGAGATAGAGCTGCACGACCACGCGCAGTCCGCGCTGCTCGGCGAGTTTGAGTAGCAAGTCGAGGTTCTCGAAGTGGAATTCCCCCGGGCGCGGCTCGGCGGTCGCCCAGTCCACCCACGTCTTCACCGTGTTGAAGCCGACACCTTTGATCGAGTCGAGGTCCTTGCCCCAGCGCTGCTCGCTAGTCGCGTCGATCCGCTCCAGCATCGGCGCGCGTGCCTTCCCGCCCCCGTACCACACACCGACGGGAAAGAAAGCTTCGGGTTGTTTGTCGGCGGCTTGTGGTGGGCGCGCCTCGCCGCGCGTAAGGGCGAGGACGCTCAGGACAAACAACAACGCCGTCATCCTGAGCGAAGCGAGGGACGCGAAGCGGCGAGAGCCCAGTCGAAGGATCCCTATAGCACCTGAGATCATCGTGACCATAGGGATCCTCCGACTTCGCCGTCGCATGCGCTCCGGCTTCGCTCAGGATGACAACTGAGGTTCATTGCAGCGCCTACGGCGTTCCCGGCGTGATACCCAGCAGTGAACTGTGGGAGTTCAGGATCTTCCAACCGTCGCCAGACCTGCGCAGCACGTACGTCACCCGATAGCGCGAGGTGAACGGGTCTTCGCCGCGCTTGCCGGTGAGCACCACGCGCATGTTGACCACCGCGGTGTCGCCGTTGATCACCGTCTTCACGTCTTCCATCTCCTCGCGGCTGAACGTGAACTGCGTCGGGCGGCGATAACTCTCCAGCACGGCATCGCGCGTCATGATGCTGCCATCGGGATTCGTGTGGAAGTAGTCGGGCGCGAACAGTTGGCCGAGCGCGGCCGCATCGCGGCGCAGTCCCGCATCCCTCTGCTGCTCGAGCACTCGCGGCACCGCGGCTTCATCGGATGACGGCGGCTTGCTCGGCGTGGGTGCGGGCGGCTGCCCTTGTGGCGGACGCTGCGGCGCATTCTCGATCTGCTGTGCCGGTGGCGGTGCTGCGCCTTGAGCTGCCGGCGCACCGGCTCCTGCTACTCCCGGCCGCGGCGTCGGTGGCGGAATGAACGGCGCCGAGACGAACCCCAGCTCGTCCGGCGGCGTCAGCGTTCCGGCGACGTTATACGCATCTGACGACTGCTTCACCGCCTCGATCTTCCGCTGGAACATCTCGGCGAGCGTGTCGTAGCGCACCAGCACGCTCCCCAGCCAGTACGGCCGGTTCTCCTTCATCCAAAGATCGCGATAGAACGCTCGGATGCGCTCAGTCGCGTCGCGCAGGTCCTGCAAACGGCCGTTGATCGAGGTGATCTCCGAAAGATCGCGCCGCGCGCGCGGGCGGTCCGTCTGGTTGGCGTACGCGTCCCAGTAGTAATTCGTGATCTCGCGCGCGAACTGGATCTTCATGCCGAGCGTGTCGAGGCGCATCGCCGCTAGTTGCATGTAATCGAGCGTGTCGGCGTGCGCGCGTGCTCTTTTCGAGTTGCGCGCCAACCCGATGAGCGCATTCTCGGCGTCGATGCGGAAATCGTGCATCACCGGCAGCCCCCGGGCAACGAAGCGTGCTCCATTGGGCGTGAACGGATCGAGCCAGAACTGGTCATTCGCCGCGCTGCCGATGCCCGCGCCGGCGAGCAGCGTGTGCGTGTGGTTCAGCGCGTTGATCACGTCGCGGAATTCGTGGCCCGGGTTGCGGTAGAACGCCCAGTCATACGCATTGGTGAAGCGCTCGATGCTGCACTCGCCCTGCTGCCACGCGCAATCGCCGCCGAGAACGATGGCCGGCCACGTCATGCCGAACAGCGCCTCGCCGTCGTCGTCCCACGTGGTGTTCAGCATGCCGATAGCGCCGAGCTTCTGGCCGTCGCGTACGAAGTTGCGCACGTTGATGAACGCCGTATTGAAGTTCGGCCAGATGTGTACCCAGTTGTTCGCGCCTGGCGAGACGAACACGTCCATTCCGGCGTCGCGGAATGGTTTGATCTTGTTGGTGAAGTCCGGCTGCGAGCCGTAGTCCCACGCCACCGCGATCATGTCCTTCGGCAGGATGTTGAGCAGCTCTTTGTATTTCTCCGCGATGTCGCCCCAGAACATCAGCCGCTTCTTGTGCGGCTGCATCAGCTCACTGACTTTTTGCAGATGCTCCAGGTACACGCGCCCCAGCCCGACCTGTGCCGCGCGGTCCTTCGTCTGCCCCTGGCCGAGCTCCCACGTCTCATCCGACCCGATGTGGAAGAACGGTCCCGGGAACTGCGGCACGAGCTCGTCGTAAAGACTCTTGATCAGCTCATACGACTTCGGATTCGCCGGCGTCAGCACGTGCCCATGCGGCGTCTCCGC
>CAYWSH010000031.1:28029-29129 GCA_964460655.1 uncultured Terriglobales bacterium | reverse complement strand
GACGCGACGGCGACCACCGTGTTCCCCATCGCGACCGCCGGTAGCACAGTGGAAAGCAAGCCCAGCAGCGGTGCTTCATAGGGGCAGATGACCGCAACCGTGCCGATCGGCTCACGCATCGCGACCGAAACGTTGCGCATCGGCGGATGGTGCACCGTCCCTTCGAACTTGTCGGCCCACGCGGCGTACGAGAAGACACGCGCGATGCTCGCTTCGACCTCGCGCCGCGCCTGCTCGTCCCCGACAACCGCTGCCAAGCGGCGCGCAATCTCATCGGCACGCTGCGCCAGGTTCTCGCCGACGTAGTACAGCACCTGTGCGCGGTTGTGCGCCGTCGCCTTCGCCCAGCCCTCGGCCTTGCGCGCCGCCTCCACGGCGTTGCGGATGTCTTTGCGATTTCCCAGCGGCGCTTCGCCGAGCAGACGTCCATCGGCGGCGCGCACCTCCATGCTGTAACCCGAGTCCGGTCGCGCCTGCTTCCCGCCGATGTAGAGCTTGACGGTGCGATCGACAGAAACAGTTTCAAGTTTCGAGTTTCTAGTTTCGGGAGCGTCGGGTTCGGTTTTGCTAGAAACCGGAAACTCGAAACTAGAAACTGGTTTTGCACTCTTGAACCATGCCGGTTCCAGGTACTCCATCATGCCTTCGCGTCCGCCTTCGCGTCCGTAGCCCGACTCGCGATATCCGCCGAAGCCGCAGGCGGCGTCGAACAGGTTCGTGCTATTCACCCAGACGACCCCGGCTTTCAATTGCGCGGCGACATCGAGCGCCACGTTGATGCTTTCACTCCACACGCTGGCGGCGAGTCCATACACCGTGTTGTTCGCCAGTTCGACCGCTTCGCGCGGCGTGCGGAAGGTCATCGTCGCCAGCACCGGTCCGAAGATCTCTTCCTGCGCGACGGTCGACGTGGGATGCACGTTCACCAGCAATGTCGGCGGGTAGAACAGACCGCGCTTGGGCAACTCCGTGCGCGGCTGCCAGCACACCGCGCCTTCAGAAACGCCGAGTGCGACGAGCTTCTGGATGCGCTCCAACTGCACCGGCGCGATGATGGCGCCGATGTCGATCGCCTTGTCGAGTGGAGACCCGATGCGCAG
>CAYWSH010000031.1:0-27929 GCA_964460655.1 uncultured Terriglobales bacterium | reverse complement strand
TTCAGCACCAGCGTGTTCCCTGCCGCCAGTGCCGGCGCGATCTTCCACGCCAGCATGAGCAGCGGGAAATTCCACGGGATGACCTGCCCGACCACGCCGCACGCCGTGCAGCCCGGGAATTCCTGCTCGAGCAACTGCGCCCAGCCGGCGTGATGGTAGAAGTGCCGCGCGACGAGGGGGATATCGATGTCGCGCGATTCGCGGATCGGCTTCCCGTTGTCCAGGGTTTCAACGACCGCGAGGCGCCGCGAGTGCTTCTGCACCTGCCGCGCCAGTGCGTACAGATAACGCGCACGCATGTGCCCGGAAAGCGCCTGCCAGCCCGGTAGCGCGCGTCGTGCAGCCTTCACCGCTGCGTCGATGTCGGCGGCGTTCCCCTGCGCGATCTGCGCCAGCGCGTCGCCTGTCGCGGGATTCAGCGTGTCGAAGTATTCGCCGCTCGCCGGTTTCCGCCACTCGCCGCCGATGAAGTTCCCGAAGCGCCGCTGGTGGCCGTCAAGCCACGTCAGCGCTTCCTTCGGATCCTCGGGCGCCGGGCCGTACTCCATCGTTTGAAACTTCTCGACCACGCCTGTGCTCATATTGATGTCATCCTGAGCGGAGCGCTGGGCGCAGCTTGCTGCGACCAGCGCGGAGCCGAAGGATCCCTATAGCATGCCCTGCTCTGCGTGAAGCTCAACCAAGCTGACGTACTTGCTATGCCATGCGTTCGAGCTGATTAGCAATCTTGACCGCCGCCTTCTCTATACCTACACGACGACCGTGCGCCCGGGCAGCGTTTAACTACCAGACAGTATGTGCGTTAATAGCGAGCGCCTGTTCCTTGGTCGTCAGCTCTTCAAACGTCTTTGTATCGTTTTGGTGTCGCCTCATTGTGTCGCCACATTTAGCCTCTCATGCCATCGGGTGCCGGTAATCGGCCGAATATCGTCCCGTCACAAAATGCTCCAACTGGCGCTCGATATCGGCCAGCATGCCGCTGGCGCCGAAGCGGAACAGCTTGGCGTCGAGCCACGGCCGCCCCAACTCCTCTTTCATTAAGATGAGCCACTCCATCGCCTGCTTCGCCGTGCGCAATCCACCCGCCGGCTTGAAGCCGACGGCGGTACCTGTCTGGCGTGCGTACTCGCGGATGGCCCGCACCATCACCAGCGACACCGGCATGGTGGCGTTCACGCTCTCCTTGCCGGTCGAGGTTTTGATGAAGTCCGCGCCGGCCATCATGGCTACCATGCTGGCGCGTCCGACGTTGCGCAGCGTGGTCAGGTCGCCAGTGCCGAGGATCGCCTTCATGTGCGCTGGGCCGCACGCTTCCTTGAACAGCGCGACCTCGTCGTAGAGCGCGCTCCACGCGCGGTTGAAGACGTGCGCACGCGTGATGACGATGTCGATCTCCTGCGCGCCTGACTCGACCGAGCGCCGTATCTCGGCCACACGTTCGTTCAGCGGCGACAAACCTGCTGGAAATCCCGTGGACACCGCTGCCACGGGAATTCCACTGCCTTCGAGCGCGCGGACAGCCGTTTCTACAAACTGGTGGTACACGCAGACCGCGCCCGTCGTGACGTTCAGGTCTTCGACGCCAAGCTTCTTGACGAGGTGGTCCTGTAACGGATGTCGCGCCTTCGCGCACAGCCGCCGGACGCGCTCGGCCGTGTCGTCACCCGCCAGCGTGGTCAGGTCCATGCAGGTGATGGCGCGCAGGAGCCACGCCGCCTGCCATTCCTTCTTCACCGTGCGTCGGGTCCCCATAGTCGCCGCCCGACGCTCGACCGCACTGGTGTTCACGCGGACTTCGTCGACCCAGTCGTAGTTCAGCGCCATGCCGTGGTTCGGCACGATCGCACCGGCGGCGACGGAGGAGAGTGCGCGCTGCGGTGAGGTCAACTCGCGGCGTTCTGGCGAGCGTTCGGGCTTGGGCTGGCTGCTCACGATGACTTGAACCGGCTTCTCGCGCTGGTGCTTCTGCCGCTGCTCGTGGGCGCGTGCATCGGCGGCAGTGCGAAATGCCTTACGACGGCGCGTACCGCGCGCGTCGCGCCAATCAGCATACCAGCGATGACCTTTCTTGAACAATGGACACCTATCGCCCACAGTGGACACTGATGGACACCTTATAGCACAGGTGTCCATGCGATGCCAGCCCGTTCTTGTTACGGTAGTCTCAACTCGGACGCCCCTGCCGCCTTGAGCGCCGCGTTGATGGCGGCGAGTTCATTGGTCTTGAGTTGTTGCCAGCGCTGGCTTGCCGCGGCCAGATCAGCGGTTGCATCGGCTAGGGCACCCAAAGCCTGCTCCGTCGGCTCGGCGTCCGCGGAATCGATTGCGCCATACACACCGCTGAGCGCACCCGAGATGGCGCTCAACGAAGGCGGTGCACCGGCTTGTGACGCAGCACCCGGCCCACCACCTCCGCCGAACCGGCCCCCTCCGCCACCCTCCAGCGCCCGTAGCTTGCCGTCGAACGCGGTCAGTTGCTCAGCTGCGCTGCCGGCCTTTTCGCGCGCCTGATTGATCTGCGAGCGCAGCGACCTAATCTGCTGCTGCGCGTCAGCCACACGCTGCAAGGCATCGGCAATCGCGACTTCGACTTCCTGCTGCTTGCGCAAGCCCTCGACCGGCGTGGTCACCCGTGGATCGGGCTTCACTACGAGCGGCTGCGTCAGCGTTTGCCCGTTCGCCGTGAGCCGCACCGTGTACTGCCCGAGCGCTCGTGGACCCAGCGGTTCGGCTGGCGTGTCGTGCGGTATCGCCGAGATCGGATAGTCGCGGCTCACGCCGGCCAGCGGTTTGTAGTGCAGGTCCCAGACCCAGCGGTGCATGCCCGCCTCGGCCGACAGGATCTTCTGCGGCCGCACCCAGTACATCGGCACGCGCAGGTCTTTTTCGTTCACCGGCTCCGGCTTATCGGTGCTCTCGTACCGGGTGACCACTTTGCCAGAGGTGTCCACAATATCCAAGGTCACCGGTGTCCCGCTGTTGCTGCCCAGCCAGTAATCGATGATCGCCCCATCCGGTGGGTTCTGTCCCATCGGCTCCTCAGGTGGCTGTGGGGTGTCCGTGTTCAGGCTGCGGCGGTAGCGGATGGCACTCTGCGGCTTGAACAGGAAAGCCGAAGCACGTACGGTTGCCGCGCTTAACTGGCGCAAGGGCGTGATGTCGTCGAGGATCCAGAAGCCACGACCGTGCGTGCCGACGACGAGATCGTTCTCGTGGACGACCAAATCGCGCACCGACGACGCCACCAGGTTCAGCCGCAGCGACTGCCAGTGGTCGCCATCGTCGAACGAAACGTAGACGCTGCGCTCGGTGCCGGCGAAGAGCATGCCTTTGCGCTCGGGATCCTCGCGCACGGTGTTGACCGGCTCATTGTCCGGCAATCCGCTCACGATGTGCTGCCACGTCTTGCCGCCATCGTGCGTACGGTAGATGTGCGGCTTCATGTCGTCGACGCGGATGCGATTGATCGCCGCGTAGCAGCTGTTGTTATCGAAGTGCGAGGCCTCGATCTGCGAGACCTTGCTCCACGACGTCAGTTCCGGTGGCGTGATGTCCTGCCAGTTCTTGCCGCCGTCGCGCGTCACGTGGATCAGGCCGTCATCGGTGCCGACCCAGATGGTGTTGATGTCGCTGAAAGACGGCCCGACGGCGTAAATAACGCCACGGCGCTCGAGCTTGCCGCCGCCTTGCGCGAAGACGGCGAAGTTCGGCGTGATCTCGGGATTCGGCCGCGACAGATCGGGGCTGATCACGTCCCAAGAGTGCCCGCCGTTGGTCGTCTTGAACAGCACGTTACCGGCGAGATACAGCACGTGCTTGTCGACGGTCGAGAAGATGATGGGCGCGGTGCGCAGGAAGCGGTAGTTGGAGCCGGCGCCACGACGCCGTCCGCCGGGCGAGATGTCCTGCGTTTGCCGCGTGCGTACGTCGTAGCGCGTCGCTTTGCCGCCGTAGATGACGCCTGGATTCAGCGGGTCAGGCGCAGCGTAGCCGTACTCCTCGATGCCGACGATCTCCCAATCGCGCGCAGTGATGGCGCCGTAGTCGCTTCGGCTCACGACACATGCCGAGCCGCTCTCCTGCTGCCCGCCGCACACCCAGTACGGCACGCGATTATCGGCGGTCACGTGATAGAACTGCGCCGTCGGCTGGTTATACCAGGTGCTCCACGTCTGCCCGCCATTCACCGAGATGGTGGCGCCCTGGTCCACCGCGATCGCGATGATGTTCGTGTTGTTCGGATTGATCCAGATACGGTGGTAGTCGTCGCCGCCCGGCGCACCCTTCCAGCCGACGAACGTCTTGCCACCGTCGGTGGATCTGTATGTCTGCGTGTTAGCGGCATAGACGATGTCGGGATTCTTCGGATCGGAACGCACTTCAGCAAAGTCCGACCCGCGGCCATAGACGCGCGGTTCGTCGTTCACGCGATGCCATGACTCGCCCGCATCATCAGAGCGATAGACGCCGCTAGTGCGCTGGTTCGCCTCGACGTTCGCGTACATGACCTTGGGATTGCCGAGGTTCACGCTGATGCCGATGCGCCCCAGGCCGTCAGTCGTAGTAGAAGGCAGTCCCTGTGTAAGTTGTCGCCACGTGTTGCCGCCGTCGGTGGACTTGAACAGCCCGCTCTGCGGGCCTTGCCACACGCCGTTCTCCCACGGTCCCTGGCGCGCCGCCCACAGCACCGCATAGATGGTCTGCGAGTTCGCCGGATCGAACGCCAGGTCCATGCCGCCGGTGTGTTCGTCCTTGTACAGAATCTTCTGGAACGTTTGGCCACCATCGGTCGAGCGATAGATGCCGCGCTCCTGGTTGGGTCCGTAGGGGTGTCCAAGCACGGCGACGAACAGCCGATTCGGATCTTTGGGATCAACGATGATGGACGGGATCTGGAAAGCGTCGCGCAGCCCTAGATGCTGCCACGTTTTGCCGCCATTGGTGGATTTGTAGAAGCCGTCGCCGATGGAGAGGTCGGGTCGCTGTAAACCTTCGCCCGAGCCGACGTAGATGATGTCGGGATTCGACGGCGCCACCGCCACCGCGCCTACGGACTGCGTAGGCTGATCGTCGAAGAGCGACACCCAGGTGCGGCCGGCGTCGGTCGTCTTCCACACGCCGCCGTTGTTTACGCCGATGAAGAACGTGTTCGGCTGCGCTGGAATGCCTTCCATCGCGACGGTGCGGCCGCCACGGAACGGTCCGATCATGCGCCAGCGCATGTCGCTGTAGAGGCGCGGATCGACCTGCGCCGACGCCGCAACGCCAAGAAAGAGGAAGAGAAGAGTGCGGAGCTTCATGGTGTCCTCCCTAGAGGCAGGACACGATAACAGTTCGTCAGTATGTCAGTACATCAGTAGGTCAGGAGTCTGAGTCGGCTCCTGAGGCACTGACGTACTGATGAACTGATGTACTCACTCGTAGCGCAGCGCTTCCAGCGGATCGACGCGCGTCGCCCGCCGTGCCGGGAGGTAGCTCGCCAGCATTGCGATCGCTGCCAGCAGGACGGCGATCACGCCGAACACGACGGGGTCAGTCGTGCTGACGCCGAATAGCAGCTTCTGCATGACGCGCGTCAGCGCGAGCGCGCCGAGCAACCCGGCGCCAAGTCCGATCGCGACCAGCCGCAAACCCTGCCTCAGCAACAGGCGCAATACGTCGCTGCGTGCCGCACCCAGCGCCATGCGGATGCCGATCTCGCGCGTCCGCTGTGTCACGCTATAGGCCATCACGCCATATATGCCGATCGCTGCCAGCAGCATCGCCAGCGTCGCAAATGAACCGAGCAGCCACAGCTCGAGCTTGGGCTGTGCCATCTGGCTCGTCATCAGCGCTTCCAGCGGTTGCAGGTTGGCGAGCGGCACGTCGCGATCGATCTGGGCGATCTGCTCGCGGATCGCCGATACGAGCGCGACCGGATCGTGGTGCGCGCGCACCACCAGCTGCAGGCCCAGAGCGCCCTGACTGCCTTGCGCGTGCAGTCCGTAGACGAGCGGCCGGGGCTCGGCGTCGAGTCCACCGTAGTGCACATCCACTACGACACCGACCACCGTGAACTTGGGCGGCCCCTCGTACCCCGGAGGAGCGGTCCCTTTCGGCAATAACGCGACGGGCGGGTCGACGGAAAGCTGTTTGCCGAGCGCGCTCTCCCTGGGCCAGAAACGACGCGCCAATGTTTGGTTGATGACGACTACCTTCTGCGAGGTCGCGTTATCGCTCTCGTTGAAGGCGCGTCCCTCGATGATGGCGATGTGTAAGGCGCGGAAGTAATCGCCCGCGACGACGCGATACTGCATGTCCGGCAGGTCGCGGATCGTTGGCGGCAGCGACCGGTCGTACAGCGTCAGTGACTTGCCCCAATTCTCGCCCGTCAACGGCAGGTTTGAGATGGCGCCCACCGACTCCACGCCCGGCAGCGCACGGACGCGAGCGAACGCCTCGTCGAAGAACTGCGTCGCCTTCGCCGTCGCTTCCTGCTTGAACAACGCCGCCAGCCGCGCGTCGCGATATTTTTGCGCGGGTAGGTTGATGTACGTCGCCGCGACATGCTGCGGATCGAAACCGATCTCCACGTGCAGCAGCCGGACCATGCTCTTCAGCATCAGGCCGGCGCCGATCAGCAACACCAGCGAGAGTGCGACCTCCGCCACCACGAGCGCTGACCGCAGTGACCCTGGGCCGTCACCCGTGGTGCGCATGCCTTCCTTGAGCGCATCGTTCAGGTTCAGGCGCAGGCTATACAGCGCCGGCGCCAGCCCGAACAGGATGCCGGTCGCCAGCGAGATCGCGAAGGTAAACCAGAGCACGCGCGCGTCTACGTGGATCTCATCCACGCGCGGCAGCGTGCGCCGGCTGATGAGGTGCAGCGCGTCGGTACTCCAATAGGCCAAAAGCAGCCCGAGGGCGCCTCCCAGCAGTGCAAGCAACACGCTCTCCGTGATGAATTGCCGCAGCAATCTGCCACGACGCGCGCCCAACGCCGCGCGCACCGCGATCTCGCGCGCACGCCCGGCCGCCCGCGCCAGCAGCAGGTTGGCGAGGTTCGCGCACGCGATCAGCAGGACGAACCCCACCGCGCCCATCAGGACAACGATCGCCGGCCGCACACCCTGCACCACCGACTCCTGCAGGCTCGTCGCGCGCGCGCTCAATCCTCTGTTCTCCGGGAACTCCTTTTCAATGGCGGCGAAGATGGTCTGCAGGTCGCTCGTCGCCTGCTCGGCTGTCGTGCCCCGCTTCAAGCGTCCGACCATCGTCAGGAAATAATTGTTGTGCGTGTTGTCATTGTCGCCCGGCGCGAACGACATCGGCGAATACATGCCGACTTGCAGGCCGAGGAACGACGTGACCTCCGGCGGGAGCACGCCGACCACCTGATGCGGCTCTGCGTTGAGGATGATCGTCTGCCCAACGACCGCCGGGTCGCCGCCGTACCGCCGCCTCCACAGCGCATCGCTGAGCAGTACGACGCGATGCTGTCCCCACTGCTCGTCTTGCGGGGTGAAGCTGCGCCCGCGAGCGGGCGCGATACGCAGGGCGTCGAAGAGCTCCGCCGACACCAACAAGCGCTGCACGCGTTCCGCTTCCGGCTTCCCACTGATGTTCACCGGCCGCTGGTAGAACGCCGCCAGTTGGTCGAAGCTGTGGTTCTGTCGTCGCGCGCGGTAGAAATCCGGGGGCGAGGTGGCGCCGTTGCGATTCGAGCTGCGATCAAAACTCTGCGCCAGGACCAATTCGCCGGCGTGGTTAAAGGGTAGCGGGCGCAGCAGCACGCTGTTCACCACGCTGAACATCAAAGTGTTCGCGCCGATCCCGAGCGCGAGCGCCAGGGTGGCGACGGCGGTGAATCCTGGGCTCTTCAACAGCAGGCGGAAGCCGTACTTCAGATCGTGGAGCAGCGATTCCATACTTCTTGCTCCTTTATTCGTAGCGCAGCGCTTCGAGCGGATCGACGCGCGTCGCCCGCCGTGCCGGCAGATAACCTGCTGCCAAAGCGGCGATGCCGAGCACGAGCGGCGCGACCAGCAGCGCGCGCGCATCGGCGGCGCTGGTCCCGTAGAGCAAGCTGGCGACACCGCGTCCCAAAGCGAGGGCCAGCGCCAAGCCAACGGCGATGCCGACCAGCGCCAGCCTTCCGCTCTGGCCCAGTACGAGGCGCAGCACGTCGCGCGGCCGCGCCCCCAGCGCCATGCGAATACCGATCTCGCGCGTACGCTGCGTCGCGGCGAACGAAACCACGCCGTACATCCCGATCACCGCCAGCAGCAGCGCGATCCCGCCGTAGAACTCAGCCATGTAGAACTCGACCTCGGCCAGGTTGAGCGCCCGCCTTAGGAATGCGCTCATGCTCTGCATGCCGAAAACAGCGAGGTCGGGGTCCATGGCGTGGAACTCGGCGCGCACGCGCGGCATGAGTTGGGTGGCATCGCCGCGCGCTTGCACCACCAACGTCACCCAAGTCTGATAATGCTGGCGCAGCGCGTCGAACATGTAGGGCAGCGGCTCTTCACCGAGGAAGATATATTTGCCGTCCTTCACGACGCCCACGATGCGCGCGCTGGTGCCGTTCCGCCCGCCGAGGCGGACCTCCTTTCCGACAGCCTCTTCGCCGGGCCAATACTTGCGGGCGAAGGCCTGGTTCACCACGATGACGCGGGGTGCTCCGGCATCGTCCTGCTCGGTGAAGCTGCGGCCCGCGACTAATTGCGTCCCCATCGCAGTGAAGTAGTCGGTATCGACCGTGCTGCGCATGGTCTGCACGACCTCATGCTGCGGATCTTCGGTCTTGCCCGGAATGAAGACGTTCGTTGCCGCGTTGTTGTAATCAAGCGGCAGCGGATAGGCGAGGCTCGCCGCGGCGATACCCGGCATCGCCCGCACGCGCCGCAGTACTTCTTGCTCGAAGATCCGGCCGCGCTGCGCGTCATAGCCCTGCACGCTCACATCGAACGACATGACGAAGCGCTGCGCGCGCTCGAAGCCCGGGTCGATGCGCCGTGCTCGGCCCAGGCTCACGAGAAAGAGCGCCCCGGCGAACACCATCACCACCGCGAGCGCTACCTGCACGACCACCAGCACGCTCCGCAACTCGAAGCGCCAGCCCGCTACGCGCGCGGTCGGCGTCTCATTCTTCAATTCCGGGATGAGTTCCAGCCGCGTCGCCCGCAACGCGGGCATCAGCGCGAAGAGCAGCGTCGTGACCAGCGACACGCCGACCGCGAACCAGATCACGGTGTGGTCGAGGGTCGGACCAAAACCCAGCCGGAACGGACCCGGTGGCGTCAACGCGGGCTCCGCCAGTTCGCTCAGGCTCGCCAGCATCAGGCCGAGCGGACACGCCAGCACCGCGAGCACGAAGCCTTCGGCCAGCAGTTGCCGCACAATGCGGCCGCGCGTCGCGCCCAGCGCCAGGCGCGTCGCGATCTCTTTGCGCCGTGTGACCGCGCGCGCCAATAACAGGTTGGCGACGTTCGAACACGCGATCAGCAATACGAAGCCCGTCGCACCCAGCCCGAGAGACGCCCCCAGTACGAACAGCGAGCGCGGCGCCCACGCGGGATTGTCATACATGGTCTTCGCCGAGATCGTCACGGTCCCGGTGGCACGATTCTGCTGCGGCTGCGCTTGCAAGTTCTTCGCGGCGGTGTCCAGCACTGCCTGGGCCGCCGACAAGCTGACGCCCGGCCGCATGCGCGCCACCATCACCGCGCCGTAGTTGTGCGTGCGCAGCATGTCATCGCTGCCGGGCAGGATGACGCTGTGCATCATGAGCGGCACCCACATCTCTGGCCAGAAGCCGAACAGGCGCGTGCCGTGGAACCCCTGCGGCCCGACGCCGATCACGGTGAACGGCTGCTTATTGATCAACAATCGCCGGCCCACGATGCCGGCATCGGCGTTGAAGCGTGAACGCCAGCAGTCGTAGCTAAGCACCACGACCGGATCCGAGCCCTCACCTCGATCGTCTTCCGGCGAGAGCAGCCGGCCCAACGTCGGGCGCATGCCGAGCACGCTGAAGTAATTCTCGGTAACCATCTCGCCCCAGATGAGATCGGCGCGCTTCCCGGTGCTGACGTTCAGGTCGACGCCGGCGTGTTGCGCCGCGTCGGCGATCGCGGCGCTGGCCGCCTGCCGCATCTCGCGATATTGCAGATAGCTCCACTCGCCCGGTTGACGCTTGGCGTGCGTGGCATAGACGGCGATCAATTGTTCGGGGTCGGCCCCGGGCAGCCTGCGGAACAGCACCGCATTCGCGGTGTCGAAGACGGAGGTCGTCGCCCCGATGCCGATGGCCAGCGTCAGGACAGCGACGACGGCGAAACCCGGATTCTTGCCCAGCAGACGCAGCGCGTATCGCAGGTCGGTGACGAAGTCAGGCATTTGCGCCCTCGCAGACACGTTCTACGGTGGTAAACGCAATTGCGCGACCACGTTGTTCCCGCCTATCTGCTTGAAACTTCGGATGGGCAGCCGCCCCCGCCCTCCCGCTTCGTCCGCGGTTGGGACGCGTCTGTCCGGAACCGGACAGCTAAGGCGCAGCCCGCTGGACCAGCTCCCACGCCAGTTGGACGTCTTGCCACTCGGTCCCCATGTTGCCGATGGCGAGGCGCAGTACGTAGCGGCCGTTGAGCGCGGTATGCGAGAGGAAGACCTTACCGCTATCGTTCACGGCGTCGAGGATCTTGCGATTGTCTTCGTCCGAGCCCTGGTAGCGGAAGCAAACCACCGAGAACGGCACGGGCGCCACGCGCTCGAACTTCGGGCTTGCGTCCACCAGCGCGGCGAAACGCTGCGCCATCGCGATATGGTCGCGCAGCATCTGCTGGATCCGCTCGCGTCCAAAGTAGCGCAACACGAACCACAGCTTCAGCGCGCGGAAGCGGTGCCCCAGCGGGATGCCATAGTCCATCAGGTTGTGCGCCCGCGGATCCTCCTGCTTGCGCAGGTATTCCGGCACCAACTCGAACGCACGGCGCAGTATGTCGGGCCGGCGCGTGTAAAACGCGCTCAAGTCGATGGGCGTGAGCAGCCACTTGTGCGCGTTCACCACCAGCGAGTGTGCGCGCTCCACGCCCCGCAGGATGTCCGCCTTTTCCGGCAAGATCGCCGCCGCACCGGCGTAAGCGGAATCGACGTGCAGCCACATGCCGTACTGCTCCGCTACGTCCGCGATCGCGGCGACCGGGTCGACGCTCGTGGTCGACGTCGTCCCTACGGTCGCGATCACGCACAGCGGTCGCAGCCCGGCAGCTTTGTCTTTCTGCACGAGGTCACGCAGCGCGTCCACGCGCATGCGGAACTCTGCGTCCGTCGGGACTTTGCGCACATGCCTCTGCCCGATGCCGACGGCGATCGCGCCCTTCTCGATCGAGGAATGCGACTGTTCTGAAGTGTAGACGACCAAGTCGGGCCGGCTGCCGTTGACGCGTGCATCCGGATCCACCAGCTCGCGCGCACACACGAGGGCGTGCATGCTGGTCGTCGAGGCCGTGTCGTAGACGATACCGAACCAACCCTCGGGCAGCCCCGTCCACTGCCGCAGCCAATCGAGCGCCACCTGCTCCAACTCAGCGACCGCCGGCGACGTCTTCCAATGCAGGCCGTTCGTGTTCAGGGCTGACGCCAGCATGTCACCGATGACGGCGGGCGTCGTTCCCGTGCAGCCGAAGTACGCCAGGAAGCCGGGATGGTTCCAGTGCGTCACCGCCGGGACGATCAGCCGGTCGAAATCACGCAGGATGGCGTCGAACGATTCGCCCGCGTCCGGTGCGGACTTGGGCAGCGCATCCACTAACTGCCCCGGCTGGTTGCGCGAGACGACGGAATAGCGCCGCGGTTCCGCCAGGTACCGGGCGATCCAGTCCACGGCCTCCTGGGCGGCGCGCCGAAAGTCTGCGATGTACTGCGCGTCGATGGGCGCGGCCGGGGCGTCGGCTGGTTGCGGCTTCGCCATAGGGATTCCCGATGATAGGCAGCCGGGCAGGCTTTGTCACCCGAATGCCGCGCCGGCCGCGGGGTTGCCTGTTGCCGGCCGCGCGAAATTTTCGCATTTTTTGCGATTTTCTCGCGTCGCGTGCCAACCTCAGCGCGCACTTTTTCTACTAACTAGATGTTACTCCCCTGGTAATCACATTGCGGAGGCCGCGCGATGCGGATCTGCTTGGTTACCGCGTTTCCGCCCAGTCGGGAACGGCTGAACGAGTATGGCTTTCACCTCGCCCGCGAACTGTCGCGCGATCCGGCGTTGAGCGTCACGGTCCTCGCCGATGAACTGGAAGCACCGCAGCCCGAGCGCGATGGCTTCGACGTGCAGCGCTGCTGGCGCTTCAACTCGCTGGCTTCCGGACCGCGCATCCTGCGCTCCCTGAAGGAGCTGCAGCCTGACGTCGTGTGGTTCAACCTGGTCTTCTCGTCTTTCGGCGACCGCCCTGTACCGGCCTTCGCCGGTCTCTGCCTGCCCACGCTGGCGCGGCTCCGCGGCTGCTATACGCACGTCACTTTGCATCACCTGATGGAGGGCATCGACTTGGCCGCCGCACAGGTCTCGCACGCGGCGCTATACCGTGCCGCCGGCGTCTTGGCTACGCATATGCTGCTACGCGCCAACGGTGTCTCGGTGCTACTGCCCGCCTACCGCAAGACCCTGGTCTCTAAGTACCACGCCGGGAACGTGCACCTCCGACCGCACGGGATCTTCTCGGCGCTGCCAGAGTTCCCCGACTTCACGCGTCGGAACCAGGGCGAGCAGCGCATCCTGGCATTCGGCAAGTGGGGCACGTACAAGCGTGTTGACATCCTGCTGGAAGCGTTCGACCGGATCAAGGCGCAATGTCCGCGGGCCAAGCTCGTGATCGCCGGCGGCGACCATCCCCTTACCCCTGGCTACACGGCTGACTTGGCCGCGCGTTATGCCGGCTCTCCCGACATCGAGTTCACCGGCTACGTGCCGGAAGAGAACATAGCCGAGTTGTTCGCCGGCGCCAGCATGCTGGTGCTGCCTTACACCTCGGCGGGCGGGCCCAGCGGCGTGGCGCACCAAGCCTGCCAATTCGGCGTACCGATGGTCTCCGCGGACGTTCCTTTGTTCCGCGGGATGGCAGAAGAGGAAGACATGGCCATCGACTTCTACCGCACGGGCGACGCGGCCGCGCTTGGAGAAGTCTGTGTCCGCCTGCTGCAGGACGAGACGCGGCAGCGCGAGATGGCCGAACAGAACTTCTCGGTGGCGCTGCGCATGACCATGCCCGCCGTCATACGCCAGTATGTTCGCGGCTTCGACCGGCAGCGCACGCTCCGGCACCGTCCTCCATTCCGCCGGGGACTTACGTTCTCCTGGAGGGTCAGGCGCCATTCCGCTGTCTCCTCGCTGCCCGACACCGCTGTCGCAGCCGCGCCGGTAGCTCCGATGCTCACCCTTCACCGCCGGGCAAGCGCGCTCCGGCCGTTCAGTTGCAGCGTCATTATTCCGGCGTTCAACGAAGCGGAACGGATCACGCCTACCTTGCAGTCCGTAGGTGAGTATTTGGAGTCGCTCCATGGCCGCGGCGAGATCATCGTGGTCAACGACGGCTCCACCGACTCCACGGCAGAGGTCGTCCGCCAATGCTCCCGCCACCATCGCATCCGCCTCATCAGCTATCGCGAGAATCGCGGCAAGGGACACGCCGTCCGCATGGGCCTGCAGCAGGCCCGGGGCGATTACGCCCTGCTGTGTGACGCCGATGGCTCCATCCCCATTGAGGAAGCCGACAAGCTCTTTTTGGCGCTCCAGCAAGGTGCCGACATTGCGATCGGCTCGCGCTGGCTCGACTCCGCCATGCAGACGCTGCCCCAGCCGCCCGTGCGACGGCTGGCGGGCCGATGCTTCAATCTTCTCGTGCGTCGTGCCCTCAAGTTGGACTTCGCCGACACGCAATGTGGCTTCAAGGCTTTCAGCCGCGTCGCCGCTGACCTGGTCACGCGCGGCCAGCGTGTCGAGCGCTGGGCCTTCGATCCCGAGCTGCTGCTCATGGCCCGCAAGTTCGGGCTCACCGTGACGGAGGTTCCGGTCGTTTGCTACCACGACAACCGGTCACACATCCACCTGCTGCACGATAGCGCGGTCATGTTGCGCGATACCCTGTGCGTCGCCTTCCGCGACCGTGCCGGCGCATACGAACCGGAGCGCTACCAGGCGAGGGAACGAGTCAGCATCGCGGTCGTCGCCGAAGATCCCCGGGCTGCCTGACGGCGGTGACAAATCCCGGACCGGCGCGTCATACCTCATTGGAGGCCTTATGCCGCGTCTGCACCGCTCTGTCATGCTCCTTGTCCTGCTGCTGACCACCTTACTCGGCGCCATGGTCGCTCAGGACGCTGTTGCCCTCCCGGCGCTGCCCGCGATCCCCGCCATGCCCGACATGCCGGCCATGCCGGCGGCCATCGGCGGCAGCTCGAATATCCAGTTCGGCGCGGCTGCTCCCACGGTCCCGGCAGCGACCGCGGTGAGCGCGGCCTTCGACTGCATGGCGCGCACCGGTTCGCGCAGCCACAGCAACTGGTCGCGCAGCAATGACAATGGGCGGCCTTCGTGGATCGTCAGCGTCAGCGCGAACGGTTGCAGCGCGGAAGTGCACGCAGAAGGCGCCATCACGTTCAATCGCAACGCCAGCGGCCTGGAATCGATCACCCAGGGTGGCTGGTTCGAAGCCACCGAACGCACCGACGCCGGCACCCGGCGCCTGGAAGCGCGCCCCGAGAACGGCGCCCTGAAGTACAGCTACAGCGTGGCCGGCAACCAGCGGCCGTTCGACACCGAAGCACAGACGTGGTTCGCTGCCTTCCTCCTCGGCCTGGAACGCGAGACCGGTTTTGCCGCCGAAGTGCGCGTGCCCGAGCTGTTGAAGTCAGGCGGGCCTAACGCTGTGCTTGACGAGATCGCGCGCATCAGCGGCGACTTTGCCAAGGCTCGTTATTTCACCGTCCTGTTCAAGAGCGCCAAGCTCGAGGGTCCGCAGGTGCGCCGCGCGCTCGAGACCGCCGGTAAGACGATGCACTCCGACTTCGAACTGGCGCGCGTCCTCATCGCGCTGCAGACCAACTACGACCTCGCCGACGAGGGTGCGCGCAGCGCCTACTTGAACGCCGCCAACCAGCTCAAGTCTGACTTCGAGCATTCGCGCGTGCTCATCGAGCTACTGAAGATGCCGAAGCTCTCGACCGCGCTCGTCAACGGCGCCTTACAGTCCGCCGGCAATATCCGCAGCGACTTCGAGCGCTCGCGCATCCTCACCACCATGGCGAGATATCAGCTCGTGGACGGCGCGAACGCCGACGCGTTCGTGGAGGCCGCCAGCGGTATTCGTTCTGACTTCGAGCGCTCCCGCACGCTGACCGCCGCGCTCGATGCCACCAAGCTCTCCGACGCCACGCTGATCAAGATCATCGCTGCGACGGGAACGATGCATAGCGACTTCGAGGTTGCACGCATCCTGAGCAACCTGTCGTCGCGTTATTCCCTCGCTGGCGCGGTCCGCGATGCTTATGTCAAGCGCGCGGAAGCCATCCACTCACAGTTCGAACGCCAGCGCGCGCTGAACGTCGTTGGGGTACGCCGCGCCACGATGTAGTTTGTAAACGGTCGTTCATTTATGTAGAGTCGCGGCATGTCGCCGCGACCGCGCACCGTCTCCGACGAGGACATCCTCGCCGCCACAGCGCGCGCCATCGGGCGCGTCGGCCCGGTGGACCTCACGCTGGCGCATGTGGCGCACGACGTCGGCATCTCGCCCGCGACGCTCGTGCAGCGCTTCGGGTCCAAGCGCAACCTCCTGCTCACCCTCGCCCGCTCCGCGAGCACAGGTACGGGAGACTGCTTCGCGCGATTCCGCGCCCAGCACCCCTCACCCCTTGAAGCTCTCCTCGCGTCTCTCACCGCTTTCGCGCAGATGATGGGCAAGCCAGCGGAGATATCGAACCATCTGGCTTTCCTGCAGATCGACCTCACCGATCCTGATTTCCACCGGCTGGCGCAGAAGCAGGCCAAAGCGACGACTGTGGCGATCGAACAGCTCCTGCGCGAAGCGATCACGGCCGGCGAACTGGCACGTTGCGACGTTGCTCAATTAGCTCGCACCTTGCAAGCCGTGATGAGTGGCTCGCTCTTATCTTGGGCCATCGTGCGCGGCGGGCGTCCCGACGCCTGGCTGCGGCGCGATCTGGAGGCAATCGTCGCGCCGTACCGGGCATCCAAGCGCAAGACCGGTACCTTGCGCCGCCGCTAGCCGGTTTACAAACGCGCGCGAACCACGTAGAACAACGCATTCACGGCAGGTGATCATGAAGTTTGCGTTCCGCAGGACCACGGTCGTTGCACTCATCGCCATCCTCATCGTCGTATTCGCAGTTTCGGCGCGTCGTCATGTACTGGCGCAGACGTCGCGCGCCGACTCCGTCATCGCCATCGTTGGCGCGACCATCGTGGACGGCACCGGCGCCGAGCCTCAGGTCGGCAACGTCGTCATCCGCGGCGACCGCATCGTCGGTGTCGGGCCGAAGGCCGCGGTGCCGAAGGGTGCCCGCATCATCATGGCGGAAGGTCAGACGGTCCTGCCCGGCATCTTTGACCTTCACACGCACCTTCCCTATTCGACCGTCAGCCTCGCGCCCGACTGGCCGAAGAACCTCAAGGCGTATCTGTACTGCGGCGTCACGTCAGTCGTGGACTTCGGGAGCTATCCTGAGATGTTCGAGCCGATGCGCAGGCTCATCGCCAGCGGTGCGGTGCCGGCGCCGCATATCAGCTTTGCGGCGCGCATCTCGACGCCCGGCGGCCATGGCGCCGAAGGCGGACGCGGCGACTTCTTCACTCTGGAAGTGCAGACGGCGCGCGAAGCTCGTGAAGCGATCCGTCGTGTGCTGCCCTACAAGCCCGACGTCATCAAGGCCTTCACCGATGGCTGGCGTTACAACACCGCGCCTGATCTGACGAGCATGAACGAGGCTACGCTCACCGCGCTGGTGGATGAAGCGCACCGCAACGGCCTGAAGGTCCTGACCCATACCGTCACGGTCGAGCGCGACAAGATCGCCGCGCGCGCCGGCGTGGACGTGATCGACCACGGCGCCGGCAACGCCGATGTCGACGATGAACTCATCCAACTGCTGAAGGAACATCACACTACATACGCCTCCACGCTCGCGGTCTACGAAGACCATCGCAATGCGCTGGCCAGCGAACTGGCGCAGGCCGCAGTGGAGACGGCCGTAAAGGCCCAGGTCGGGCAGCCGGCCGAGACAGCACCGGCGGCCGCGACCGGGTCGGCGACCGACGGCAATGCCGCCGCACGTAGCGGGAACGGTTCTCGAGCGAACGGCAGCGCTGCGCGCTCGAACGGACGCAACAATACGACAGCCGCGTCGGCGACTGGCTCGACCCTGACGGCGCGCGAGGTCCGCTGGCAGCACCTCACGCACAACATCGCCACGCTCGCCAAAGCCGGCGTGCAGATCGGTAACGGCACCGACGCGGGCGAGACGGCCACGTGGCACGGCTACGCCGCGCTCCACGAGATGGAGCTCGCGGTCGCAGCCGGCGTGCCGCCGCTCGACGCTATTCGCAACGCCACCTTCGGCAGTGCGCGCGCTATCGGCGTGGAGCGCGAGCGCGGCTCCATCGCCGTCGGCAAGCTGGCGGACCTGGTGATGGTGCGCGGCGCGCCGCACAAGAACATCGCCGACATCGAGAAGATCTCGCACGTCTTCTTCGGCGGGCAGGAGGTGGACCGCGACGCCATCGCCGCCGACATCGCCTCGACCACGCTCACGCCGATCGCGCCGATGGCGGTCGGCGAACTGGTGGACGACTTCGAAGCGCCCGCGGGCGCGCCGCTCAGCGAAGACTCGCTGCGCAGCCGGCTCGGCACCCGCTGGGTGGATGCGATGGATGCCGGCGCCGACCACTCCGACGTCATCTACCAGCGCATCACGCGCGGCGACGGTGCGGCCGGCCGCGCGACGGAAAACGATCATGCGCTGAGCGTGACCACCCACTTCTCGGTCGCCGAACGCCCATGGGCCTCGATCGCCGTGCCGCTCACTAAGGGAGGCGTCGAGCCGGGCGACGTGCGCGCGTTTCGCGGCGTGCGCTTCGACGTGCGCGGCGACGGCGAATATCGTCTCGTGGTCCCGACGCGCGCGCTGCGCAACAGCAACTTCTTCCAGGCAACGTTCAACGCAACGACAGCGTGGAGAACCGTCAGCCTGGATTTCGCACAGCTAAAGCAGCTCGATCCGCGCTCGACCGCGACGTGGACGGGCGACGACGCGCTCGCACTCATCTTCCGCATCGATGGCAAACCCAGCGAGCAGCGCTGGCTGGAGCTGGACAACGTGCGGTTCTACAAGTGAAGCAAATGGCGTTTGGCGCTGGGCTGTTGGCAACGTCAAAAATCAAGGGCGCCAATTGCCAAACGCTAATTGCTAACCGCCATTACGTCGGCATTCCACCGGGAACCAACGGCATGGCGCGCAACCGTTTTCCAGTCGCGCTGAAGATGGCGTTCGCCACGGCTGGTGCGATGCCGACGATGGGCGTTTCGCCCGCGCCGGCGGAGGGTTGGTCTTTGCGGTCGATGAGCACCACCTCGACTGGCGGGGTGTCGTTGAAGCGCGGCAGGCGATACTGCGTCATGTGCGGATTCGTGATCTTGCCGTCGTCGAAGTGCACCGCTTCGAACAGCGCGCCACCGATGCCCTGCACGATCGCGCCCGACACCTGGTTGCGCAAGCCGTTCGGGTTCACCACAGCTCCGCAGTCGAAGCTTACGACGATGCGCGTGATGCGCACGCGGCCGGTCTTATCGAGCGTGACCTCGGCGCAGCACGCCGTATAGCCGCCCTTTTCGACGCCACCGCCGATGCCGAAGGCGCGCTCCGGTGTCGCCTTCTCCTTGCCCCAGCCGAACTTTTCCGCCGCGGCTTCGAAAGCGGCGCGCAGGCGCGCGTCTTGCAGGTTCTTCAGGCGGAACGCTAGCGGCTCCAGCTTCAGTTCGTGCGCGAGCTCATCCATGTGTGACTCGCGCGCGAAGTGGTTCGCCGTCGCCGCCAGCCCGCGATACGACCCGATACGCAGTGGCGACTTCGCGGGATGAAATTCCGTGTGCTGGTTGGCTACGGCATACGGCGTCTGGATGGCCGACGGGCCGGAGTTGTAGTTGTGCATCTTCCACGCCACGAGCGTGCCGTCCGCCGCCGCGCCCGACTTCACGTCAATGACGCCCGCGGGGCGGAAGTACGCCCAGGTGAACTCTTCTTCGCGCGTCCAGACGAGCTTCACCGGCTTGCCCGCGGCCTTCGCCAGACGGGCTGCCTCGATAGCGCACTCGCCGGTGTGCTTGCCGCCGTACGCCGAACCGGTGTCCGGCATGATGACGCGGACATTCTCGGGCGCGAGATGGAATGCTTGTACCAGTTCGTCGCGCACGCCGAAGGGACGCTGCGTGCCGGTCCACACGGTGAGCTGGTCGCCGTTCCATTCGGCGACCGCGGCGCGTGGTTCGAGCGGCGTGTGCGCGATGTAGGCGACGGTGTAGGTCGCCGAAAGTTTGTGCGGCGCTCCGGCCAGCGCTTCCGCGACGTTGCCCGTGACTTGCGGACGCCCACCGCCGCCGCCTTCGCCAGAGGGTTGACGCAACAGGTCGAAGAGCTGCGCTTCCCCGGGTTGCGGCGTTGCGGTCCACTCGGCTTGCAGCGCGGCGAGTGCGGCCTGCGCGGTGTGCTGATCGGGAGCAGCGACACCGGCGAAGTCGCCATCGCGAACGACTTGAACGTTCGGCAACTTCTCCGCAGCGGCAACATTGAACGAACTAAGCTTGGCGCCGAAGGCTGCCGGCCGCAGCACTCTACCAATCAGCATTCCAGGACGCGTGACGTCCGACGTGTACTGATGCTTGCCGGTAACGAAGTCCGCGCCGGCGCGCTTGGCCAGGTCGTGTCCGGCGACGGTCCATTTGTCGGCGCTCGCCAGCAGCGCTTCGCCGCCGATGGGCTGCGCGATCTTTTGACCGCGCGCGAGCTCGGCATAGCTGGCGACCTCATGGTTGGCGCGGACGCGCACGTGGCCATCTTCGGCGACAAGCGCCGCGCGATCGGTGCCGAACTTCTTGGCGGCGAGGTCGATGAGCGCTTCCCGCGCGGTGGCGGCGACGAGGCGCAGTTGGCGTCCCATCTGCGGCGTCGAGCGGCTGCCGAAGGTTCCGGCGTCGTAGGGCACGAGGCTCGTATCACCCATGATTAGCGTGATGTGCTCAGGAGCGACGCGCAGTTCTTCGGCGACATGTTGGGTGAGCGACGTGCGAATGTTCTGCCCGACCTCCACTTTGCCGGTGTAGACGGTGATTTGGCCGTTCTCCCCGATGTGCAGCCACGCGGCGACATCGCGCGGCATTTGTTCGCCGCCGCCACCGCGGCGCTGCGCCCCAGATTCCTGCGCGACGTCAGGCGTAGCGGCAAAGATCAACAGCCCGCCGCCCAGCAGCTTGACGAACTCGCGCCGGTCGACCACGAAGCCGTGGCGCAGCTTCTCGATGGCGTCGTGCAGCAGAAGTTCGAGGTCGGGAGTCTGTGTGTTCATGATTTCACCCCCGATCTCGCAGAAGAAGCCTCTCGGATCGCCGCCATGATGCGCGGATACGTCCCGCAGCGGCAGATGTTGCCGTTCATCTGGCGAATGATCTCTTCGTCGGAGGGATGCGGCGAGGCTTGCAGCAGCGCGCACGCACTCACCACCATGCCGGGCGTGCAGTAGCCGCACTGGAAAGCCTCGTGCTTGAGGAACGCGGCCTGCACGGGATGCAGGTGCTCAGTCGTTCCCAGGCCTTCGATCGTGGTGACGCTCTTGCCGGCAACGGCGCTCGTGGCCGTGCGGCAGGAGCGCGCAGGTTTGCCATCGATCATGACGGTGCAGGCGCCGCACTGCCCTTCACCGCACCCGTACTTCGTGCCGGCGAGCGAGAGTGCTTCGCGCAGAGTTGTCAGGAGCGGCTGATCGGCAGGGACGTCAACGCGCTGATCTTTGCCGTTGACGCGCAGTGTAAGAGGAGGCATGAGCACCTCGCGGGACAAGATTATAGATGCGCGGCGAGAGGTAAGTGCTTTCTTTCGCTGAGTTTGACGAAAATGCTATATCCCCCTCCCCCTCCCCGGGGGTCTAGGCGATCTAAAGGACTTAGCGGAAAATAAGTCAACGAAAGGACTTAGAAGTATATAACTTAAAGATAATATCGAAAGCCATGCGATACCTTACCTTAACAGTCATGCGCTGTCAAGACGTGGCTGCCGTCACACGAGGCGATCGCGCAACACGGGCGAGTCGCCCGTGTCCACCCGCATCTGAGGTGGAGGGCTCGGGATGACAAAGAATGAAGAACCGCTTTAGTTCGAGGGTGCGGGCTGCGCCGGCTGCGGCTTCTTCGCGTACTTGTCCAGCGCACCGATGAACGGTTGCGCGTCGCTCGGGACCGGCTGCGTGCCGGTCAGCAGGCTCTTATACGGGATGAGATGCCCGTAGAAGTCGCGCGTGCTGTCCTTGTCTTGTTTGATCACCGCGCCGTTCAGTTCGAGCCCGGCGAAGAGGCCGCGTGTGCGCGAGTAAGTAAGGACCTCGGCGCGCATCTTCCAATCGGTCATGCCTTCAGCGTGGCGGCCGACCGGTCCGGCGGCCGCGGATGCATCGGCGCCGAGTTTGAACTTGCTCTCCAGCAGGCGCTCCATGCCTTTGTCATTCGTCACCACCATGACAAGGTCGATCTCCTGCGCGCCGATCTGCAAGCCGAAGCTGCCGCCGCCGATGGTGAAGAATGCGGGCGCACTCCAGCCCTGCAGGTTGCGGCAGCTGGCGACACCGCGTCCCCACTGGCCGCCGAAGCCGAAGCCGGCCTTCTTGAGTGAAGGAACGATGGCAACGCACTTCGCCTCGCTCAGGATCTCTTCGGGGATGCCTTTGTCGGGCGCGGCCATGATCTCGTCGAGCACGGTGGCGGCGGCGGAGACGCGCTCCACGTCTTTGGCGCGCTCGCCGGATTGGGCGAAAGCAAGAGAAGCCAGGAGAAGGAATGCGGCGATGGTTCGCATGAATGATCCTTTCCGACAGACAGAATGGTAACGCGGCACGGGCTTGCATGGGCTGTGGATTTCGGCATTTCAGGTTGAAGCACCGATATCCACACGAGCTGGCTTCGCTGCTACAATTGCCGGTCTTCAATCCAGCTGACCAGGAGAACTATCATGGCGACCCCGCAAGATGCTGAGCTGATCCTGAAGTTATACGACCTGCGCCGCGAGCCGGAGATGCGCAAGGCGCGCAACTACATCGCGTTCGAGTTCTGGCCGCAGAGTTTCGAAGAGTTTGAGAAAGCCGCGCTGACACCCGGCGCCGACAGTAACCGTTATTTCCGCCAGGCACTCAGCTATTGGGAGATGGCCGTGTCGCTGGTGCTGAATGGCGCGCTGAACGAAGACCTGTTCCTCGACAATGCCGCCGAGGCGTTCTTCTACTACGCGAAGATCAAGCCGTTCATCCCCAAGACGCGCGAGCGCTTCGGACCGGACTTCCTGAGGCAGATCGAGACCCTGATCGCGAAGTCACCCAAGGCCGCGCAGAAGGCCGAGAACATAGCGAAGCGCGCGGAAGCCGTCGGCAAGATGCTGGCGGAAGCCAGGGCGAAGGTCGCGAAGGCGTCCTAGCTCGCGCGTTGCAGTTCGTTGTCCCGATCGAAGCCGCCGCTCTCGGCGGCTTCTTTCTTTCTCCAGTAGCGCGGATTGGCTGCGAAGAACTACGGATGCCCGCTGACCACGGGAACGGCGGAGAACGGGCCGAAGTCGGCTTCCAGTGCCATCGCGGCGACCGGCTGCGTGGAATGCACAGTAAGGGCGCCGACCATATTGCCCGCGGGCAGCAAGCCGGTGAATTCCGCATTCAGGCTGAGCAGCACCTGCGAGTTCGCATTCACGATGCGCTGCTTCGTGCCGAGCACGGTTCCATCCTGTTTCAGCAGCGTCAGCGTGACGGTCGCCGTTGCGCCGTTCGCATTGACCAGCGCCAGCCCGATGGTGCGATCGCGGTTGCCGTTCTGCGCCGTCGCCGGTTCGAGTTCGACGGGAATCGTGAAGTCGGTCAGCTCCGCCGGATTGTTGAATCCGATAGTGTTGATGACCTGCCGCGCCGTTGCATTGTTCATGACCTCGAAGAACGTGTTGACGCTGGCGTCCTGCGCCGTCGTGATGATGGCCCAGCGCTCGGTCGGCGTGCTGAAGCGGCCGGCCTCATTCCCCGGGATGCGCAACGCGGCGCTGGCGGGAATGTTGTACTGCGCCGTGCCGGCCTGCAGACCGGTCGAATCGTAGTACGTCACCGTGACGGCGTTGCTGACGGCAGAGTGGTTCACGATGGTCAGGTTCGTGACGTAGCCGCCATTGAACGAACCAGTGAAGATATGCGGCACTACCAGCCGCCGTCCCGCGACCAGCGGTGGCGTGGAGAAGAACGGACCGAAATCGTCGCCCAGCGCGACCACGTTCACCGCCACAGCTGGACTCACCGTCCCAACGACATTGCCGACGAGGCTCGTCGACGACACCGCCGGGCTGAAGGCATTGTTCAGGGAAAGCTGCGTGTGGCCGTACGGCGGCAGGCTGACGTTGGTCGTACCGCGCTGCGTCCCGGCCGAATCCTGGAGCGTCATGCCGACTTGCACTTGCGCGTTGTTGGGATTGGAGAGCGCGAGCCCGACCGTGTGGGTGACGCTGCCGTTCGCGTCGGCCTGCAGTTCGACGGGCAGCGTGAACGAGGGCGCGCCGGGGTCGTCGTTGAAGCCCACCGTGTTGACAACGTTGCCCTGCGAGTCTTCGATCTCATAAAAGAGGTTGGCCGAGATCCGGCCCGCCGCGGCGATCGATGCCCACTGGGTGGTGATCGGGCCGTAGCGCGCCGCTTCCGGCGTGGCCACGCGCATGGTCGCGCCGGCGGCGAGGATCTGAGTAGAGGAGCTGAGTACGGTGCCCAGGTCATCGACGAAGTTCACGGCCACGTTGTTCTCCGCGCCGGACATGTTCACCACGGTCAGCTTGGTGACGTAGCCTCCACCGGAGACGATATGCGGCATCATCGAGAGGAAGTTTGCCGAAGGCACGGGTGAACTGGCGACCAGCCTCGGCGTGATGACGGTAGAGCCTCCGGTGCCGGTGACCGCAGTGACGAGCACCCAGACCTCGGTGCCGGCGGCCACCGTGTAGGTCGTCTTCGGCTGAACAAGGACGCGCGTGCCATCGCGGGCCACGCGGATCACGGCCTCCTGGCAGTCCACCTGGGTGAGCGGTCCGCCTTGTGAGGTGAACATCGTGGCCAGCGTCTGGTAGTTGCTGCCGGTCAGGTCGAAGCTCACGGTGCCGGAGACTGCGGGGATGTATTTGGCCCAGACGCCGTGCGCGATGCTCTGCGAGCCGCACGTCGGCCGCGCGGTGGCGGCGCCGGCGGCGTGGCTGTCGATCGTGCTACTGGTGTCGCTCGCGCTGATGCGCTGCGCCGACAGGATGGCCCGGATGCGATCGTTGTCGCGGTCGGCGATGAAGATGTTCCCGGCATCGTCGGCGGCCAGTCCCGTCGGACTATTGATCGCCGCGCCGACCGACAATCCGCCATCGCCGCTGAAGCCGGCACTGCCCGTACCGGCGACCGTAGTGATGATGCCGGTCGCAGCATCCACTCTGCGCACGCGATGGTTGGCGGTATCGGCGATGAACACGTTGCCCGCACGGTCCACCGCAACGCCCGTAGGTGTGTTCAGCGTGGCGGAGAGGGCGGCGCCGCCATCGCCGGCGAAGCCCGGAGCGACGAGTTGGCCGGCGAAGCGCGTGATGATGCCGGTCGTCGCACTCACCCGCCGGACCAGGCCGTTGAACGAATCGGTGATGTACAGATTGTTGCTACTGTCCGTGGCGAGACCCTGCGGGATGTTCAATCGCGCTGCCGTGGCGGGACCGCCGTCACCTCCGTAGTTCTGGCCGCTGCCACAAATGCCGGCGAACGTTGTAATGACGCCCAGCGTATCCACCCGGCGCACGCACATCAGGTTGATGTCACTGATGTAGACATTGCCGGCACTGTCTACGGCGAGCCCGTACGGATAGCTCACCTTGGCCTGCGGCCCGGGGCCACCGTCGCCGCTGTAACCTTGCGTGCCGGTGCCGGCAATGGTCGTGATAAGTCCGGTCGCGGCCACCACCTTGCGCACGCGATAGTCGAGTGGATCGGCGATGTAGATATTGCCGGCGGAATCGACCGCCACGCCCTGCGGGTAGTAGAGCTGGACGGAGGTTGCCGGCACGCCCACGGTACCGATCGGCGACGCGCCGCCGCCAGCCACGGTGGTGATCACGCCCGTGATCGCGCTTACTTTGCGGATGCGAGAGTTGCCCCGGTCAGCGATGTAGAAGTTGCCGGCGTTGTCGACGGCGACCGCGTTCGGCGATTTCATCGCCGCCGCTGTAGACGGCCCATTGTCGCCGCTGAAGCCGTTCGTGCCTGAACCGGCGATGGTGGCGATGAGCAGATCGCAGGTCACGGAGCCCGCGGCGCATTGCGCGCTCGCGGCGAGAGCGTTTCCCGTCAACGAGACGGCCACGGGACTGCCTGCGCCGCTGTGATTCACGGTGAGCGTACCGTTGCGTGTGCCCGTGCCTGCCGGATTGAAGCGCAGCAAGAAGTAACACGTGGCACCCGCCGCCACCGATAAGCCGTTGGTGCAGGCATTGCTCGCGGGCGCCTGGGTGGCGAAGTCGGCGCTGAGGGTAAAGCTGTTGATCACCACCGCGCCCGCGGTCCCATTCGTGAAGGCGACGTACAGGCTACTGCCCGTGGCGCCGACGAAGAGTGTGCCGAAATCCAGCGTGCTGGGCGCTGCCTGCACCAGGCCGTTGCTCGCTGCCGCGAGGGCCACGCGCCGCACGCGGTTGTTACTGCTGTCGCCGATATACAGGTTGCCGGCGCTATTGAGGGCGATGCCCTTGGCGTCGAACTGGGCGGCGGTCGCGGGGCCGTTGTCGCCGATGTATCCGCTGCCGCCGGCGCCCGCCACGGTGGTGATGATGCCGGTCGCGGCGCTGATGCGTCGTACGCGACTGCTCACGTCCGCCAGGTAGACGTTGTTGGCAGCGTCCACCACGACGCCGACCGGATTGCTGAAGCTGGCCGACGTGGCCGGACCGTTATCACCGCTGAAGCAACAGCCACCGTTTCCGGCAATGGTGGTGATGATGCCGCTAGCCAGGTTCACGCGCCGGATGCGCAGGTTGAAGGTGTCGGCGATCAGCAGGTTGCCGGCATTGTCGAGCGCGATGCTGTAGACGCCGTAGATCGACGCGGACGTAGCGGGACCGTTGTCGCCGCTGAAGCCCGTATTGCCATTCCCGGCGATCGTCGTGATGATCCCGGTGCCCGCCGCCACGCGACGCACGCGCTTGTTCAAGTAGTCGGCGATATAGAGATTGCCCGTACCATCCACGGCCGTGCCGGTAGGATTCGAAAGCGAGGCCGCAGTCGCCGGGCCGTTATCGCCGCTGAATCCGTTGGTCCCGTTACCGGCCACCGTGGTGATGATCCCCGTGCCCGCGGCCACACGGCGCACGCGGCTGTTGCCGACGTCGGAGATGTAGAGATTGCCCGCACTGTCCACGGTGACGCCGGTGGGCAGGCCGAGCTGCGCGGCGGTGGCTGGGCCATTGTCGCCGCTGAAGCCCTGGACGCCCGTGCCGGCAAAGGTCGTGATGACGCCGTTGGACGCCACACGCCGCACGCGGTGGTTCTGCGTATCGGCGATGTACACATTGCCGTTGGTGTCGACCGCAACGCCCTGCAAGCCGTTCAGCGAGGCCGCGGTCGCCTGGGCGTTGTCGCCGGCGAATGCAGGGACTCCGTTGCCCGCGATCGTGGTGATCGTCTGGGCCGGCGCCCGCGACGCGACAAGCGCCACCGCCAGGGCCCACAACGTTCGGGACACACTTCGCATTCGGCGCTTCTCCGCAGCGTCAGGCAGACGATGGAATTCGCGGCTCCGGGGAGGAAGGCCGGTAGTCTGTGCGGAAAAGGCCCGTAAGTCAACGGATTAAGTGGCCGGGATTGGTAGAATCGTAGCGATGTCGTTCACTCGCCAGCAGGCGCTCGACTTGTTCCGCTCCGATGACCTGATCGGCATCGGGATGGAAGCCGACGCGGTGCGCCGCCGCCTGCATCCTGACGGGGTGGTGAGCTACATCATCGACCGCAACATCAACTACACGAACTTTTGCACCGAGTACTGCACCTTCTGCGCGTTCTACGCGCCGGTGAAGGGGCCCGGCCGTGCCAAGGGCTACACGCTCGATTTCGACACCATCTACGAGAAGATCCGCGAGACAGTGGAACTCGGCGGAACCGGTGTGCTGATGCAGGGCGGTCTGCATCCCGACCTGAAGCTCGACTGGTATGAAGCGATGCTGCGCGGCATCAAGCAGCGTTTTCCGCGCGTCCATCTGCACTGCTTTTCGGCATCGGAGATCCTGCACTTCGCCGAGCTGAACGGCATCAGCGTGCGCGACACCATCATGCGGCTGCGCGATGCCGGGCTCGATTCCATCCCCGGCGGCGGCGCCGAGATCCTCGACGACGAAGTACGCCACCGCATCGCGCGCCTGAAATGCCTGACGCAGGACTGGGTGCACGTGCACCGCACGGCGCACCAGCTCGGCATGCGAACTACGGCGACCATGATGTTCGGCGTAGGCGAGTCGCTGGAGCAGCGCATTAATCACTTTCAGGTGGTCTACGACCTGCAGGAAGAGACGGGCGGGTTCACGGCGTTCATCCCGTGGACGTTCCAGCCACAGAACACCGCGCTCGGCGGGCGGCACTGGGACGA
>CAYWSH010000030.1:0-29239 GCA_964460655.1 uncultured Terriglobales bacterium | reverse complement strand
ACAAGCCGGCCGACGCGGAGCACCAGTACGGACACGGCAAGGTCGAGAATTTTTCGGCGTTCATCGAGACCGGCCTGCTCTTGCTGACTTGCATATGGATCGTGGCGGAGGCGGTCCGCCGTTTGCTGCATCTGGAGGCGCACCGCGTGGACCCGACGGTGGCCGCCTTCGCGGTGCTGTTCTTCTCCATCGCGCTCGATGTGTGGCGCTCGCGCGCGCTGCGGCGCGTCGCCCTGAAGTATGAGAGCCAGGCGCTGGAAGCCGACGCGCTGCACTTCAGCACCGATGTGTGGTCGAGCGCGGTCGTCGTCCTGGGACTGTTGTTCGTTCTGCTTGGTCAGCGGTTCGAACTGCCTTGGCTGCTGCAAGCTGACCCGATCGCCGCGCTCTTCGTGGCCGGCGCTACCGTCTATGTGAGTTCGCGGCTCGCACGGCAAACGATCGATGCGCTGCTGGACGCCGCTCCCGCCGGCGAGCGCGCACGCATCATCGCGGCGGTGGAGAACGTGGAAGGCGTGCTCGCGGTGGACCGCGTGCGCATCCGGCGTGCCGGCAACCTTTACTTTGCCGATCTCGCCATCGCTCTGCGACGCAACGTGACGTTCCAGCGCTCGGAACAAGTGGTCGAAGAAGTGAGCACCGCGGTGCGGCAGGTGCTGCCGGAGGCGGACGTGATGGTCCACTCGATGCCGCGCGCGCCCGGCGAAGAGAACATCTTTGACCGCATCCGCGGTGTCGCCATGCAGAACAATATGACGGTGCACGACGTCAGCGTGCAGGACCTCGGCGGGCGCCTGCACGTGGAGCAGCACCTCGAGCTCGACGAGAACCTCTCGCTGAAGCAGGCACACGACCGCGTGACGACGTTGGAGACGCAAATGAGGGAAGAGGTGCCGGAGATCTCGTCGATCCTGACGCACATCGAGAGCGAACCGGCGACCATCGAGGCGGGCGATCAGCTACAGCGACGCGGGCTCGAGACGCGGTTAAAGCATATTGTGAAGGAATTCCCCGAAATTCTTGATGTGCATGACATTGTCCTGAAGAATGTGCGCGACCGGTTATACCTCTCGTGTCACTGCACGATGCCCGACACGCTCGCGCTCACGCGCGTGCACGACATCCAGACGGCGCTCGAGGCGCGCTTCAAGCAAGCGCTCCCCGAGATCTTCAAAGTGCTGATCCATCCGGAACCGCAAACCGACAACCGACGCTAGGATTTTGAGATTTGTGCAGTTCTCATTTTGTCATTTAGAGTCCACAGCCTATGACGTTGGATCGCGCAGCGCAGCTCAAGGACCGCAGCCAACGATTTGCGTTGGAAATCATTCGGGTGTTCCGGTCGCTTCCGCGCTCCGAGGAAGCGCGTGTGATCGGGCGTCAGCTCCTGCGCGCCGGCACCTCCGTCGGTGCGAATTATCGCGCCGCTTGTCGTGGGCGCTCACGGGCTGAATTTGCTGCCAAGATCGGGATCGTAGTGGAAGAGGCCGACGAGTGTGTCTATTGGCTTGAGCTGCTGATCAAGTCGGGTGTTGTACCGCTAGAAAAGCTGCAGCCGGTCGTCCAGGAAGCCCAGGAATTATTGGCAATCTTTGCCGCTTCGCAAAACACATTACGTGCTGCGGCAGGGCAGGGTGGGCAATGAAAAAATGTCAAATGCCAAAATGAAAAAATCGGTCACGGCGCGCGCGACCTGGCGAGATGGTTTGAGTTTTTCCGGCAAGGCTAGCAGCGGCCACACGATCGCGATCGATTCGGACCGCGAGCGCAACTCGGCGACTGGGCCCATGGAATTGGTGCTGATCGGGCTGTGCGCGTGCACCGCAACGGATGTGGTCGACATCCTGCGCAAGAAGCGCGAGCCGTTCACGCGGGTAGAAGTCAGCGCCGAAGGCGAGCGCGCGGCTGAGCCGCCAACGGTGTACGTGAAGATTCATCTGGTGTACCGCGTCGGCGGGAAGGTGGCGCGCAAGGCGGTGGAAGATGCTGTGCGGCTTTCGGAGACAAAGTACTGTTCCGTCGCAGGCATGCTGAGCAAGACGGCGAAGATCACGTACGAGATACAACTCGACGAGGCTTGACGCGGCGACTATCCTGCTGCGCGTGTCAGGAGGCTGCCGATGCGCGCTTTCTTCTTTCTGCTGATCTCCTCGTTCGCTTTTTCTCAAGCTGATCCGCACGCGACCCTCACGGTCGGGACCGCTAGCGCGCGACGTGGCACGACGGCCACCGGCGTGATCGCGGTGCCGGCGGGCTCGGATGCGGCGACGAATATCCCCGTCATCGTGGTGAACGGCGCAAAGCCGGGTCCGGTACTGGCGGTCGTCTCGGGCGCGCACGGCACGGAGTACGCGTCAATCATTGCGGTCGAAAAGCTGATCGGGGCGCTCGACCCCAAGGAGATCGCGGGCAGCGTCATTCTCGTTCCGTTGGTGAATCTCGCGTCGTTCGAGCAGAAGGTGCCGCACGTGAATCCGGTGGACAACAAGAGCATGAATCGTTTTTATCCCGGCAACATGCAGGGCACGCAGACGGAGCGCGCCTCGTACCTGATGACGAAGCAGGTGGTCGAGCAGGCTGACCACCTGATCGACCTGCACGGCGGCGATCTCGATGAGAACCTGCGTCCTTATTCTTATTGGGCGCCGACGGGGAACGCGCAGCAGGATGCGGTGTCACGCGGCATGGTGCTGGCGTTCGGGCTGGACACGATCATCATCTCGAAGGACCGGCCGCGCGATGCGAATGCTTCGCGATACCTGGAAACGACGGCGAGCCTGCGCGGGAAAGCCTCGATCACTGCCGAAGCGGGGCGCGCGGGGCGCGTTGACACCGACGACGTGCAAGCGCTCGTGGATGGCTGCCTGGGTGTGATGTCGTACCTGAAGATGCTCAGCCGGCCGGCGCGGGCGGTGGAGAATCCGGTATGGATCGAGAAGGTCCTGAGCGTGACGGGCGATAGTGGCGGCATCTTTTATCCGGCGGTCGATCGCGGTGTCTACGTCGCGAAGGGAACGAAGCTCGGCACGATCACCGATTTCTTCGGCAAGACGGTGCAGGAAGCACGTGCGCCGGAAGCCGGCGTGGTGCTCTACATCAATGCGGTCCCGACGATGACCAAGGGCGGCACCGTGGCGAACATCGGAACGATCGCGGTAGGAGCACCATAACAAGCTCTCGACGGCAGCACGCGCTGCGATTAGCTTAGCGGGATGGCGGAGGCCGCCACAGCACGTGTGCGCCATCCCGTCCGCGGGTACTTCTACATCGCCGGCGCGACGTTGTGCTTCGTTGTCTCCTCGTTGCTTGCCCGGGCCGTATTCACCGGCCGGCTGCTGCCGGCGGCGAACGCGTCGCAACTCGATGCGCTGGTGCTGTCGCAGGCGCGTGTGACGGTCACGCTACTGGTGCTCGCTCCGGTACTGCTGGCACGGCGGGAGCTGCGTGGGTTGACGCTGCCGCGTGGTGACATGATCCGCGCGGTCATCACGGGCGCGGCCGGAATCACCGCGTCGAACTATTTCTATTACGTCGCCATCACCAAGACGACCATCGCGGTGGCGATCACGATCCAATACCTCTCGCCGATGATGGTCCTCACCTACATGGTGAGCACCGGCAAGCAGCGCCCCACGCTGACGCGTGTGGGCGCGGTGTTGCTGGCCTTTGTCGGGTGCGCGCTGGCGATCGGACTCAAGACGACAGGGTTGGATGCGAACCCGATCGGCGTGCTCGCGGCGTTGGGCGCGGCGGCCGCGTTCTCCTTCTACAACGTGATGGGCAGCGCGCTGCTCGAACGGCAGGAGCGGTGGACGGTCTTTCTGTACGCGATGATCGGGGCGTCGCTGGTGTGGACGGTGGTAAATCCGCCGTGGCGCGTGGTCGCGGCGCACTATAACGCGCAGCAGTGGGGATTCATCGTCAGCTTCGCGTTGCTCTCCATGCTGCTCGGCTATTCGCTGTACTTCTCCGGCCTGCAATACCTGGACGCGACGCGCGCGATCGTGACCAGCTGCCTGGAGCCGATATTCGCCATCTTCGCGGCGGCGATCACGCTGGGCGAGGGGATCACGGTACTGCAGAGCGTCGGCGTAGCGATCGTGATAGCGGCGACGATATGGGTGCAGAAGAAGGATTGAGTGATTGAGTCATCGGGCCATTGCGTCATTGAAAAGCAGATCCCTCGCCCCGAAGCCTCGGGACTCGGGATGACAAACAAGAGAGAGTGAGGCGGAGTCACTCCAGCTGTTTGCCGCGTGTCTCGGGGATCTGCGTGGCGGCGAGCGATGACAGGAAATACGCGACGCCGCAGAGCAGGAAAGCGCGCGCCAGGCCAACGCGTGACGCGGCGAGACCGATGGCGTAGGTGGCGACGGCGCTCAGGGTGCGGGCGCCGTTGTAGGTGAAGCCGAGAGCACGGGCGCGCACGCTCGTCGGAAAGATCTCACTGCCCATGATGCCCGAGCCGGAGAAAAATCCCGTCCCGAAGAAGGCCAGCGGCGAGCCGAAGACGACGAGCATGAGCGGCGAAGTCACGGTGGCGTAGAGCGGCACGAGCGCGGCAGCGGCGAGCGTGTAGAGGATGACGGCGCGGCGGCGGCCGAGCCAGTCGGCCATCCAGCCGAAAGTCGCATAGCCGGGAAACATGCCGGCGAGGTTGATGATGACGAGCAGCAGCGTCATCTGGGTGGAGCTGAGGCCGCGTCCGCCTTCGGAGGGCGGCGCGGAGAGAAAAGTCGGGATCCAGGTGAACAGCCCCCACCAGCCGAACATGCCGAAGAAGTTCATGAAGAGCAGGGCGAAAGTCGGCTTGGCCCAGCGGCCGGTGAAGAGCTCGCCAAACGTGATGGTCGGTGCGCTGTTCTGCGCGGCGCTTTGGCGCTCGCGCCACATCTCCGATTCCGGCACGTCGCTGCGTATCCAGAGCGTGACGAGCGCGGGCAGCACACCGACGAAAAACACCATGCGCCAGTTGTTCGTCCAGCGCAGCACGGCCCAGGCGACCAGCGCCGCGAACGCATAGCCGACCGCCCACGAGCTTTGCACCACGGCGATGGCGCGCGCGCGCAGTTCGGTGGGCCACGTCTCGGCGACGAGGGTGGCGCCCGTGTTCCACTCGCCGCCCATGCCGAGACCAAGGATGAAGCGCACGACCGCGAGCACCGCGATTGAGGTCGCCAGTCCCGAAGCGAACGAACAGATGGAATAAGTAAGGATGCTGAGCATCAAGGCGCGCGTGCGGCCGATGCGGTCGGCTACGTAACCGAACAGGACGCCGCCGATGCCGGAGGCGAGCAGCGTGAACGTGCCCAGTAGGCCGCCGATGGGTTTCGACATGCCGAGGTCGCGCATGATGTGCGTGAGCACGAGCGCGTAGAGCATGACGTCGAAGGCGTCGAGCATCCAGCCGAGGGCGGCGGCGACGAGCGTGCGTCGCTGCGCAGGGGTAGCGCGAAGCAGGCTGAATGGAATCGGGGCCGACATGAGAGCGTCGCGATTCTACCGTAGCGCGTATACCCACCCTTCGCGCCAAAAGCAGGCGCTCAGGATGGGGCACCCAACGCTTCATTCGGTTCGCAAAGGCGGAAGTAATGGCGGGCGCGCTTCACGTCGTGCGCGATCTGCTCGCGCAGCGCCTCCACACTGGGGAACTTGATCTCCGCGCGCAGGCGGTAGAGGAAAGAGATCTCAACTTCCGTCTCGGCGGTGACGTCGATGGGATGGAAGTTCAGCAGGTGCGATTCGATGGCGAAGGAATCGGCGCCGAACGTCGGACGATTCCCGACGTTGGTGACCGACTGGAACTGCTCGCCGCCGACGCGCGTGCAGGTGACGTACACGCCGTCTTGCGGTACCAGTTCGGCATAGCGGCTGAGGTTGATGGTGGGGACGGTGTACTTGTGGCCGTAACCGCGGCCGCGGCCGGGCACCGCGACCACGCTGAACCAGCGGCCGAGCAGACGGTGGGCGCGCGTTACGCGTCCCTGGCGTAACAGTTCGCGCACACGCGAACTGGAAACGATGTCGCCGCGGATGCGCATCTCGGGATAGACCTTCACATCGAAGCCGAGTTCGCGACCGAAGCCCTCAAGGGCTGCGGCGTCGCCGCGCGCATCGCGGCCAAAGCGGAAGTTGAAGCCTTCGTGGACCTCACGGGCATGCAGGCGCTTCGCCAGGAGCTCGGCGAATTCGCGCGGCGTGAGCAGTGACAGGTCGCGCGAGAAGGGAAGCACGAGCACGGCGTCAATGCCCGTGCTCGCGAGGAGCGCGAGCTTGCGATCGGTCGGCGTAAGCAGCGGCGGCGCCGCGTCGGGCCGCAAGATGCGGATAGGATGCGGGTCGAACGTGACGGCGAGCGACTTCGCGCCAGTCTGGCGCGCGCGCTCGGCGATGGCGCGCAGCACCGCCCGGTGCGCCAGGTGCACACCGTCGAAGTTCCCGACCGTCAGGACCGTGGGGCCGAAGCCGGCGGGGACTTCGTCGAGTTTGTGAAAAACTTTCATTCGCAAGTCCACCACGAAGGCACGAAGCCACGAAGCAGGTCCTTGTTTGTCATCCCGAGGCCTTAAGTTGGCGGAGGGATCTGCTTTCCGCGGACAAAAAGCAGATCCCTCGCTTCGCTCGGGATGACAAACAGAATAGGGCGCGGTTCATATCTCAAACTCCAGCTGCAATCCGTCATGTGCCAACCGCACGTTCGGAGGCAGCGCGGCGTTCGTCGCGGCATGCGGCAGGTCGTGCGAAATGTGGGTAAAGAACGTGCGGCGCGGCTGCAGCTCCTCGGCGATCTTCACGGAATTCTCGAGCGTGGAGTGCGTTGGGTGTGGCTTGTGGCGCAGCGCGTCGAGAAAGAGGATGTCGAGGCCGCGCAGGCGCTCGCGCGATGACGCCGGGATGTCGCTGAAGTCGGTGAGATAGGCCGCGCTGCCGAAGCGATAGCCGTGGATCTCCACGTCGCCGTGCAAGACGGGGATGGGCTCGAAGCGCGCGCCGAAGAGTTCGACGGGGGCGCTGCCGTTGATGCGCATGATCTCGACTTGCGCCAGGCCGCCGAATTTGTAATCGGCTTCGAAGATGTAGCGGAACATCTGACGCAGCGTCGGGATGGTGTGGTCGAACGCATAGAGCGGGATGCGGCCTTCGCGATGGAAGCTGAGCGGGCGCAGGTCGTCGAGTCCGAGGATGTGGTCGGCGTGGCCGTGGGTGTAGAGCACGGCGTCGAGGCGGCGGAGGCCGGCGCGGATGGCCTGCTCGCGAAAATCGGGCGTAGTGTCGATGAGCACGACGCGATCGTTGTACTCGACAAGCACCGACGGGCGCGTGCGGCGATCGTGCGGATCGGTGGAGCGGCAGACGGCGCAGTCGCAGCCGATGGTCGGCACGCCCATGGACGTGCCGCTACCCAGCACCGTCAGGCGCGCCTTCATTTCTTCGCGCTTCCAGGAGGGACGGCATCGGCGGGCGGGCGCGTGAGCGCGTTCGTCAGCTCGACGAACGCCATGCGCAGGCGGAACAGGCAGTCCTGCACGATGGCTTTCTCGTTGTCGCTGAGATTGCCGCGCGTCTTTTCCTCTAGCATCGAGATGGTGTCGATGGTGTGGCGCGCGCCGACCAAGTCCACCTGCGGCCGCTGGCCTTGCTCGTGCAGCAGGCCGAGCTGGAACATCGCCGACATGTAGAGCGAGGCGACGAAGCCCTCGAAACTGATCTCGACCCGTTGCTGCGCGTTCTCGGGACCAAGCGCATCGCGCACGGCCTGGTCGACCGTATGGCCGGCGGCATGGAATGCCTCGCGGCTCGCCTGCTGCTCGGCCTCCGTGGGCAGCGGCGGAGGCTGGCGCTCGGCGCCGGGTGGGATGCTCTCCGCGACCGCCATATGGGGCCTGATGGGATCAGGGAGCGGCGGGAGGTCGAAAGATGTTTCCTCGTCGGTCGCTTCCGGACGGAGCTCGCCTTCGGCATTGAACAGGCGACGGTCGGTGACTTTGATCTCGGACTCTTTGTTCTTCTCAACCATAGATGTCGATCACTTCGCGAGCGCGGGCTCCCGTGCGGTCAGCGGCCGGGCATGCGCGCCGCCGATTGTAAGCTGCGCACCCAGCGCTTCGCGGCGAATGTAGCCGAGGGCACGCGTCTCATTGACGGGCAGCGGGATGCGAGCCGAGCACGTCACTTCGCCGACTTCCTTCTCGTCGGCCAGGATCTTCGTTCCGGTGGCCGGCGGCGGGCCATCCACGACGAACGACGTGAACACGCGATGCACCGCGCCACGCGCGCGGATGCGCTCCACGATCTCCTGCCCGATATAACAGCCCTTGTTGAAGTTGAGCGCGCGATCTTGCGCGGTTTCCTGCGGGAGGTCGCGATCCGTGATGTCGCTACCAAAGCGTGGCCGGCCTTCGTAGATGCGGTGCAATTCGAGTGCTTCGTAACCGGTGGGGCGCGCGTTGGACTGAATGGCGGTATCCCAGACCGAGGCAACGTCACTCGCGTCGAGCCAGAGCTTGTAGCCGGGAATTGTGGCGTCGGTGCAAACAACTTCGGCAGTTGCGCCTGATGGCAGCGCGAGCGTGCGTTGCTCGGCGGGCTGCATGCCGGCGGGAATGTTGAGTGCAGCAAGAGTTGCAGCGCAGCCTCGACCGGCGATTCCGATGGCGACGCGCGGATCGTCACTGAGCGTAACGTCATCCATGATGATGTATTTCTCGAGCAGCTCGCGCAGGCGCGGCATTTGGGCCGCGTCGCTCTCGATGATCAGCGCATCGCCGGCATGGAAGCAGTACATGTCGCCCTGAATACGTCCTTGCGCCGTCAGCAGGAACGCGTAGACGCCGCGCCCAGGGGCGAGGTCGCGAATGTTGTTCGTGACCATGCCGTTGAGCCAGCGGACACGGTCGTCGCCGGTGACGCGCAGGCGGCGCTTCCACGAAAGGTCGAAGACGCTGGAGCCTTCGTGCAGCGTGCGGAAGTCGACGTCGGCATCACCGAAGTGCGCCGGCGTGCGCGTGCCACAGTACTCGCCGAACTGTGCGCCGGCGGCGGCGAAGCGTTCTGAGAGCGTAGTCGCAGACATCACAAACATTCGATTATAAACAACGCTCCCACGACTCACGACGGCGCTCTGCTACCCTGTTGCGCGTGGCGCAGGAAAAGAAGCGGATTGCGGTCGCGCCGGGCGACGGCATCGGCAAGGAAGTGATCGCCGAGGCGGTGCGCGTGCTCGAAGCAAGCGGTGCGCCGCTGGCGTTCACGCATTTCGACTGGGGCGCGGACCGCTACCTGCGCGACGGCGTCACCATGCCGGCCGGCGGATTCGAGCTGCTGGCGCGCGATTTCGACGCCATCCTCCTCGGCGCCTTCGGTGATCCGCGCGTCAAGACGAACATCCACGCGAAAGAGATCCTGCTCGGCATGCGGTTCGAGATGGACCTGTACGCGAACGTGCGCCTGGTGCGGTGCCTCGATGAGTCGTTGAATCCGCTGAAGCACGTGCGCGCGGAGCAGATCGATTTCGTCGTGGTGCGTGAGAACACCGAAGGGCCGTATCGCGACAGCGGCGGCGTGACGGCGAAGGGTACAGCGGACGAGCGCGCGACGCAGGAAGAATTCCACACGCGCAAGGGCGTGGAGCGCGTGGTCCGCTACGCATTCGAGCTGGCCAAGGCAACGGGCAAGAAAAAAGTCCTGATGTCCGACAAGTCGAATGTCATGACGTACGCCGGCGGGTTGTGGCAGCGGACGTTCCAGGAAGTCGCGGCCGAGTATCCGGGTATCGCCGCGTCACACATGTACATCGACGCGCTGTGTCTGGCGATGGTGCGCGAGCCGCAGCAGTTCGACGTGATCGTGACGAACAACATGTTCGGCGACATCATCACCGACCTCGCCGCGGCGCTGCAGGGTGGGCTCGGCATGGCGGCGAGCGGGAACATCCATCCGGGCCGTACGTCGATGTTCGAGCCGGTGCACGGCTCGGCGCCACCTCTAGCCGGGAAGAACGTCGCGAATCCGATGGGCGCGATCCTGACGGCTGCGATGATGCTCGATCATCTCGGGCTCAAAGAGCACGCGGCACGGCTGAACGCGGCGGTCCTGGCCGCGGTGCGCGAGAAGAAGACGACGCAGGATGTCGGCGGGACGATGGGGACGCGGGAAGTAGGCGAGTGGATCGCAAGACAATTGAGTCATTGAATCATCGGGTCATTGAAAAGCAGATCCTTCGCTTCGCTCAGGATGACAACCAAGAGAAGCAGGAATGGCAATCAAGTAAATTAGGGTTATGTCCACCGGTTCACGTTTCGAGCGCGCGGTCCAGATCATGCATCGGTTGCGTGCGCCGGGCGGGTGTCCGTGGGACCGCGAGCAGACGTTCGATTCCATCAAGCCATACACGCTGGAAGAGACGTACGAGGTCCTGGAAGCGATCGACAAGCGCGATTGGCCAGAGTTGGCGGGCGAGCTCGGCGATCTTCTCCTGCAAGTGCTCTTCTACGCCGAGATGGCACAGGAAGCCGGGCACTTTTCCATCGATGACGTGATCGAGCGGCTGTCGACCAAGCTGGTGGACCGGCATCCGCACGTGTTCGGCGACGCGAAGGCCGATACGCCGGGTGAAGTAGTGCGCAACTGGGAAGCGCTGAAGGCGGAAGAGAAGAAGAAGCGACTTGCGGTGGGCGGTGGCAAGTCGGCGAAGGATGAAGAGGAGCCGAAGTCGGTGCTGGCGGGAATATCGTCGGCGATGCCGGCGCTGCTGGAGGCGCACAAGCTGAGCTCGCGCGCGGCGCACGTCGGGTTCGAGTGGCCACAGCTCGAGGGACTCTTTGACAAGCTGACGGAGGAGACCGCGGAGTTGCGCGGCGAGTTGCAGCAGCATCCGCGGGAGATCGGGCCGCCGGCTGGTCGCGGCGTTGCGGGCGCACGCGGCGAAGTGATGCCGGAGGAGCTGCGGCATCGGCTGGAGGATGAGGTTGGCGATCTCCTCTTTACGCTGGTGAACGTGGCGCGCTATCTTGCGCTCGACCCGGAATCGGCGCTGCGCCAGACGAATCGCAAGTTCAAGCGGCGCTTTCAGTGGGTCGAACAGAGATTGGCTGCGGCAGGGCGCACGCCGGCCGACGCGAAGCTAGACGAACTGGAATCCCTATGGCAGCAGGCCAAACAACAAGAACGGACTCAGGAAACCCGGTGACGCCCTCGAGTATCGTGGTGCGCCATTGCCAGGGCATCGACGAGTTCCGTGCGTGCGTCGAGATGCAGAAAGAGGTCTGGAATTTCTCCGATGCCGACCTGATCCCGCTGCGCATGTTCATCGTGGCGGAGAAGATCGGCGGGCAGATCATCGGCAGTTTCGACAGCGACCAGCTGATCGGGTTCGCGCTCTCCATTCCCGGTAATCGCGCGGGCAAACCTTATTTGCACTCGCACATGCTGGCGGTGCGGGAGCAGTATCGCAACCTGGGTCTCGGACGAAAAATGAAGATAGCGCAGCGCGACGATGCGCTAGTGCGCGGGTTCGAGCTGATGGAGTGGACGTTCGATCCGCTGGAGATCAAGAACGCGTTCCTCAACCTGCACCGGCTGGGCGCGATCGCGCGGCGCTACAACATCAATCAGTACGGGGTATCGTCGTCGCCGCTGCAGGGCGGGCTGCCGACCGACCGGCTGGTGGCGGAGTGGTGGCTGAAGTCGCGGCGCGTAGTGGAATTGCTCGACCAGAACAAAGCGCCGCAGGTGAGAGTGGAGGTTGCGCTCGACGTGCCGGCAGAGATCTACGCATGGAAGGCAGATCCGGCGACGCGCGGCAAGGCGGCTGAGGTGCAGGGCCGGAATCGCGAGTCGTTCCTGAATGCCTTCCAGCGTGGACTGGCAGCCTTGGAGTATCAGTTCGACGACAAGGGCAACGGCAAGTTCCTCGTCGGGCGGTGGGATGAAGCGTGGAGCTACGCCGCTGAATAGCTTGCTTGCTGCGTCTTAGCGGGGTAAAACAGGCAATCGAACCCCCGTTACAAGCGTAACTAGACGCCGCACAGGCGGCGGACTCTTATTGTCCTATGAAGATCGAAGCCATCACGCTGCGCGAGATCCGTATGCCGCTGGTCCACTTCTTCGAGACCAGCTTTGGCCGCACCACGGAGCGCCACATCCTGCTGGTGGAATTGCAAGGTGAAGGCCTGACGGCGTGGGGCGAGTGCGTTGCCGGCGAGAATCCGTTTTACAGCGACGAAAGCATTGAGACGGCCTGGTACTGCATCACGCAGTATCTCGGCCCGGCGCTGGCGGGCAAGCGCATCGAGCGCGGCGCCGATTGCGCCCCGCTGTTCGCGCAAGTCCGCGGCCATCGCATGGCGAAGGCGGCGCTGGAAAATGCACTGTGGACTGCCGAGTCTGTCGCCAAGAAGACTCCGTTGTGGAAGCTGCTGGGCGGTACGCGGACGAAGATCGCGTGTGGCGTCTCGATCGGCATCCAGGATTCGCACGAGCAGTTGCTCGACAAGGTAGCAACCGAACTGGCGGCTGGCTATCAGCGCATCAAGATCAAGGTGAAGCCCGGCTGGGACGTGAATGTGCTGGAGAAGATCCGTGCGCGCTGGCCCGGCATCCTGCTGTCATGCGATGCCAACTCGGCCTACACGCTGGATGACGCGGAGCACCTGAAGACGTTCGACCGGTTCCAGCTGCTGATGATCGAGCAGCCGCTGTGGCACGACGATTTCTACCTGCATGCGCGCCTGCAGAAGCAGCTGAAGACAGATATCTGCCTCGACGAGGCCATCCGCAACGCGCGCGATGCGGAGGCGGCGATCGAAGTCGGCGCATGCCGCATCGTCAACATCAAGGTCGGTCGCGTCGGCGGTTTCAGCGAGGCGATCAAGGTCCACGATGTGGCGCAACGCGCGAAGGTACCCGTATGGTGCGGCGGAATGCTCGAAGCGGGCATCGGCCGCGCGCAGAACATCGCGCTCTCCACGCTGCCGAATTTCACGCTGCCCGGCGATGTGTCGGCATCGAAGCGCTATTGGAAAGAGGACATCGTGGAGCCGGCGATCCAGGTGGCCCCCGATGGGACGATCGCCATTTCGCAAGAAGCGGGCACGGGATATCACGTGCGCAAAGACCTGATCGATAAGCTGACGATCCGTAAGGAAGAGATCCGGTCAAGCCAGCGCGTCGCTGTCTAGGCTTCGGCTCAGCGTGCCCGCGCGCGCTCCGCGGCGGTCATCTGCTCCCACAACATGTCGCGGTTGCGCGCGAGGTAGGTGTTCGCCGGTTCTGCGCTCGCGGCCTTTGACATCCAGCGATAGGCTTGCGCGCGGTCTTGCGGCACGCAATTGCCGGTGGCGTACATTGCGCCCAGCTTGCTGCTGGCGGCGGAATAACCGGCGTCAGCCGCGGCGCGGAAGTAGACCACCGCCTGATCGCAGCTCTTGGTGACACCACGGCCATACAGGAAGCTCTCGCCGCGGGCGTAGAGCTTGGTGCCGGGAGCTTCCGCAGGCTTCGCGTCAACGGCGTGTGCCGCCGTGTGCTTGCGTGGATGCGTATCTTCGGGCTCCTCGGTGGCCACAGCGGCGGCTGCCGGCGGCGCTGCCTCGGGTTTCTTGGCCGGAGGCAGTTCAGTCTTTTCACGCGCGGTCGCACTGGCCGCGGCGTCTTCTTTCTCCTGGCTCGCGGCTTTCTCTGTTTCTTTGCTTGCGTCAGCCTTGTTCGCCGCATCTTCCGACGCGACGGGCGCCGCTGCTGGCTCGCTGGCGTGGTCGGCCTGGGGCTTGGCGGCGGCGGTCTCGGCAGCGGGGACAGCGGGAGACGGCTTGACCTCAGCCGGCGCGGTGCTCTGATCCATGATGGCATTGAGGGCAGCGCGCAGGCCGAATTGTCCATTGCCGCGCCATTGCAGATAGAAGAGACCGGCGACTACCAGCAGGATGAGCCACAAGAAGACTCGCCGCGCCGTCCCGGAGCGCTCTTCTTCGAACAGATAATCGGTATCCGGCGGATCATCCAGCCCGAGGACCGAGGGGCCGTGCAGGCTCAGGTACGGAGCCGGCGGGGGACCAAGAGGAGGTGCGGCGGTGGCAGTGTTCCCTGCGGCCGCGACCGCCGGCCGAAGGTCAGGATCTTCGTGCCACATGGGCGCCGAGATGGGGATCGGCTCGCGGGACGCGACGGGTTCACTCTCGGCCCGCGGTGGAAACGAGACCACGGTGCCGCTTGCAGCGCGCGGACGACGGTCTTGAATGGCGCCACACATACCGCAAAAGTGGTTGGTATCCGGATTATCGTGTCCGCAGGAGTGGCACTGCACAGCAGTTCTTCCTCGCCTTCTGGGCAGAAATGGGGACGAGCGAAGGGCGCAAAAAGCTCACTAGTGGGACGAGAAATCACGGCAGATGGTTGGATGAGGTTGGGGCATCGGCTGTGATTTGGCAGAAAACCGGCCCGCATGTTATTCTCAACAGGACTCTTAGAGAGAATAACGCAGCAGGAGCTTACCCGGTAGTGTTAGCGAGAGAGCGAAAGCAGACCGTAATCACCAATAACCGCACGCACGATACGGACACGGGCAGCCCGGAAGTCCAGATCGCGCTGCTCAGCGAGCGGATCGGCGAACTTAACGAGCATTTCAAGGCCCACCAGAAGGACCACGCTTCGCGGCGCGGCCTGCTGATGCTGGTCCAAAAGCGTCGCCGTTTGCTCGATTACCTCAAGCAGTACGACACCGAGCGTTACAAAGACGTCCTCCAGAAGCACGGCATCCGCAAGTAGCCGCGGCGAAGCTTCGTGCTTCGCCCGGCCGCGCGCTTAGGCCGCTCGGGTGCGTATTGCTCGCTCTCGATTTGTTCCCACCGCACCAACTTCGTCCAGGTGTGCGGCGCGACCGACCCCCTGTAACTCCTGCGAAAAGGAATCTACCGTTCCATGAAGCCAGAACCCCAGACAATCTCAGTAGCACTCGCCGGTGGAAAATCGCTAAGTTTTGAGACCGGCAAGCTCGCCAAGCAAGCGCACGGCTCCGCCGTGGTGCGGATGGGCGACAACGTCGTTCTTGCCAGTGCCGTCGCCAATTTCGAGCCGCGCCAGGGCATCGACTTCTTCCCCCTGACCGTGGACTACCGCGAGTACACCTACGCCGGCGGCCGCATTCCCGGCGGCTTCATCAAGCGCGAAGGCCGCATGAGCGAGCGCGAGACGCTGACGTGCCGGCAGATCGACCGGCCCATCCGGCCGATGTTCGCCGAGGGCTTCCGCAACGAGACGCAGGTCATCGCCTTCGTCCTCAGCGCTGACAAAGAGAACGATCCCGACGTGCTCGGCATCAACGCCGCCAGCGCGGCGCTCACGCTGAGCGACATCCCATTCCTCGGCCCGATCGGCGCGGTGCGCGTCGGCCTGGTGAATGGCCAGATGATCGCGAACCCCACCTATGCGGAGCGGCGCGAGAGCGCGGTCAACATCATGGTGGTCGGCACGAGCGAAGGCATCGTGATGATCGAAGCCGGCGCCGATGGCGCCAGCGAAGAGCAGGTCGTCCAGGCCATCGAATTCGGCCACGGCGAGATCAGGAAGATCTGCGATGCGATCAACGAACTGCGCTCCCGGGCCGGCAAGCCGAAGCGCACGGTCGTCGCGCCGGTGATCGACGAACCGTATCTCGCCGACTTGCGCAGCAAGGTCGGCGCACGCCTGGCCGATGCGCTGAACACCGAGAAGTATCCCAAGGCCGAGAGCTACGCCAAGGTCAAGGCCATCAAGGATGAGCTGAAGAACGCCATCCCGGAAGACGACAAGGAAGCGCGCGAGAAGGTCAGCAAGTATTACGACATGCTGAAGGAGACCATCTTCCGCGAAGACATGCTCGGTAAGCAGCGCCGTCCCGATGGCCGCGCCTTCGACCAGGTGCGCGACATCTGGATCGAGACGGGGCTCATGCCGCGCGTCCACGGCTCGGCCGTCTTCACCCGCGGCGAGACGCAGGCGCTGGTGAGCACCACGCTGGGCACGTCGGACGACGTGCAGCGCCTCGAGCTCTTCGAGGGCGAAGCCAAGAAGCGCTTCATGCTGCACTACAACTTCCCGCCGTTCTCGGTGGGCGAGGTCGGCTTCATGCGCGGCGCCGGCCGGCGCGAGATCGGCCACGGTGCACTCGCCGAGCGCGCCATCATGCCCGTACTGCCCACTGAAGACGCGTGGCCGTACACGATGCGCGTCGTCTCCGACATTCTGGAATCGAACGGTTCGTCGTCGATGGCGAGCGTCTGCGGCGGGTCACTCTCGCTGATGGATGCGGGCGTTCCGCTGAAGTCGCCGGTCGCCGGCGTAGCGATGGGCCTGGTGAAGGAAGGCGATAAGTACGCCATCCTGACCGACATCGCGGGCGCGGAAGACCACTACGGTGACATGGACTTCAAGGTCGCCGGCACGCGCGACGGCATCACCGCGCTGCAGATGGACATCAAGGTCACGGGCATCACGATGGCCATCATGCGCGAGGCGATGGAGCAGGCGCGCCGCGGGCGGTTGCACATCCTGGCGAAGATGGAAGAAGCGCTGCCGGAGCCGCGCGCCAAGATCTCGCCGCACGCTCCGCGCATCTACGCGCTGAAGATCCCCGTGGACAAGATCCGCGACCTGATCGGGCCGGGCGGCAAGGTCATTCGCGGCATCATCGAGCAGACGGGCGTGAAGATCGACGTCGAGGACGATGGCAGCGTGCACGTTGCTTCCGCCGACGAAGCGGCAGCGGCGAAGGCGCTGCAGATCATCGGCGACATCACCGCGACGCCCGAGATCGGCAAGACGTACCTCGGGAAAGTCGTGCGGCTGGCGGATTTCGGCGCGTTCGTCGAGATCTTCCCCGGCACCGACGGCCTGCTGCACATCAGCGAAGTGGCGGAGCACCGCATTCGCGACGTGCGCGATGAGCTGAATGAAGGCGACCAGATCCTCGTCAAGGTATTGAGCATCGAAGGCAACCGCATCCGCCTTTCGCGCAAAGCGATCCTGAAAGAACAGCGCGCGAAGATGGGTGGTGGCACGAGCGAGCCGGAGATCGGCGGCGCCGAGCTGCATGAAGGCCAGCATCATCACGAAGGCGGCGAGCGGTCGGCGCCGGTGACGTTTGAAGGTGGCGGCGACTTCGACGACGGCGAACCGAACTTCAACCGTGACGACGCGCAGCCCGTGCACCAGCCTTCGGGTGGCGACGGCCAACGCCGGCAGGACGGTGGCGGACGCGGTCCGGGTGGTGGTCGTGGGCCGGGCGGCGGCCGCGGTGGACGCGGCGGTCGCGGACGCGGCGGCCGTGGCGGCTTCGGCGGCGGTGGTGGTGGCCGCGGAAGGCGCTAAGGCAAACTGAACTTCGGGAGAACTTGAGGTCGGCCCACCGGACAGCGGTGGGCCGATATTCTTTTGCGCGGACCGGCCCGCTGAGAACTGAGAACTGGGAACCGGGAACGACGGCTGCTATCGTTAGCGGTTGCCAACCCCACCGCGCCAAAGCCGGGCGCGGCGGGGACCCCGTGGAGGTGCGGCGTGACGATAGTGCTGGCGTTGCTGATCGGCGTGGTCGTGGGCGTGATCTCCGGGTTTATCGGGATCGGCGGCGGCGTGATCGTGGTACCGATCCTGGTTTACGCGTTCAAGTTCACCCAGCACACCGCGCAAGGAACGTCGTTGGCGATGCTGCTGCCGCCCATCGGCATCTTCGCCGTGATGCAGTACTACCGAGCAGGCCACGTCGATCTGCGTTGGGCCATCCTGCTGGCGATCGGATTCGCGGTCGGCGGCTACTTTGGCGGAACGTGGGCGCAGCATTTGTCGCCTATTGCACTTCGCAAGAGTTTCGCCATCGTGCTCGGAGCGATGGCGTTGAAGATGTTCTTCCAGAAGTAAGGCGTCGTTGGTCTTTGGTCTTTGGTCGTTGGCGAACCCTGAACCGCCCCGGCCAACGACCAAGGACCAACGTCCAATGACGAGGGCTTGTCATGAAGAAGGTCAATCTCGACGCCGCATTCGCCAGCTTTTCCGAACACTGGTCACCCCACATTGCCGGCGAACTGAACGGGCAGTACGTGAAGCTGGTGAAATTCCAGGGCGAGTTCGTCTGGCACCATCACGAGCAGGAAGACGAGATGTTCCACGTGGTGCAGGGCAGCATGACGATGCGGCTGCGCTCGGGCGACATCGAGTTGCGCGCCGGCGAATTCTTCATCGTGCCGCACGGCGTCGAGCACCAGCCTTATGCCGCCGAGGAGGCGCACATCCTGCTGTTCGAGCCGAAGTCCACGCTCAACACGGGGAACGTGCGCAACGAGCGGACGCGCGACGTGCTCGAACGCATCGGCGGGTAGCGCAAACCTGCGGCTCGCGTGTAGTCTGATTAGTTTCCCCATGAGGAGCGTCGCTTCCACTGTGCCGCGCGTCGCGGAGAGCATCACCGACCTGGTCGGCCAGACGCCCATGCTGCACCTGCGGCGGCTCGTGCCCGCTGATGCTGGCGACGTTTTTGCCAAGCTGGAATACCTGAATCCGGGCGGAAGCGTGAAGGACCGCACTGCCACCGGCATCGTGGAACGCGCCGAACGCGAGGGCAAGCTCAAGCCGAGTGGAACGATCGTCGAAGCCACGGCAGGGAACACCGGCATCGGGCTCGCGCTTATCGGCGTGAACAAGGGCTACAAGGTCGTATTCTTCGTGCCGGAGAAGTTCTCGGAGGAAAAGGTCATGGTGATGCGTGCCCTCGGTGCCGAGGTGCTGCGCACTCCGGACGCCGAGGGCATGCAGGGAGCGATTCACCGCGCCATCGAGTACGAAGCCCAGCACCCCGGCGCCTTCATGGCGTCGCAATTCGAGAACCCAGCCAATCCTGCGTATCACTACGAGACCACCGCTGAGGAGATCTTTGAGCAGATGGAAGGCCGTATCGACGCCATCGTGATCGGCGCCGGCACCGGCGGCACATTCAGCGGCGTGGCGCGCTACGTGAAGGAACGCCTGCCGCAATGCCTCAGGGCAGCAGTCGAGACGCAAGGCTCGGTGCTAGGTGGCGGACCGCGCGGCGATCATCGTGTGGAAGGCATCGGCGCCAGCTTCATCCCGAAGACATTCGACGGCTCACTGGCCGACGAGATCATCATGGTCAACGACGAGCAGGCGTTCGGTATGGTGCTCGAACTGGCACGCAAAGAAGGCATCCTCGGCGGGTCAAGCGCGGGCGCGAATGTGTATGCGGCGCTACAGGTGGCGCGCCGGCTCGGGCGGGGGAAGCGCGTCGTCACGGTGATCCCGGATGGCGCGGAGCGTTACATGTCGAAGGGCATCTTCAAAGGAAAGTAATCACGACATCATGGCTGACAAGTCCAAGCACGGGTTTGCGACGCGCGCGATCCACCATGGGCAGGAACCGGATGCTGCGACCGGCGCGGTGAATGTGCCGATCTATGCGACCTCCACGTACGCGCAGGATGAGCTCGGCAAGCCGCGCCAGGGCTACGAGTATGCGCGTGTCACCAATCCCACACGCACCGCGCTGGAGAAGAACCTGGCCGCGCTCGAGGGCGGCGTGGACTCCAAGGTGTTCGCCTCGGGCATGGCGGCGATCAGTGCGATGGCGACGCTGATGAAGAGCGGCGACCACCTGATCTGCTCGCACAATGTGTACGGCGGCGTGCCGCGCTTGTTCAACCAGATACTGAGCGACTACGGACTGCAGTTCAGTTACGTGGACACGTCGGACGCGAGTGCCGTGGAGCGCGCCATCCGGAAGAACACGAAGCTGTGCTACGTCGAGACGCCGACGAACCCGCTGATGGCGGTGAGCGATATCGCGGCGATCGCAAAGGTCTGCCACCGGCGCGGCGTGCAACTCGTCGTGGATAACACGTTCGCGTCGGCGTACCTGCAGCAGCCGATCGCGCTGGGCGCCGACATGGTGGTGCACTCGACCACGAAATTCTTCAATGGACATTCCGACGGGCTGGGCGGCGTGATCATCTGCACGAAGAAGGAGCAGGCCGAGCAGCTGGCATTCATCCAAAAATCCGTTGGGGCGATCATGTCGCCGTTCGAATGCTGGCTGGTGCTGCGCGGCGTGAAGACGCTGGAAGTGCGCATGCAGAAGCACGACGCGAATGGCAATGCGGTGGCGGATTACCTCAGCCGTCACAAGAAGGTGAAGAAAGTGTTCTATCCGGGGCTGCCGGACCATCCGCAGCACGCGATCGCCAAGCGGCAGATGCGCGGCTTCGGCTCGATGATCAGCTTCGAGACCGGCTCACTGCGCAGCGCGAAGCGGTTCCTGGCGCGGCTTGAGGTGTGCGTGCTCGGTGAATCGCTGGGCGGAGTGGAGACCCTGATCTCGCATCCGGCGACGATGACGCATGCTGCGCTGGGCGAAAAGGGACGGCGGGAGATCGGGATCACCGACGGCATGGTGCGCATCTCGGTCGGCATCGAGGATGTGGACGACATCATCGCCGACCTGGAACAGGCGCTAAAAGCCATTTAGGGATTGGGCGATTTAGTTATTTGGTGATTTGGCGGATTTCGCGACTGGCTGGATCGATCGGGCAATCACTAAATCACCAAATCACCAAATCAATAAATGTCTACTGAGTGGGATTCGGCAAACTACCAGCGGCTATCGAGCCCACAGCTGGAGTGGGGCCGCGAGCTGCTGGGCACGGTGGAGCTGCGCGGCGACGAAACGGTGCTCGACGCCGGCTGCGGCACCGGCCGCGTGACCGCCGAGCTGCTCAACCGTCTGCCGCGCGGGCGCGTGGTCGCGCTCGATCTTTCGCTCAACATGGTGCGGGATGCGCGCAAGGCGCTGGCGGGACGCTTCGGGCCGCACGCGAATTTTGTAGAAGCCGATCTCCTGGCCATGCCGTTCCGCGCGGGCTTCGACGGCATCTTCAGCACGGCGGTGTTTCATTGGGTGCCGGACCACGAACGCTTGTTCCGTGAGCTGTTCGCGTCGCTCAGGCCCGGCGGCTGGCTGGTGGCGCAGTGCGGCGGCGGCGAGAACTTGAAGCGGCTGCGCGACCGCGCCAACACGCTGCTGCGCGCGCCACTGTACGCCGAGTATTTCGAAGGCTGGAATGAACCGTGGGAGTATCCCGATCCGCTGCTCACCGGCCAGCGACTGCTGCGCGCGGGCTTCGTCAACGTGAAGGCCGGGTTGAAGCCGTCGCCGGCGCGCCTGGCGAATGCCGCCGACTTCAGCGACTACCAGCGCACCGTCACGTTGCATCGGCACCTGGCACGCTTGCCGGAGGACCTGCGCAAGGACTTCCTGCACGAGCTGACGCAGCAGTTCGCGAAGGACGATCCGCCGTTCACGCTCGATTACTGGCGGCTGAACCTGCGCGCGATGAAGCCGGTGTAACGCGTGCTAGAATGAATTTGTCAGGCGCCTGCCTGACGGTCCCGCGCCGCGGGACTTTGCCGTGCTTGCTGCCCCCTCGTTCAACGGCAGGACAGCTGACTCTGGATCAGCATATCGGGGTTCGAATCCCTGGGGGGCAGCCATAGTTTCTTCCTCTCTGTCGCCTCCGGCGACAAACCGCTCGAGGGCATTTTTCGCGCACAGACCCTCGAGGTCTTGCGTCGCGCTGGGCGGCCTGACCCGGCGGCTCCGCTTTGTTCTTGTCGCCTTCGGCTCCAAAGCCTTAGAGGTCATCGCCACCCATTGACCCGGGAGGCGGAGCGGATTTGACCGGCTGGGGCGCGGAGTATATGCTGCGCCGCCATAAGTCCAGCTGGAGGTCAGTATGGCGAAGGTCACACAGTTCACGATCGCACTCGAGCATCGGCCCGGCGCAGCCGCTGAAGTCGTAGAGGCGCTGGCGAATGCGAAGGTCAACATCATCGCCCTCGTAGGCAGCGCGCACGACCAGCAGGGTCGTGTGCAGTTGGTGGCAGAGAGTGCCGCTAAGGCGAAGAAAGCGCTGCAAGGCGCGGGGATCACGTTCACCGCGCGCACGGTGGAGCAAGTGGAGTTGGCGAACAAGCCGGGCACGCTGGCCGCGCACCTGAAGAAGCTGGCGGCGAAAGGCGTGAATCTGGAGTCGATCTACGCGAGCTCGTCCCCGGGCGCGAAGAAGGGCAGCATCATCATCGGGGCGGAGACGGCAGCCGCTGCCAAGCCGGTGCAAACGGCGGGAGCAGCCTAAGAAGAAGACGCGGGCGAGGTCGCCCGCGTCCACCCTAGTTGCAGATCATCACTTGTCCTGGCCGCTCGCCGTCGTTTGCGGTTTCCCGTCGGCGGCGAAGACCGCGACGTCGCCCCATTTTGCCAGCATCGGCTTCACGCGCGAAGCGTCGCCGACCGCGACGATCTGGATCGCATCGGGCGCCAGATACTTCTTCGCCACGCGCTGTACGTCATCCGCGCTGACCGCCATGACGTTGTCGGCGTACTTGTCCCAATAGTCGTCGGCGAAGCCGTAGCGTTCCGAGGTCACCGCGAAGTTGAGGATGGTCGCGGGACGTTCCAGTGAAAGCGCAAAGCGTGCCACCATGGAGTTCTTCGACTTCTTCAACTCCTCAGCTGGGACGGGCTCATTCACGATGCGGCGGAACTCGTTGAAGAATTCCGTCATCGCGCCCTCCGTGACGTCGGAGCGGACCTCGCTGTTCGCGTTGATGGTGCCGCGATACTGGCCGGCATCGACGCGGCTATAGGCGCCGTAGGTGTAGCCCTTGTCTTCACGGAGATTCATGAAGAGGCGCGCGGCCGCGCTGCCGCCGAGCACGTCATTCATCACGGCGAGCGGGATGTAATCGGGATCGCGGCGATCGATAGCGAGGTTGCCGAGCAGCAGGTTCGTCTGCACGGACTTCGGCCGGTCAACGAGGTAGAGGTGCGATGCGGTCTGGGCCGCCGGCGGCTCCGGGATCGCAAACTTCTTATCGGTCTTCTTCCAGTCCGCGAGCCACTGGTTGAGCTTCGCCGTCAACTCTTTCGCGTTGACGTCACCCGCGATGGCGAGGAGCGAGTTCTGCGGCAGGAAATGCTCGCGGTAGAACTGCGCAATCACTTCCGACGTCATGCCGCTGATCGAGGCTTCCGTGGGCGCGAGTACCGACGCGGGATGGTTGCCGTAAAGCGCCTTGGCGAAGCGTTCATTCGCCAGGAAAGCCGGGTTGGTGCGCGTCTGCCGCAGACCGATCAGCGAGCGCTGCTTGAATTGCTCGAGCTCGTTCGCGGGGAAGCTGGGATGCAGCAGGACATCGACCGCGATCCCGAACCACTGATCGAAGTTGTTGCTCAGGCCGGAGGCGTTGAGTGTCGCATCGGGCAGGCCGCCGTTCGTGCCACCGCCGAGATTGGCGCCCAGCGACTCGATGTCTTCGGCGAGCTGCTTGGCGTTACGGCTGGTCGTGCCGAGGCGCATCAGGTTGATGGTGGCGGCGGCAAGTCCGGGGCGGTCGGCTGGATCGTAGAGCGAGCCGGCGCCACGGACGAGCAGATCGGCCTGGACCCACGGGAAGCGGTGGTCCTCAAGGATGAGGACACGCACGCCGTTGTCGAGCGTGACCTTCACGGGCTTGGCGATGTGGACACGCACCACCTCGTTCGAGATGGGCGCGCGATTCAGGCGGACGAGCGCGCCTTCCTTCTTTTCGGCAGGCGCTTGTGCCAGGAGCGACGCGGTGAGCGCCAGAACGGCGAGGGCCGCCACGAGAGCGTTATGGAATGATTTGCGCTGCATGCTGGTCCTCTCCTTTATTGGCCGCCCGCGGCGGGCGCGGTGCGGGCTTTCGGCATGGTGATGATGACGCTGCGGTTGGTGTCGTCGAAGTACTGCTTGGCAACGCGCAGCAGGTCGGCGCGCGTCACGGCCGCGTACTTGGCCTCGACTTTGTTCAGGCGCATGTCAGGTTCGTTGTAAAAGGTGGCATCCTCGGTGAGCGAAATGGCCCGGTTGAGGCTGCTCTGGCGGCCGGCGACACGGCCGGCGGTTTGGCGCGCGCGGACCTTGTCGATCTCCGCTTGCGTCGGCGGTTCCTGCTTGAGCTTGGCGATCTCCTCGTAGATCGATTTCTCGATGTCGTCGAGTGATTTGCGGGGCAGGGGCGTAGCGAAGAACTGCGCCATCCCGACCGAGCGCTGGCTCGGATGACCGGCGCCGACGTTGCTGGCGAGCTGCTGCTCCTTCACCAGTTTTTGGTAGAGGCGCGACGATTGTCCGTTGCCGAGGACCGCCATGAGGATGTCGAGGACATAGTCGTCCGGCGTGCCGGAGGCGACCGTCTTGTAGGCGATGGTAAGCCGCGGTACGGGAGCGAAGGCGTCCTCGATCGTCTTACGGCGCTCCGCGGTCTGCTTCGGTTCGTTGACCACGACTGGAGGTGGCGCGGGCTGCGACGGGATGGGCTCAAAGTACTTCTTTGCGAGGGCGATGGCATCAGCGCTCTTGAAGTCGCCGACGATCGCGACCGTGGCATTGTTCGGCGCGTAATAGATGCGGAAGAACTCCTTCACATCGGCGATCGTGGCGGCATCGAGGTCAGCCATCGAGCCGATGACCGAATGGTGGTAGGGAAAGCTGTCAAAGACGGTCTCGTCGATGGCTTCGAAGGTCGTGCCGTAGGGCTGGTTGTCGACCCGCAGCCGGCGCTCTTCCTGCACTGCGTTCCGCTGGCTCTCCATGCCTGCGGCGGTGACGTTCAGGGCGCGCATGCGATCCGCTTCAAGAAAGACGCCGAGCGCGAGCTGGTTCGCAGGCAGCGTTTCGAAGTAGAGCGTGCGGTCCGAGTCGGTCGTGCCGTTGTCGGCGCCCCCCATCTCCTTGATCAACGTGGAGTGTTCATTCTTGCCGACGTTCTCTGAGCCCTCGAACATCATGTGTTCGAAGAGGTGGGCGAACCCGGTGCGCCCTTTGGCCTCGTTGCGCGCACCGACGTTGTAGGTGACGGCGATGCTGTAGACCGGTGCGCTGTGGTCTTCCGAAAGCAGGAGGCGCATGCCGTTCTTCAGCTTGATGTCCTGGAACGCGATCTTGCTGCTGGGGCTGGCGGCGGTAGGGCGGGCGGCTTGCGCGGCGCCGAGCGTGGCCGAAGCGAGCAGCGCGAGCCCGAGGGCCGCGGAAAGCTTGCGGTGCGACTGCATAAGTTGTCTCTCTCCTGGGAGGTGCTGGTGGAAGCGCCGCCTATGGTAACGGGTACGGACCATTTCTGCGGACAATTTGCGCAGGACGGCGCGGGGGTAGGACGAAAGAATCACCAAGAGGTAAGCAGGGGCAGGCTTGCCTGCCAGGCGGGAATCGGGTATACTTGCCTTGCGTTTGAAACACGAAACTACGCAACGCGTTACTGCAGAAGCATTTACTGCCTGAAGCACCGCCTGCCAAAAGTCGAGATTCACGCAAAATCACACAAAGGAAAAGAGTTACAACAATGGAACAAGGAACAGTGAAGTGGTTTAACGACGCCAAGGGCTATGGTTTCATCACCCGCCAGAGTGGGGAAGACGTCTTCGTGCACTTCTCCGCCATCCAGGCGAATGGCTTCCGCAGCTTGCAGGAAGGCCAGGCCGTGCAGTTCACGGTAACCAAGGGTCCCAAGGGCTGGCAGGCCGAGAACGTCCAGGCTGTCTAACCGATCATCGGTTGCAAAGAAGGCGGCGCAAGCCGCCTTTTTTGTTTTTTGGCGCCGTTCTGCTGGCACCCACACAAGCAAAACCGGCTTGTGTGGGGCACCCAATGAGGCAAAGCAAAGCGGAGCGGCCGGTGCAGGGCGCGGAGCGCGATCGCAGGCCTAGATGCTCTTCGGGCAGCGATGCCCTCGAGCGGTGTGTCGCGCAGCGACCGAATCCAGGATTCAAAGCGGAGCGGCCAGTGCAGGCCGCGGAGCGCGATGAGAGGCGTCAGGGGTTAATGGGCGAGCCATCCCCCTCGAGCGGTTTGTCGCGGAGCGACCAAAACAAAGAAGGGCGGCGCAAGCTCCGTAGCCTGCGCCGTTATGCGGGAAACAAATACTCTAAGCAGCGTTGCCGCGTACTATCTCCCAACCCTGCCGAACGGCCAAGATTACGCGCGTTATTACCGGCGTGCGCACAGGTAACCAGCCCACCGCACAACGGTGTACGGCGCTCTGTCCCGTTGGCCGATCTCTAATCGAGCGGCGGCTTGCCTTCGGTCGGCGGTTTCTCCGACATCGGTTTCTCGGGCTCTTTGAAGGGGATGTCCTCTTTGTCTTTGCCCTTTTTCTTTTTGGCGAAGTCGCGGTTCTGTTGGTCGAGTGCCTGGCGGCTCGAATCGGCGCTCTGATTGATGCTGTCAACGGTGTCTTCGAGTACGAATTTGTAGGCGTTGGCTTCGGCGCCGAGCTTGGGATCACCCGCCACCTGCTCTTTGATGGTGCGGAGCTTGAGCTGGAAATCGGAGTCGGCCTCAACGACTTCTTTCAGGGCTGGGCGGACGTCGAGCTTTTTCTTCAGGTACTCGTCTATGTGGTCGTCGATCTCGTCCACCAGCGTGCCGAGGTCTTGCAGGAGGTGGTGCAGGCGCTGCGGGCGGTCGTCGACGAAGCGCGGATCGGAGCGTATCTGGTCGATGGCCAGCATGCGCGCTTTTGCATAGACGACGTAGAGCTTCAGCATCTTGTCGGGCTGGTCAGCCAGCTCGCGCAGCTTGTCGACCTCGGCTTCGCTGAGCGGATCGCGTCGCCCGCGCTGCGCGCCGAGTGGCGCAGCCAGCAGCAAAAGGCAGAGCAGGGTGCGGAGCGCGCGGGTCATTTCTTTTTCTCCTCTTTGTCCTTGCCGAACATCCGGTCGAGCAGGCGCTGGCGCATCTGCTCCAGGCGCTTGACGGCAGCTTCGAGCGGCGGGCGGTCCACGAAATCGACGCTGTGCGAGAGTTCATCCGTGCGGCGTTGCAGCTTGCGTAAGTCGATCTCGGTGTCCTTGAGGCGCTTGTTCGAGGTGACCGCGGCGTCGGTGGCGCGTTCCGCACACTCCATCATGTCGGCGACCTGCTTTTGCGCGTCGTCGGCAGCGCCGGCGGTGAACTGCCCATCGGCAGCCGCCAACTGCCTTTGCGCGACTTCAACATAAAGCCGGACGCGGGTCCCGCCCGACGCGGCTTCGGCCTTCTGTTTCAGCGTGGCCACGTCGTCGCGCGCCTGCCCGGCGGCGAAGAGCAGCAGGATGGAGACAGCGATTCGCGCAAGCATCACGTTACTTCTTCTTCGGTTCGATGGCGACCAGACGATGGCGGGCTTGCCACTCGCGGTCCGGATTCTTCCCTTCGGATGTCGCCAGGAACTGATGATAATTCGCCGCCGCCTGCTTGTAATCGCGCAAATTGTCGTAGGCCGTAGCCCGCAGGAAGTACGTCGCGGGCGTTTCGGCGACGTAGCGCGCGCGTGTGTCTACTGCCTTGAGCGCGAGCGCATATTCCTTGTTCTCCATCGCGACGACCGCGAGGTTGCCGTAGGCCGCGGCGAAATCGGCTTTGAGATTGACGGCCGCGATGAGTTCAGGTTGCGCATCCGCAAACTTGTGCTGGTCCATCAGCAGCGTGCCGAGGGCGTAGTGCAACTCGGGGTTGCGGGAGTCGCGTTGCAGGAGTTGGCGATATTCGGCCTCCGCTTTCGCATACTGCTTGTTCGCGGCGTGCAGACCGGCGAGTTCACGAAGAGCTACTGGATCGCTCGCTGCCGTGGCTTCGAGTTCCGGCAGGGCTTCTTCGATCTTGTTCTGGGCGACGAGCACGCGGCCCAGCTGGACATGCGCGGCATTGTTCGTGGGCTGCAGTGCGAGCAGCTTCCGGAGAGCCGCTTCGGCTTCCGGAAACTTCTTCGCGCGCATGTAGATGTTGGCCAGACCGGCGAAGGCATCGGTTGATCTGGGATCGAGTTCGGCGGCGCGCTTCAGGCTGGCCTCGGCAGCGGTGGTGTCCCCGGCTTTTTCGGCTGCTTCCGCGGCGGCGAGTTGCACCTCGGCCGACCTCGGCTCTAGGTCCGCTGCGCGGCGATAGGCGTCCGCGGCCTGCTTCGGGTCTTTCAGCACGTGGCCAAGCGCCGTCCAGGCGCGCGCGAGCGATGCAGCCGGGTTCTGCGCGGGCTTGAGCGTCGTGGCCGTGCGGAGGAACTTTTCCGCTTCCGGCGAATCGGATTGCGCCAGCAGGACGCCGAGATTCAGTGTCGGCTCGAAGAGATCGGGCTTCAGCTCGACGGTCTTGCGGTAGGCGGTGATGGCGTCGGGTTTGCGATCGGTCGCGCTGTAGACGTAGCCGAGGTTGAACCAGGCACGGTAGTCACGCGCGTCCTTGGCGGTCGCATCCAGAAGGAGCTTTTCGGCGGCAAGGAAGTCCTGCTTGGCGATGGCGTCCTCGGCTTGGTCGACCGGGTTGGGGGCAGCGGCAGGACGGGCCTTGGGCTTGGCCTGGGCGAATAGGTGGGCGGATAAGAGCATCAGCGCCAGCAGGCAACAGCATCGCGCGCTCCGGTGCTGCGCACCAGCTGGACGGGCGAGGGCGCCCGTCCCCACACGGGTTATGACGGCTCCAACCACAGATATAGAACGCTGAAAGCGATTCTACATGCGCGCTTCGCTAACCCCGGGCGCGCTTGGGCTTGCCGTTGCCGCTGCCGCTGAGGACCTTGGCGAGCCACTTGCCGGTGTGCGACTTGGGGTTCTTCGCGATCACCTCGGGCGGGCCCGTTACGACGATGTGGCCGCCGCGCTCACCGCCCTCGGGGCCGAGGTCGATCACCCAGTCGGCGGTCTTGATGACGTCGAGGTTGTGCTCGATGACCAGAATAGAGCCACCGGCTTCGATCAGACGACGGAAGGCCGCGAGGAGCTTCGAGACATCGTCGAAGTGCAGCCCCGTGGTGGGTTCGTCGAAGATATAGAGGATGCGCGGACGGCGCTTGCCGTCGTCATCGGGATTCGGCGTCTTCAGCAGGTCGCGCGCCGGCTGCAGGTGCGCCGCCAGCTTCATGCGCTGGGCTTCGCCGCCCGAAAGCGTGGTCGCCGACTGGCCGAGCCGCAGGTAGCCGAGCCCGACCTCATCGAGCACGCGCAGCTTGTCCACGATCTTCGGCGCGCCGCTGAAGAACTGCAGTGCTTCCTTCACGGTGAGATTCAATGCATCGTGGATGTTCTTGCCCTTGTAGCGGACGTCGAGCACTTCCGGCTTGTAGCGCGTGCCGCGACACTCTTCGCAGATGAGTTCGACGTCGGCGAGGAACTGCATCTCGACGGTGACCGTGCCGTCGCCCTGACACGTCT
>CAYWSH010000029.1:0-29548 GCA_964460655.1 uncultured Terriglobales bacterium | reverse complement strand
GTCAGCAGCCAGTTCAGCGTGACCAGTTGGCTGAAGCGCGCCAGGTAGAAAGCGAGCGCCAGCACGGTGACGCCGACGAGGATCTGCGAGGCGCGCGTCCCTTTGACGAGGACAAGGAACTGGTAGATGAGGACGGCGACGATGAGGATGTCGAGCAGCGCGAGGCCCGACATCTGTGGCATCCACCGTTGGGCGATGCTGCTGGGCAAACGCGCGTCCTCTCCGAGAAGTCAGGACTGCCGAACCAAACATTGTAATGCAGGAAAACGTCAATCCAGGTCGCGCCAGTTCGGACCGACGCCGACTTCGGCCACCAGCGGCACGCGCAACGGATGTACGTTCTCCATCTGCTCGCGGACGAGCAGGCGCAGCTCCTCGACCTCGCCCTGCGGGACCTCAAAGACAAGCTCATCGTGTACCTGCAGCGTCATGCGCGATCTGAGCTTGCGGCGCAGCAGTTCGGCATCGATGCGGATCATCGCGAGCTTGATCAGGTCGGCGGCGGTGCCTTGCAGCGGTGTGTTCAGTGCGGTGCGTTCGGCGAAGCCGCGCATGTTGGGATTGCGGCTGTTGATGTCGGGGATAGGGCGCACGCGGCCGAAGAGCGTGCGCACCTTCTGCTCGCGCCGGACCTCCTCGAGGATGTGTTCACGATAGCGCCGCACACCTTCGTACTTCTGGAAGTAGGCCTCGATGTACTGCTTGGCCTCTTTCTGGTCGATGCCGATCTGTTGCGAGAGGCCGAACGGCGAGAGTCCGTACACGATGCCGAAGTTCACGGCTTTGGCGCGGCGGCGATGTTCGGCGTCGATCAGCATAGGCGGCACGCCGAACACTTCGGCAGCGGTGAGCGTGTGGATATCGTCACCGCGCTGATAGGCAGCGACGAGCAATGGATCTTCCGAGTAGTGCGCGAGCAGCCGCAGCTCGATCTGCGAATAATCCGCAGCGAGCAGCACGTTGCCCTTCTCGGCGACGAACGCCGCACGGATCTCGCGGCCGAGCTCGGTGCGCACCGGGATGTTCTGCAGGTTGGGATTCGTCGAGGATAGCCGGCCGGTCGCCGTGCCTGCCTGGTTAAACGTGGTATGCAGGCGCCCAGTCTCCGCGTTACACAGAGCCGGTAGCGCGTCGACGTAGGTGGACTTCAGCTTCGATAATTCGCGATATTCGAGGACGAGCCGCGGGACTTCGTGCTCCTCGGCGAGTTCCTGGAGCACGTCGGCGGCGGTGGAGATGGTCTTGCCTTTACCGTACTTCACCGGCTTGGGCAGCATGAGCTTGTTAAAGAGCACGTCGCCGAGCTGCCGCGGCGAGTTGATATTGAAGGTCTCGCGCGCGAGGGTGTGGATCTCCTTCTCTTTCGCCGCGACCTCGGTCTCCAGGCGCTGGGACATGCGCTGCAGGACGTCGCAGTCGACCTTCACTCCCGCGCCCTCCATGCGCGCCAGCACCGGGACGAGCGGCAGATCGATCTCGTCATAGACGGGGCGCAGCCCGGCTTCTTCGACATCGCGGCGTAAGTCGCTGGCGAGGCGGCCGGCGATGTCGGCACGCTCGGCGACGGAATCCGACAGCTTGAGGTTGAAGCGCCGCAGCGCCACGGCTTCCAGCGCGTGCGACGTGTAGGTCGGGTCGAGCAGGTAGCTGTAGAGCAGGCCGTCGTCGTGCACGCCGGCGAGTTCGATGCCGCGCGGCGTGAGCTCGCGCAGCGCAGCTTTGAGATTGTGCGTGGCTTTGGGGACCTGCGGATCGGCAAGAGCCGCGTTGAGCCGCGTGCCGGCTTCGGTGCCGAGCGCAACCAAGCGCGCGCGTCCTGCCTTTGCCGAGATGCCGATTCGCTTGCCGGGACTCACGCCGGCGACAGCGCCCAGCGCGGGTGGTGGCAGCGGCAGCAAGCTAGGCGTTTCTGTTTCTTCCTCTTCTTCAGCCGGTTCGCTTGGCGCTGCGGTACCGGCGTCGAGAGCGAAGGCGAGTGGCGTGGTACTGCTCGCCAGCTTCACCTCGGCATCGACATCGGCGGCTGAAGTCGCATCGGCGTAATCGGTCGCGCCGAGTTCCACCGTCGGCGCAAAGTCTTTCGCCAGCGTCGTGAATTCCAATTCGGTGAAGAGAGCGCGCGCGGCGTCGGCATCCGGCTCCCGTGTCCGCATCTCGTCCACACCCAGCTCGATGCTCGGCACATGGCGGTCGATGGTCGCCATCTCTTTGCTGAAGAGCACGACATCGCGATTGTTCTGCAGCGACTCGCGGTAAGTCTTCTTCTCGACCTCGGCCGCATGGTCGAGCGCGGCCTCGACGGAGCCGAAGCGACGGATCAACTCGACCGAGCCCTTGTCGCCGATGCCGGGGGCGCCGGGAATGTTGTCGATGGTGTCGCCGCGCAGCGCCATCACGTCGACCACGCGCTCGGGCGGCACGCCGAGGATCTCTTCGACCTTGGCGCGGTCGCAGATCAGGTTGTCCTTCGGCGGATTGAGCACACACACACGCTCGTTGACGAGTTGCAGCATGTCTTTGTCACTGGAGACGACGTAGACGGGGTATTCCTGCTCGGCGGCGAGCCGCGCCAGCGTACCGATGACGTCGTCCGCTTCGTAACCTTGCTGGCCAAGGATGGGGATGCGATAGGCGTCGAGCGCGCGCCGGATGTAGGGCAACTGCTGCGCGAGATCGGGTGGCATCTCGGCACGGTTCGCCTTGTAGCCACCGTAGGCGATCTCCTGGAATTGCTGTGTCTTGATGTCCCACTTCTTCACGGTCTTGACTTCGCTGGCCTTGGTGTCACGGAAGGTCGGGCCGGCAACGTCGTAGATCGCGGCGAGGTACTCGGGCGCGAAGTCCTTGCGCAGCTTCTGCAACATGTTGACGAAGACGTACGTTGCCGCGGTGGGAATGCCGCTGCGCGTTGACATGGGCCGCTGCCGCGCCATCGCGTGATAGGCACGGAAGATGAATGACATCGAATCGATCAGGAAGATGCGGCCTTTGCCGGCGGCGCCGATCGGCAGGTGTGCAGGAGTCGCCGGAGCGGCCCTCTCGGCGGTGGAGTCAGTCGGCGAAGATTTGGGGGAGCGCGCCAAACATCCAGTTTACAAGGCGAACACCAACCAAAGAGACACAGAGACGCAGAGAACACAAACCTCAAGATTCGGATCTCTGTGCCTCTGTGGTAGGTGTTTCGGCGTTCAGGATGACTTCTTCGGCTTCGCCGGTGGCGGTGGGTTCGTGCTGGCCGGCGGCACGATGCCGTTCATGCGCGCGTAGACCACGAGTTGACCGTAGTGGTCGGCCAGGTGCCAGGCAGCGAGAACCGCAATGCCGATTCGCGTGTTCGGGCCACCGTACGGGCCATCGACCGGATCAAGCATGTTGGCTGTGGTCGTGCCGGAGATGGCGCCGTCGAGCAGCGCCACTGAATCGCGCAGATACTTCATGAGCTCGGCTTTTGTGTTCGCGGGATCGGGACCACCGGTCATGCAGCCCGGTGGCGGCTCCTCTTTGCGGATCTCGCGCGCGAAGCCGAAGTTCGCGCAGGCCACGTGTTTTACCTGTTGCGCGAAGCTGCGAACGTCTTTGAACGCGCCCTGCTGCGGCGCGAAGCCCCATTTGTCAGCCGGCATGGCTTCGGCGAGCGAGAGGAATTGATCGCGCTCCATCTGCCATATGCTGTTGATCGAGCCGGCTACGTCCTTCGGCCTGGGCCGGGGCTGAGCGGTCAGCGTGGAAGAAAGTGCGAGCACCACCAGCGCGGTCGGCAAACGCATATCGAGCCTCCTGAAGCGCGGCCATCCTAAGGAGTTCGAGCCATCACGTGCGTGGGGCGCGACGGCTGCGCGCGTTTCCGCGATGAATGATGCACCCGTTGCGCCCGCCCGCCGGCGGACCGTCACTCGATGAACATGCAATCGCCGTAGGAGAAGAAACGATAGCGCTGGGCAACGGCGCGCCGATACGCGCGCAGGATACGTTCGCGGCCGGCGAAGGCGCTGACGAGCATGAGCAGCGTAGAGCGCGACAGATGAAAGTTGGTCAGCACAGCACCGACAACGCGAAAGTCAAAACCGGGATAGATGAAGATATCGGCCTCGCCGTGCTGCGGGACGATCGTGCCGCCGCCCTCGCGGGCCGCATATTCGAGCGTACGCACCGTCGTCGTGCCGACAGCGACGATGCGGCGGCGTTCCCGGCGCGCCTGCTCGATCGCCGTCGCTGCCGCTTCGCTGATCGCAAAGCGCTCGCGGTGCAGCCGATGCTCCTCGACCGTCTCGACGCGTACGGGTTGGAACGTCCCCAGGCCGACGTGCAAGGTGATTTCCGCCGTCTCGATGCCGCGCGCGCGGACTTGCTCCAGGATCGCGGGCGTGAAGTGCAGGCCGGCGGTGGGGGCCGCAACCGAGCCGCGCTCCCGCGCGTAGACAGTCTGGTAGCGCTCACGGTCAGCAGCCAGGTCGGCGCGCGCGATGTAGGGCGGCAGCGGCACGTGCCCGATGCGCTCGACGGTGGACCAGAAATCGGGTGTCGCATCGAAGCGTAGCGTGCGCTCGCCGAAGGCGCCGCGTGCGGTAACCTCAGCCACGAGCTCGCCCTGCTCGCCGAACAGCAACCGCTCGCCGACGCCGATCTTGCGTCCCGGACGGACGAGCGCCAGCCAGGTATCAAGTTCGCCCGCGACCGGCGCCGTCAGCAGGGCCTCGACCGCGCCTTTCAAGAACTCGCGCGCCGCGGGATTGCGCGGACTCACTGGCTGGGCATGCGCTCCGCTGCGATGTCCCAGCAAGCGCGCGGGGAAGACGCGCGTGTTGTTCAGGACGAGCAGATCGTCGGGACGGAGGAGGCCGGGCAGGTCAACGAAGTCGCGGTCGGTGAGCCTTTCGCTGTCGCGGACGAGATGCAGCAGACGCGCGCCGCTGCGCTCGGCCGGCGGTTGCTGGGCGATGAGTTCCGGCGGCAGCTCGTAATCGAAGTCGGAGACGCGCATCACGATCCGTTATTGGCTATTGGTTATTTGTTATTGAAATGCCTTCCATAGCGAATAACCAATAACAAATAACCAAACAGGTTACTCGCGGTTACCGCTGGCGATGGACAAGCCGCAAACTCGTTGCTCGCGCTCCAGCGGCTGAAGTAGGATGCCGCTCGTGTCGAGCATCGAGATATCGTTGAGTGCCGCGGAACGTTTGGAGGTGGCGGACCAGTTGGTCCGCTACAGCCGCGCGCTGTATGAGCGCGGCTTCGTCGCAGGGACCGACGGCAATCTCTCGGCGCGCGTCGGGCCGGACGAGATCCTGGCGACACCGACCTGCCTGTGCAAGGGCAGCATGCAACTCGACGACCTGGTCATCATCTCGGTCGACGGTCGTCAGCGCGCCGGTGATCGGCGCGTCTCCAGCGAGATCGGCATGCACCTGCTGATCTACCGCCTGCGTCCCGACGTGAACGCGGTCGTACACGGGCATCCGCCGACAGCGACGGGATTTGCGGCGGCTGGCGTTGCGCTCGATGCGCCGATCCTGGCCGAGGCCGTCGCCGTGCTCGGCCGTGTGCCGCTGGCGCCGTATGGCACGCCGGGAACGCCGGGCCTGGCGGCTTCTTTGGAGCCGCTGATCCCGCAGCACGTCGCCATCTTGATGGCGAACCACGGCGTTGTGACCTACGCCGCCGACTTGCGCCACGCTTACATGCAGATGGAGACGGTGGAGCAGTACGCGCGCGTCACGCTGGTGGCGCGCCAGCTCGGCGCCATGAAGCCACTGCCGGAAGAAGAGGTCGAGCGGTTGCGCGTGGCCGGCGCGGAGTACCTCAAGGGCGGGCAGTAGCGCCGCTCCCAGCCCTCTCTTAGCCAACCTCGACAAGCCCGTATCTTCGCTGCCAATGCTGTTTCAGGTGGCGCAGCGTTTCCTTCATCTCCTCTTGTGAAAGATTCTCATAGGGGCCGGCGAGCATCCAGGCAGCCTCGCGCTTGGCGTGTTCCAGGAGCTCGCGATCGCGGACCAGGTCAGCGACACGGAAGCTCGGCATGCCCGCCTGTCGCGTGCCGAAGAATTCGCCCGGGCCGCGGAGTTGCAGGTCGAGTTCAGCGATCTCGAAGCCATCCTGCGTGCGCACCATGGCATCGAGGCGTTGCTCGGCTTCCGGACTGACCTTGCCGCCCGTGACAAGCACACAGAATGACTTATTGCTGCCGCGCCCGATGCGGCCGCGTAGTTGATGGAGCTGCGACAGCCCGAAGCGCTCGGCGTGCTCGATCAGCATGACCGACGCGTTCGGCACGTCCACACCGACCTCGATCACCGTAGTCGAGACCAGCACCTGGATCTCGCTGGCCTGGAAGCTGCGCATCACGGCTTCTTTCTTGTCGGCGTCCAATCTTCCGTGCAGCAGACCGACGTGCAGGTCAGGGAAGACCTTGCTGCGAAGCTTCTCGAACATCTGCTCGGCGGCCTTCAGCGTCGCGCCGGGCTTCTTCTCGTTGGCGGCGGCGAATTCGAGCTCGGGCTGCTCGTCGTCGCGACCTTCGATCACCGGGTAGACGATGTACGTCTGCCGTCCAGCGGCGACCTGCTTGCGCACGAACGTCCAGACCTCGTCGCTGCGTTCGTCGGTGATGCGTCGCGTCACGATGGGCGTGCGCCCGGGCGGCAGTTCGTCGAGGATGCTGACGTCGAGGTCGCCGTAGAGCGTGAGCGCGAGCGTGCGCGGGATCGGGGTCGCGGTCATGACAAGGACATCGGGATCACCAATGTCCTCACCGGGCTTCTTCATCAGCTTGAGCCGCTGCATCACACCGAAGCGGTGCTGCTCGTCCACGATGACGAGCCCGAGCCGGGCGAATTCGACTTTCTCCTGGATGAGCGCGTGCGTGCCGATGACGAGTTGCGCATCGCCGCGCGCGATGTGGCGGCGCAATGCGCGCTTGGCGTCCTGCTCGAGCGAGCCGGTGAGCAGCATTGCGCGATATCCGGCGCCTTCGAGGATACGGCGCGCGGAGAGGTAGTGCTGCGTCGCCAGGATCTCGGTCGGCGCCATCAGCGCCACCTGGTACCCGTTCTCGATCGCGATGATCGCCGCTTGCAGAGCGACGATCGTCTTCCCCGAGCCGACGTCGCCTTGCAGCAAGCGGCGCATGGGCGCGGGTTGCGCCATGTCCGTCGCGATCTCCTTCAGCACGCGTTTCTGAGCCGTTGTGGGATGGAAGGGCAGGATGCGTTTCAACGCGGCGCGTACCTTGTCATCGAGCGCGAACGCGATGCCGGGTTGCGTGCGCATGCGGCGGCGCTTCAGCTCCATGCCGAGCTCGAGGAAGAACAGTTCTTCGAAGATCAGACGCCGATGCGCCGGGCTGCGCGCGTCGAGCAGTTGTTGCAGGCTCTCGCCCGGATCGGGAAAGTGCGCCTCGAGGATCGCCGGTCGCCGCGGCATCAGTTGCATGTGCTCGCGGACGGCGGCGGGGAGCGCGTCATCGATCTGCGGCGTCAGTTGCTCCAACGCGCCATGCACCACGCGCCGGAACCAACGCGACGTCAGCTTGCCCTGCGCCGCCGACTCATACACGGGCACGATCCGCCCGATCTCGAGGGACTGTGCGGCCGCATCCTCTTCCTCGGTACCGCCACTCAGGATCTCGAACTGCGGCTGGTGCAGCAGCAGCCCGCCGCGACGCTCGTCGGTCTCGACTTTGCCGTAAAGCGCGACGAGCTGACCGTGCTTGAACTTGTCTTGGAGATACGTGGCGTTGAACCAGAGGCATTTCAACGTGTGGCGCCGGGGCATCAGGCCGGCGCGAAACATCGGTTGCTGTTGGTCAGGATCGGTGGGCGGCCTCGCGCCGCCCACATCGCCGACGTTTAGCTCGAAGATCGGCATGCGGCGCGTACGGAAAAGCCCGGAGGAGCGCACCTCGGCGATCAGAGCTGCCATCTCGCCCGGTTGCAAAGTGGCGATGCTGCGCGGGTTCACGCGATCTTCGTAGCGGAACGGCAGGTAGTAAAGCAGGTCTTCGACGGTGGCGATGCCCTTGGCGGCGAGCAGCTCCGCGATGCGCGGTCCCACGCCGCGCACGTACTGGATCGACGTCGAAAGCTCCAGCATTTTCGCGATAGTAGCATTTGGAGATGAGCCGTCGACTCCGCGGCTTCGTGCCTGCACTCGCCGCCGTCCTCGCAGGTAACGCGCTCTACTTCAGCCTGTTGTCGCGCTTGCCCGTCGCCTGGCAGCACCAGCCGTTTCGCGCTGATATCGGCTTGCTGCTGGACGCGCTGCTGTGTGCTCTCTTCTTCTTCATGTTTCGGCGTTTGGCGGATTGACTCCCATTTCGGGAAACGACTCGCGGAATATCTGCCCGCCGAAGCGGCATTCGGCGTGCGGAAACCTACAATCCGCTCGTGCACGACCTTACGGAACTTTACGACGCCAGCCAGGCAGTCCTTGCGACCTTCGATCTTGACGAGGTGCTAGGCCGCATCCTGACCGCGGTGGAGCGCTGTTTTCGTCCGCGGACGGCTTCGGTACGGCTGCTCGACCCGCAGCGCCAGGAATTGCAACTGCGCGCCGCCGTGGGCGCGCAGCGTGCGAGCATTTGCCAGCGTATTGCGCTGGGTAGCGGGCTGACGGGAGCGGCCGCGCGCGACCGGCGGGTAATCCACTCCGCGGACGTTGCTTCCGACGCACGCTACCTCTCCAGCATTGCGGGTACGCGTTCCGAACTCGCCGTACCGCTCCTGGTGCGCGACGAACTGGTCGGCGTGCTCGATCTGCAGTCCGACATCCCCGGGTTCTTCACTGCCGACACCATCAAGCTGGTGACGCTGTTCGCCGCGCAGGCATCCATCGCCATCCAAAACGCGCGCTTGTACCGGCGCGAACAGCGGCGGGCCGAGCACCTGGAGGCCATCAACGCGATAGCGCGCGAAGCCACGTCGGTCCTCGACTTGGCGGACCTGTTGAACTGCCTGTGTCACGTGGTGCTGCAAACCTTTCCCGTGGACCACGTTGTCGTGGTGCTGTGTGAAGAGGGAAGGCTCGTCGTGCGCCGGCACCGCGGCAGCCTGACGCCACGCATCGCCGAGGGCGACCTTCTTCCACCGGGCACTGGTCTCTGCGCGCGTGCTCTCGCGAGCGGCGACCTGGTCGTGGAGAATCGCGTAGATGCCATCGCCGGCTACGTCTCCGGATTCGCCGAGACGGCCTCCGAGATGTGCCTGCCGCTCATCGCGCGCGGCCAGCCCATCGGCGTGCTCGCGCTGGAGAGCCGCCGCTCCGGTGCGTTCCGCTCACACGACGTCGAGGCGCTGCACCCTCTCGCCGACATCTGCGCAACGGCGATCCACAACGCGCAGCAGTACGACCGGGTCCGCGCTCTGGCGTGCGTCGATGGGCTGACCGGCGTGCAGAACCGTCGCCGCTTCGAAGAGTGCCTGTGCGCCGAGATCGACCGCGAGCGCCGCTACGGCGGAGTGTTCTCCCTGATCCTCGCTGACATCGACCACTTCAAGCGGCTGAACGACGAATCCGGCCACACGGTGGGCGACGACGTGCTCTGCCAGACCGCACGCTTGCTGGTGGAACATTGCCGCAAGGTGGACGTTGTGTGCCGCTACGGCGGCGAGGAATTTGCCCTCGTCCTGCCGCAGACGACGACGGCGAGCGCGACGCAGGCGGCGGAGAAGCTGCGCTGCGCGATCGCCGGTTTCACTTTTCCCGGCATCTCGCGTCGGCTGACGATGAGCTTCGGCGTCGCTGAATTCCCCCACGACGGCAGCACGCGCGATGAACTGGTGCGCGCTGCTGACGCAGCGTTGTACTCCGCCAAGCGTTCCGGCCGCGATCGCGTGCGCGTGGCCGCGTTCGACGGTGCGCAGCGCCTCACTGGCACCGTGGGCGCGGCGCTTTTCGCTTGCTCGCATCCCTGAGAACACGCGACAATAGCGGGGTTCCTGCAATCCCACTTCACAGGCTCCGGCAACGTTTCCACGCCGGCTTTTCTCCAGAGTGCGCTTGCCGGGTCGTTTTCTATGCATACCGTTGAACTCATTCGTGTGCGCAAGCAGTACGGAAACTTCACTGCCGTCGACGACATCTCTTTTCAGATCGCGCCCGGCACGGTCTTCGGCCTGCTCGGCCCGAACGGCGCCGGCAAGACCTCGACCATCCGCATGATGATCGGCATCACGGTGCCGGATTCAGGCGAGGTGCGGTTGTTCGGCGAGCCGTTCCGACGCGAGCTGCTGCAACGCGTCGGCTATCTGCCGGAAGAGCGCGGGCTGTATCCCAAGATGACGGTGCGCGACCAGCTGGTGTTCTTCGCGCGGCTGCATGGCGTCTCGCCGGGCGATGCGGCGCAAAAGGCCGTCAGCTGGTGCAAGCGGCTGGAGATCGATGGCTGGCTGCAGAAAAAGGTGGAAGAACTCTCCAAGGGCATGCAACAGAAGATCCAGTTCATCGCGGCGCTGCAGCACGACCCGGAATTCATCATCATGGACGAACCGTTCTACGGCCTCGATCCGGTGAACGCCACGCTGCTGAAAGACGTGCTGCTCGACGTGAAGAAGCAGGGCCGCACCGTCCTGTTCTCGACGCACCGCATGGACCAGGTGGAGAAACTCTGCGACGCCATGTGCCTGGTGGACCATGGCCGGCCTGTGCTGAGTGGCGAGTTGCGCGAAGTGAAGGCCCGCTGGGGACGCAAGGACATACAGATCGATTACGACGGCGATCCCGGTTTCCTGCGCGAGGCCGCGCACGTGATCGAGAGCTCCAATGATTACGGCAACTACGTCGAGATCCGGTTGCGCGCCGGCGCTGATGCGCAGGAGCTATTGCGGGTGGCAGCGCAGCGTGTCCGCGTGAACCGCTTCGAGCTGATGGAGCCGTCGCTGGAGCAGATCTTCATCGAGACCGTGGGCAAGAAGGAAGAGCGCACCGCCGCGGCGGTGTAAAGGACCTATGCGCGAGACCTGGATCGTCATTCAACGCGAATATCTCGAACGCGTGCGCACCAAAGCATTCATCGTCTCCACCATCGTGGTGCCGGCGTTCATCTTCCTCATGATCGGCTTGCCGGCGAAGCTGGCGACGATGAAGGCTTCGCAGGCGCAACGCATCGTATTGGCTACTGCTAACGAACAGTTTGCGACGACCTTCGATCGGCAACTCGCTATCAGTGCGCGTGACAACAACGTGCAGTACAGCCTGCTGGCCGAGCTGAAGACGACGGAAGAAGAGCGCGCCGCGCTGCGCCAGCGTCTCGATGCCGGCAAGATCGACGGCTTCCTCTGGGCGCCGGATGACGCACTCGCTGCGCGGAAGATCACCTACACGGGACGTTCGACCAGCGATTTTGTCGGCTTCGCCGCGTTGCGCCGCGCCCTCACCCAAAGCACGATCGAGCGCGCTCTGTCCGCGCGCGGCTTCAGCGTCGAAGAAGTACGCAGCCTGCAAAAGCCCGTGGAGCTGGAGACCATCCAATTCCAGGCGGGCAAGGAGAGCAAGCAGGGCGGCGCGGGCTTCATCTTCGCGATCGGGATGGCGCTGTTCCTCTACATGACACTCATCCTGTACGGCGTCGCAGTGATGCGCGGCGTGCAGCAGGAGAAGACATCGCGCATCGTCGAAGTGCTGCTGGCATCGGTGACGCCCAAGGCGCTTATGGCCGGCAAGATCATCGGCGTCGGAGCCGTCGGCCTGACGCAGGTCATCATCTGGGCGACCGCCGGCGCCATCTTCTCGGTGCAGGGGCTGGTCGCCATGAAGGCCATGGGCATCGAGCTGGCGATCTCGCCGGTCGTCATGGCGTTCTTCCCGGTCTTCTTCGTTCTCGGTTTTCTGTTGAACAGCGCCAGCTTCGCCGCGCTGGGCGCTGCGGTGAGCAACGACCAGGACGCGCAGCAGTTCACCTTCATCGTCATGGCGCCGATCATCCTGTCGATGCTCATGATGAACCTGGTCATCCGGCAGCCCAGCGCGCCCATGTCGGTCTTCTTCTCGCTGTTCCCGTTCACCGCGCCTATCCTGATGTACCTGCGCATCGCCGTGCAGCAGCCGCCGTGGTGGCAGATCGGGCTGTGCATCGCGCTCCTCTGCGTGACGACGTGGCTCATGATGTCACTCTGCGCGCGCATCTACCGCGTCGGCGTGCTCATGTACGGCAAGCGGCCCACGCTGCCCGAGATCATCAAGTGGCTCAAGTACGCGTAAGCGTCACGAATCGAATGGGTGGACGCGGGCGACTTCGCCCGCGTTCTGTTTTTGACCGTGCGTAGAATTGCCTCGTGACCTCATCCGCTCCCACGCCGGACGCCGTCGAGCTGCGCCCCCGGCGCTTCGCCGCGTGGCAGCGCGTCAAGATCGGCGTCACGTCATTCCTCGCCTATCTCGCCATCGCGCTTATCGGGCCGACCCTGCGTTTCTCCATGAGTTCGGAAGACGAAGAGGGCCTGCGCGAACCCGTGCATCCCGGCATCTTCGCCTTCTGGCATCGTTGTGTTCTGCCGGCGACGTGGCGCTTTCGTACGGAGCGCCTGGCAGTACTTACGAGCCGCAGCTTCGATGGCGAGATCATCGCGCGCACCATCCAGCGCCTCGGCTACGACGCCGTGCGCGGCTCGAGTTCCCGCGGCGGCGCCGGCGGCCTGCTCGCGCTGCGGCGGCGCGTGCGCTCCGGACAGAGCGTCGCTTTCACCATCGACGGCCCGCGCGGGCCGCGCTACGTCGCCAAGCCGGGCGCAGTCCGCCTGGCGGGCGCGACCGGCGTGCGCATCGTCCCGTTCTACGTTGCGCTCAAAAGCAAGTGGGTGCTGCGATCGTGGGACGCGTTCATGATCCCGAAGCCGTTCTCGCGTGCGCTCATTCGCGTGGGTCGGCGCGTGGAAGTTCCGCCCGATGCCGACGACGCCACGCTCGCGCGTAGTCTCGCTGAATTGCAGGCCGCACTCGAACGTACGCGCGACTGGGCAGAAGACCACGTCAAGAACCCTTCTCTCTGATCCTCTGTGTTCTTTGTGGTGCGAGCTTTTTTGACAGCACGCCACTCAGCCGGTAGTCTTCTTGTTTAGTCTCACGCTCTTTCGCAATCTGCGTTCGCGCGTCCTGCCGAGCTTCTCGGTGGGACTGGGAAGCGGGTGTGAATCCCGCGCTGCCGCGCAACTGTAAGGCGACTCGTCCGGACACTCGGGGCGAGCCCGAGCCAAGCCACTGTCCTGCCATGCGGGACGGGAAGGCCGCTCAAGCAAATCGCCAAGCCAGGAGACCGGCGCGATCGTTCTCGTCAACCCCTTTCGCGTGCAAAGGAGGACGCCTTGCGCCCACTGCTCGTCACTTCACTTCTCGTTTTTCTCAGTCTGGCATCATTCGCAACCGTACGGATCACTGTGGTCGATCCGCAGAATGCCGCGGTCGCCGGCGCGCGTGTCTCATTGAGCGACCCACAGACAGCTTCCGTGGTCGCGACCGCGGTGAGCAACGCGGAAGGCATCGCCGACATGCCCGTCCAGGGCGGCGATTACGTTGTCGAAGTGCTGGCTGCGGGTTTCGCGCGCGTCAGCGAGCGGGCCGCGCTCGCCGGCGGCAATGCATTCATTGCGCGCCTGACGATCGCGGCAGCGCCCAAGATCGTGGTCGTAAGCGCCGAACGGACGCCGTTGCCCGAAGAATCGTCGGGGGCGCAGGTCAGCGCGCTCGATGCGGCAACCTTGCAGAACCTGCAATCGTTGAATGCGAGCAGCGCACTCGCCACGATGCCCGGCGCCGTTATCAATACGGCCGGCCGGTTGGGCGGGCTGGCGTCGCTCTTCGTGCGCGGCGGTGAATCGCGGTACAACAAGGTCATCGTCGACAACGTAGTGATCAACGAGCCTGGAGGGACGTTCGATTTCGGTGTCGTGCCCATGTTCGCTGTTGACCGCGTCGAACTGGTTCGCGGCGCGGCGAGCACTCTCTACGGTTCCGACGCGATGACCAGCGTCGTGCAGTTCTGGTCGGCGAACGGCCACACGGTGTCGCCGGAGCTTACGCTCGGCGCTGAAGGCGGCAACTACGCGACGGCGCGCGGTTACGCCGCGCTGGCGGGCGCGCGCGGTCGCTTCGACTACAACGTGTTCGGCGAACAGCTCAACACCGATGGCCAGGGACCGAACGACGATTACTCCAATTCCGCACAAGGGGCGAACATCGGACTCGCCCTGCCGCGCGGTTTCGGTTGGCGTTTCCGCCTGCATCACTCGAACAATCGCACGGGCGTGCAATCGTTCTGGAACTTCAACGGTACGCCGCGCATCGCGCCCGACCTCGACCAGCGCGCGCGCCAGAACAACTTCCTCGCCAGCTCCGACGTGACATTCGTCACGGGCGCGCGCTGGCAGCATCGCGTGACCGGCTACGAGTACAACCATCGCCGCGATAACGTCGACCTGGTGCAGGAGCCGGGCCGGACCTCGACTCTCTTCGGCAATTTCGATTTCCCATTCCACGATTACGCCGACATGAATCGCGCCGGCTTCGACTATCAAGGCGAGTACGCGCCGCGCGCGTGGGCGCGCACCACGTTCGGCTTCGATTTCGAGGACGAGAACGGCTTCGTCGGCGACAAGCTCGCCGCCGTCACCAGTCACGGCCTGCGGCGCAACGCCGGTCTCTACGCCGAGCAGGTACTCACGTGGAAGCGGCTCACCGTGATCGGCGGCGCTCGCTGGGTGCACAACGAAAGCTTCGGCGACCGCGGTGTGCCACGCGTCGCAGCATCGGTCGCGGTGCTCAAAGGGAATGAAGCTTTCTCCGGCACGCGCCTGCGCTTTGCTTACGCCGAGGGCATCAAAGAGCCGCGGCTGGAAGAATCGTTTGGCCTGGGAGGCTTCGGGATCATCGCCAACAACGCGCTGAAGCCGGAGCAGAACCAAGCGGTGGAAACCGGCGTGGAGCAGGCCTTTCGCGGTGGCCGTTACTCCGTCAGCGGAACGTACTTCCACAATCTGTTCCGTGACCGCATCGACTTCAGCTTCAATCCCACGACGTTCACGGGCCAGTACGTCAATGTGAACCGCGCGCTGGCGCACGGCGCCGAACTCGAATTCCACGGACGCCCGAACGCGCGCTGGCGCCTCGATGGCAGCTACGTGTACACGTCAACTCAGATCCTGCAGGCGCCGTTCGCGTCGGATCCACTGCTGCAAGCCGGACGCCCGCTCGTGCGCCGCCCGAAACATTCCGGCAATCTGCTGTTGAGCTTCACGAAGACGCGCTTCGGCGCCGACCTGAGCGGTGTGTTCGTCGGCCGCCGCGCCGATTCCGATTTCATCGGCCTGGTGCCGCCCGTCACGCACGCCGCCGGTTACGCGCGCTGCGATGCCGGTGGCTGGTATCAGCTCACGCGCAGGGCCACCGCGTACCTGCAGCTCGGCAACATCTTCGATAAGGCGTACCAGGAAGCGGTCGGGTATCCGGCGCTCGGCATCAACGTGCGTGGTGGGATTCGTTTGCGGCTGGGAGGGGAATCGCGCTAGTTGAGGTCGAGCGCGTCGACGTCTGTAACGACAGCGCCCGAGGTGGCGCGCGCCTGATAGTCGCGATGCAGGATGTTGACCACCGCGCGGCCGATGATGCGCGTGACGGCCGTGGAGCGCGTGCGCAACGGGAGCGTGAAGCTGCCCACGTCGCAGTAGTCCTGCACGAACTCGATCTTCTTGATGAAGAATGATGGCGACTTCACGACCGTGCCTTCCGCGCGACGCAGGGTGCCCGTCATGGCGTCGACGTAGATCTTGCCCTTGAATAGCCCGGCGACTTTGTGGCGCGGTTTCACTTGGAAGACGTGCATGTCGCGCCCGCCGAGCGATTCGGTCCCTTTGTAGCTGAACTTGTAGTTGGTGGCATTGATCGCGGTATCGCCGGTGTCGTGGCTCGTGTGGTCGACTTCCGACTGCAGCAGCCGCGTGATCACGTTCGACTTCACGAAACCGTCGCCGGTGTAGCGCACCGGCTTGAAGCGCAACTCGCCGGGCGCGGTGAACTCGCGCTCCAGTTCGAAGTCGCCCTTTTGGGCCGTGTCCGGAAGCTCGGCCGCGATGTCGGTATGGGCGGAGTAGCCGGCCAAGTCGTGCCGCTGCGCTGCGGCGCGCTGCTGGAAGTTCGCCAGCGCCATATCAGCCGGCATGTGCGGGACCGCCGGTGGCGGAGTCAGCGCGCTAAGCTCCGCGAGCGACAGGGCAGAGAGCATGACCGGCGCGGGTTCGCCGTCATCGTGTTTGCCCGCGAGCGCCGCGGTACACAGCGCGAACGCGAGGACCAGGCTGGAAGTCAGCTTGCGCATGTTTCGGAGAACAGTTTTACCCCGCAGCGGGCGATCCCCGCTAATGACCGGGGTAATGTCCGGAATCTATTGAGTCTATAGGAGGTTACTGGTTTCGTAAATTGCGTCCCGTGGTTCCGGGAGTGGCGTTATCATCGGCAACCTCGTCGTGGCGACCTTCAGGACAGCCCAGCTCAGTCTTCTATTGGTTGGCGTTTCGGCTGCCGCCGGCCAGCCGACCTACGTCGGTGCGGCGACTTGTGCCCTGTGTCACGACACCTTCAACCAGCAGTGGGCCGAATCACGCCACGCGAAGATGCTCCAGCCGGCCACGCCGGCGAGCGTGCTCGGTGACTTCGCACGCGGGCGCATCGTCTTGCGCGGCTCCGCGTATCAAATGGAGCGCACGCGCGGCCAGTACTACATCACGGAACAGTACTTGACGGGCAAGCCGCGCCGGCATCACGTCGAGTACACGCTCGGCAGCCGGCGCATGCAGCACTACCTCACCACGCTGCCAGATGGCCGCATCATCCTGCTGCCACCCACATGGGACGCGGTGCGCAAGCAGTGGTTCCACAATCTCGACATCGACGATCCCGAGGAAGCGCCGGGCGTCCAGGTGCAGCTCTGGAACAAGACGTGTTACTCCTGCCACGCCAGCCAGGAGCAGAAGAACTTCGATCTCGCAAAGGTCCGCTACTCGACCACGTGGCTCGACTTCGGCGTGAACTGTGAGCGCTGCCACGGACCCGCGAGTGAGCATGTGGAGCACTACAGGGCCAGCGCGGCGCCGGCAGCCGCGAAACTCATCGTCCCGACGAAGCTCGACGCCGCGCGCAGCACGATGGTGTGCGCGCAGTGCCACTCGTTCCGCGACATATGGGTCGACGGCTTCACGGCCGGCGCGAACTATTACGACCACTTCCTCCCCGTGCTCGATTACGGCCTGCCGGCGCAGGAAGATCCGGCGTACTGGGCCGACGGGCGCACCCGTCGCTTCTCCAACGACGCCTTCGGCCTGTGGCAGAGCGAGTGCTTCCTGAAGGGCAATGCCACCTGCCTGACGTGCCATGCCATCGCGCACAACACGAACCTGGACCGCGACCCGCGCCTGGATCCCAATGAGACCTGCACGGCGTGCCACAGCGCGATCGCTGCGAAGCTGACGGAGCACACGCACCACGCGGCGAAGAGCGCGGGCAGTTCGTGCATCGAGTGCCACATGCCGGCGACGGTGATCAGCATCAAGGCCCAGATCCGCGACCACTCGATGTCGGTCCCGGTGCCGGAGAATACGCTGCGGCACAAGATCCCGAACGCGTGCAACAACTGCCACCAAGATCACGACGCGCAGTGGTCCGCCGCGCAGATGGACCGGTGGTGGGGCGTGCGCTCGCGCCAGAAGCTGATCCGCCGCGCCGACGCATTCGCCGCCGCGAAGCAGGACAAGGCCGCAGCGGTCCCCGTGCTGCTCGCCATCCTTGCTGAACGCAGCGAAGGTGCGCTGGTACGCGCCAACGCCGCGGGCTATCTCGGCCGCTTCAATGGGAGTCCCGAGGTCGCTGCGGCATTGCTAGCGGTGCTCCGTGACGACGAGCCGCTGGTTCGCACGGTCGCGGCGCTATCGTTGAAGCCGCATCCAGGACAGCGGGAAGCACTCGTTGCCGAGTTGACGCCGTTGCTGGCTGATCAAGTGACGATCGTGCGCGTCAGCGCTGCGTTGGCGTTGGTGCAACTCGGGGTGCGCGAGCTCCCCGGCGAGGACGGGCGGCGCTTTGCCTCTGCCAAGGACGTCTATCGAGCGCGCGCCGCGCTGAATGCCGACGACGCCGAGCAACAGGTCGCCGCCGGGAGATTCTCGCTGCTTGCCGGCGATCCGCAGACCGCTGCCGACGCATTCCGCGCCGGCCTGAAGCTCGACCCGACCATCCACGCGCAGTATTTCCTCGCCGGCGCGTACTACGAGCTGGGCAAAATGGCGGAAGCGCGCGCCATCCTTGAGGCCATCCCGCGCACCGACCCGCAATATCCCCGCGCCCAGCGACTACTACAGGCGATAGCAAGCGGTCGAAAATAATTCATCTGCCATTAATCGCTAAACCGTTGCCGCCAGCAACTGTGCAGGCTACGATGACCTTTTCGTCATGGTCACCTTCAACACGACGTTCCCGCGTCCCCAGGCTCCCGCCGGCACCGAGTCAGCCCCTACCGATGTCTACGTCGTTTTTGGCGTCGAGCCCGAAGTGCAGGCGTATGCCATGGCGAAGTACTCGCGCTCGGCGCTCTCCATGCGCGAATCGCTGGCCGAGCTGAACGAGCAGCGCGCCGAAAAATTCCTCAACACGTTCTACTTCCAGTACGGGCATCGCTCGATCGCTGACCTGGCGCACATCGCCATCGCGGTGGAGCGGCTCTCCATCCTGGCCGCCATCGTGCTCGCCGACGAGCAGCGCTGGGACGGCCAGGAGCGCTCCACGCGCTACCAGGACTTCCGGAAATCCGGCTACTACACACCCGACTTCGCGGGCGACGCGGCGAGCGAACAGCTGTATCGCGAGACCGCGGAGCTGCTCTTCGCCGAATACGATGAGCTGAGCGAGCAGATGTTCCAGCATCTAGCCGCGCGCACGCCGCGCCCCGAAGACATGAAGGCCGAGCAGTACGAGCGCACGCTGCGCGCCCGCGCCTTCGACATCTCGCGCTACCTGCTGCCGCTGGCGACCAACACGTCGCTCGGCCAGATCGTGAACGCACGCACGCTGGAGTCGCAGATCTCGCGCCTGCTGTCGTATCCGCTGCCCGAGATACAGCGACTCGGCGAGCGCCTGAAAGCCGCGGCGCGCGAGCCGGCGTACAACCTGAACAACGAGCGCTGGCGGAAGCTGGTCGACGAGATCCGCTCGCTCGATGGCGCGCTCGGCGACCGGGCGGAGGCCGAACTCATCAAGGCAGTCCGTGCCGCGCCGACACTCGTGAAGTATGCGGAAGCGAATCCGTACGAGCAGCAGACGTGCGGTGTTCTGGCACAGGCTACCGCGGAATTAATGGACAACGCGCCCATCGAGCGCGCGCCGTTGGTCGATCTGCTGGAAGACGAACCGCTCGAGGTCGAACTCGCCACGACGCTGCTCTACGAGCACTGCCATTACCCGTATCGCCAGCTGCGCAAGCGGGTCGAAGCGTTGAGCGAAGCGCAGCGCAACGAAATTATCGGCCTGGGCACGCAGTATCGCGGCAAGCACGACGAGCTGCTGCGCAACTTCAGCGCCGGGCAGAAATTCCGCTTCGACATCCTCATGGACATCGGTGGCTACCGCGACATGCATCGCCACCGCCGCTGCGTACAGATCGCGCAGGACTTCACCACCCGCCACGGCTACGACGTGCCGGCGGACATCACCAGCACGCTGCAGCAGCGTTACAACTCGACCATGCGCCGTGCGGCCGACGCCGCGCAGCAGCTCGACCAGAAACACGCCGGCACGGGCGGCTACCTGCTGCCGCTCGCCTATCGCAAGCGCACACTCTTCAAGATGGACTTCGCGGAGGCGGTCTACATCACCGAGCTGCGCACCACGGTGGCCGGCCACTTCTCGTATCGCGACGTGGCGTATGCGATGTATGAAGCCGTGGCGCAGCGCTATCCGTCGCTGAAGGCACACTTCCGCGTGACCAACGTGCGCGAGCCCGTGGATCTACTGAAGCGGTAGACACCGCCAAGGGTTGGAGATCAGCGTAATCTGCGCCAGCCTATCCGCGTAATCTGCGGTTTAAGATTTTGAAGAGCATTTAACCGCAGATGGCACAGATAAGAGCCGCAGATTACGCAGATCGGAATCCTTGCCTTAAACTCCCACCGTGCCTTCCGACGTTCCACTCGCTCCGGGCCTGTACGTCGTCGCCACCCCGATCGGCAATCTGGAGGACATCACGCTGCGCGCCTTGCGCGTGTTGCGCACAGCCGACCTCATCGCCTGCGAAGACACCCGTCAGACACAAAAGCTGCTGAACCACTTCAGCATCGCGACTCGCGCCATCAGCTACCACGAGCACAACGAAGCGGAGCGCGCCGCAGAACTGGTGCAGAAACTTGCCGGCGGAGCACGCGTTGCGCTCGTGAGCGATGCGGGCACGCCGGCCATCTCCGATCCGGGCTACCGCGTGGTGAAGCTGGCGATCGAGCGCGGCGTGCCGGTGTTCACCGTTCCTGGCGTGTCTGCCGTGGTCGCCGCGCTGGCGGCCAGCGGGCTGCCGACCGACGAATTCCTCTTCCTCGGCTTTCTACCGGCGCGTGAAGGTCAGCGACGCACGCTGCTCGAGCGCCACGCTTACGCGGACCAGACGCTCGTCTGCTACGAAGCGCCCCACCGCATCGCGGCGACGCTGGCCGACGTGGCCATCGCCATGGGCGACGATCGGCGTGTCGTCATCGCGCGCGAGCTGACCAAGCTCCATGAAGAATTCCTGCGCGGGACGGCCGCGTCGGTCGTTGCTGAGCTGCGGCGGCGCGGCGACGTGAAGGGTGAGATGGTTCTGTTGATCGGCAAGGCCGAAGCCCAGTCGACCGCCAAGGCGGGAACCGATCTGCGCGCGCGCCTGGCGCAGCTCATGCGCGATGAGAAGCTTGACGACAAGGCCGCGCTCAAGCGCCTGGCGAAAGAGACCGGGATCGGAAAGAGCGAGCTCTACCGCGAACTGCACCGCAAGCGTTAGCGAGTGGTCTCTCTGTACTAGGCTTTCCCCTGAGGCACGAAGGTCCAAGATTAAGGTGTTGCAAGCGCTGGGTTACGTTATTCGACTCAGGAGGCACGGTCCTTAATCCGTTGACCCTTAAGGCCGAAGTGCAGTACAGTCTCACAACTTTCTGGGTCAAATAGGGCGTCCCCCCGCGCCTTCGCGCGTTGCCATTCGGACGCGCAACCTCGGAGTCACGCCACTCGTCGGGGCAGGTTTTCGTGGCCGAAGTGCCAGTCGAGAAGATCGGACGCTACCAGATCCTCGAAGTGCTCGGTAAGGGCGCGATGGGGGTGGTCTATCGCGCGGAAGACCCGACCATCGGCCGCCACGTGGCCCTCAAGACCACCCGCCTCGATGTCGCCGGCCTGGAAAGCGACGAGATGCTGCGCCGCTTCCGGCAGGAAGCGCGCGCCGCCGGCGTACTGAACCATCCCAACATCGTCACCGTCTACGACGCCGGGGAAGCCGACGGCCTCTTCTACATGGCGATGGAGATGATCCGCGGCGTCACGCTGCAGGAGCTGCTGGTGGACAAGCGTCCGCTGGCGCCGAACACCATCGTCGACGTGATGTCGCAGGTCTGCACCGGCCTGGAATACGCGCACAAGCACGGCATCGTGCATCGCGATCTGAAGCCGGCGAACATCATGATCGCGCCCGGCGGCACCGTAAAGATTATGGATTTCGGCATCGCCAAGATGGGCGCCGGCATGACGACCCAGGGCCAGGTACTCGGCACGCCGAGCTACATGTCGCCCGAGCAGGTGCGTGGCGCGTTGCTCGACGGCCGCTCGGACCTGTTCAGCGTGGGCGTCATCCTGTACGAGTGCGTCACCGGGCAGAAGCCGTTCCCCGGGGAGAACGTCACGACGATCGTCTACAAGATCATCGGCGAGGATCCACGCCCGCCGCGCGAGCTGAATGCGAACCTGCATCCGCGGCTGGGCGGCATCGTGAGCAAAGCGCTCAGCAAGAACCTCAACGAACGCTTCCAAAGCGGTACTGAGCTCGCGGAGGCGCTGCTCGCCTACAAGGCCGAAACGGAGCCGCTCGAGCCCGGCGACGCCACCGACAACTACGCCGCCGACGCGGCGCACGCCGTGGTGGCATCCACCGGTGGCGCCAGCAGCAGCATGAGCGTGACGCCCGTGCCGGCGACGCCGCCGGTGAAGCAGCTGCCTGCCAAGAAACCTGTCGGCGGACCGCCACCGCCGGCCAAAGTACCCGGTTTCAAGCCGCAGCCTCAGCCCGCGGCGGCTCCGAAGCTGGTACATCCGCCGCATCCGCCGGTTTCCGCTCGCCGGGTCCCTGCCTGGGTCTTCGTCGCGATCGGGGCAGTCGTGCTGTTGCTGGGCGGTGGCCTCTGGATGCGGCGTGCGCAGCTCGACACGCAGACGACGTTGAATGGGCCGGCGACCGATGCGACGCCAGCGCCCGCGGCGGTGACGCCGCCCAAGAGTTCGGCTACCCACAAGGCCGGCACCGCCACGCCGAGCGATGCTGCGCCGAATCCGGCAGCGCCACCCGTCGCGCCGCCGGTCGACGCTGCGCCGGCGCCCGGCTCGGTGAGCGTTGCGCTCGATTCCATCCCGCATGGCGCCAACGTGGAAGTGGATGGCCGTTCCGTCGGAGTGACGCCCCTGCGGTATCCGCTCCTGCCCAAGGCATACATCTTCACCTTCCGCAAAGATGGCTACGCCGATAAGAAGGTCGAGCAGCAGATCAATGCGGATAATCCGAATCCCTCCATCATCGTCACGCTGAAGACGACGAGCCTTCCCGCCGCACCGGTGGTGAAAGTCACCAGCAATCCCGACGGCGCCACCATCCTGCTCGACGGCAAGAACACGGGCAAGACGACGCCGGCCGACATCACCGTGGACGCGGGCTCGGCGCACACCTTCAAGGTGCAAAAGCAGGGCTACCGCACGGTGGAGTCGCCCCTTCCACATCCGCTCAAGGCCGGCGAAAGGTTTGCGCTGACGGCGGGCGATCTGGAGAAGGAAGGTGGCTTCTTCAAGAAGATCGGCAAGGCGCTCAGCGGCGGGGGCGACAAAGGCTTTGTGAACGTTGCGAGCAAGCCGACTGGGGCGGAAGTGCTGTTCGACGGCGCGTCGCTCGGCAAGACGCCGCTACAGCATCACGAAGTGAAGACGGGCTCGCACCAACTCTCGCTGAAGAAGAAGAACTGCGAAACGCTCACGCGCACCATCGCGGTCGAAGGCGGCAAGACCCTCGACACGAATGAGACCCTGACCTGTAAGAAGTGATCTTCCGGCGCCCTACGCCGTCCGCTTCTTTTCTTTCTTCTCTTCCCACGGACGCTTCGGCCGGTTCGGGTCGTCGCGCTTTTCCACGCGATCGTAGACGTAGGCGTCGCTCACGCTGCCGAGCGCTTCATTGTAGAGGCTCGGAATACCGGTCGCGGTACGGAGCTCCTGGTCGAAGTCGTGCAACGCTTTCAGGTGGTCGGCAGTAGCGGGGACCTCGGCCTTCGTGGTCTTCAGGAACTTCTGGTAGCCCTTGTCGACGAGCTTGGCGATCTCGCCGCCAATGAGATAGCCGGGGCGCGCGAACAGCTTCACACCACCCTCGGGGGCGCGCTCGATCGCCGCCGAGACGTTGTATTTCTTCAGGAAGACGCGGTTCTGCGTGCCCGGCGCCTCCAGGATGTCGAAGCCGTTGCCGCGGAACCATTCCACGGCCTGCTCGTACGTTGGTTGTTCCACCGATGCTTTTGCCATGACCACCTCTTGCGATGCCGTCCGACCCGGCCCTTACTGCCTCATCGAGAACGCTTTTATAAACCACAGTCGCGGCCGCATGCACGCCGGCAACCAGCTGACCTGGGGGAGAGATGGGCAAAAGCCGCACGGGGAGCCGCTTTCCGCGAGGTTACCGAAGTTCGCAGCGGACATACGCAGCCATCTCGACACAGCCTAGTCCAGGGCGCAACCGCGCGCGAGTGGCAAGCTGGGTTCCAGTACAATCCAGGGGATCCCATGTTGAAGATCCCGCAGGCTGAGTTCGATACGCTGCGCCGCCACGGCGTCGAGACTTACCCGAACGAATGCTGCGGCGTATTGCTGGGCCGCGCTGCCGGCGATGTGCGCACCGTGGAGCGCGCGGTCGCGTGCACGAACACCAATACGGAACGCGGACACGATCGCTACCACATCGATCCGCGGGAGCTTGTCCGGTTGCAGCGCGAAGGCCGCGCCGCGGGCCTCGACATCGTCGGCTTCTACCACTCTCATCCCGATTGGCCGGCGAAGTGGTCGAAGACCGACCTGCAGGAAGCGCACTGGCTCGGATGCGCCTATGTCATTACGCGCGTGGAGAAGACCGGCGCCAAAGACACGAATGCGTTCGTGCTCGCCGGGACCACGGAAGAAGACAAGCACTTCGAGGTCGAGCCGCTTGAGGTCGGCGTCGAAGCGCGAATGTGAACCTGCTGCATTCCGTCCTGCATCGTTTCGCGTTACAAGACATCAATTTATCCACGCAGAATTGATATTCTAGAGAGAGCCATCATGAGTGCCCTTACCATCAGTATCCCCACGCCGCTGCGCCAGTACGCGGGCGGCAAAGCCGATGTCGAGGTCGGCGGCGCGACCGTCGGCGCGGCGCTCGCCGCACTCACCGGGCAGTATCCGGAGCTGAAGCGCCACCTGTTCACCGACGACGGCAAGCTGCGCGCCTTCGTCGCCGTCTACCTGAACGACGAGGACATCCGCTACCTGCAGAAAGAGAACACGGCAGTGCAGCCGGGCGACAATATCGCGATCATCCCTTCGATCGCGGGTGGCTCGACCACGACGACGGCGAACCCGGCAACGCTCTCCAACGAAGAGATCCTGCGCTACTCGCGCCACCTCATCATGCCCGAGGTCGGCATGGAGGGTCAGCAGAAGCTGAAGGCGGCGCGCGTGCTCTGCATCGGCGCCGGCGGGCTCGGTTCGCCGCTCGCGCTGTATCTCGCCGCGGCCGGCGTGGGCACGCTCGGCATCGTGGATTTCGACGTTGTGGACTTCACGAACCTGCAGCGGCAGATCATCCATTCCACGGCCGACGTGGGCCGCGCCAAGCTGCAATCGGCGCGCGACCGGCTGGCGGGCATCAATCCTTACGTCAATGTGCAGACGTTCGAGACGAAGCTGACCAGTGAGAACGCGCTCGAACTCTTCCGCCAGTTCGACATCGTGGCCGACGGCACCGACAATTTCCCCACGCGCTACCTCGTCAACGACGCGTGTGTGCTCAGCGGCAAGCCGAACGTCTATGGTTCGATCTTCCGCTTCGAGGGCCAGGCGAGCATCTTCGCCACCGAGCAGGGCCCGTGCTATCGCTGCCTGTATCCCGAGCCGCCACCGCCGGGACTCGTTCCCTCGTGCGCGGAGGGCGGAGTGCTCGGCATCCTGCCGGGGCTGGTGGGCGTGATCCAGGCGACCGAGACGATCAAGCTCATCCTTGGCCGCGGTGACGCGCTCATCGGCCGCCTGCTGCTGGTGGACGCGATGGGTATGAAGTTCCGCGAGCTCAAGCTGCGCAAGAATCCCGACTGCCCGGCGTGCGGCCAGCATCGCACCATCACGAAACTCATCGACTACCAGGAGTTCTGCGGCCTGCGCGGCGAGGAGAAACCGGTGTCCACACCCCAATCAAGAGTCCCTGAGATCAGTGTCGAAGATCTGAAGCACCAGCTCGATCAGAAGTCCGGTGTGTTCGTGCTCGACGTGCGCGAACCGCACGAATACCAGATCTGCAACATCGGCGGACATCTCATCCCGCTGAACGACCTGCCGAAGCGCGTGCACGAGCTCGATTCGGCGCGCGACATCGTGGTCCACTGCCGCAGCGGCGTGCGCAGCGCCAAAGCGGTGAGCTTCCTGCAGCAAGCCGGCTTCAAGAAGGTGCAGAACCTGGCCGGCGGGATCCTCGCCTGGGCCGACCGCATCGATCCCAAGATGCCGAAGTACTAGGAGTCAGTAGTCAGGAGTCGGCGAACGTTGCAGTCCGCTGAGCGCTGACTCCTGACAACTGACTCCTGACAACTGACTCCTGACTCCTGCTTTACCGCGGCCAGAGCCAGCCGAACGTTCCGGCGGTCAAGCCGGCGTAGATGGCGCCATCGATCATGTGCTTGATGCAGACGCTCCACGGCTGCCCCGTCCAAATGGAGTTCGGGATATTGGCCAGGCTGTAGGCCATGAAGCTGGCGCCGAACACGACCTTGAAAACGTGGATGTACGGTTCGCCCATGGGCATGACCATGGCGGCGATCTTGCCCGCCGCCAGGCTCACCAGCAGGCAATAGACGAACCACTGCCCCAGGAACGCGCCCATGTTCATCGCGCCGCTCGGACGCAGCGTGATGATCCCCACCGGGCCCTTCTTGAACTTCTCCTGCACCTCCGGGTTCTTGTGGTCCTTCGGGTCGCACGCCGGGAACATGTAGACGCCCGGGCCACTGGTGGCGTTGCGGACTGCGTCGAGCACCGGCCCTTCGTTCGCCATCTTCTTGTAGTCGCTTTTGTGGAACGGCAGGACCATGTGCAGGATGGAACTGCCGATGAACACAAAGACGGCGGCCACGATGATCGGCTGCCACAAAGCGGTGATCGAGACCATTTGCGTCCTCCGAGGCGAGTTGAATTGGCTGGGAAAGCCGGAGGTTACGCTTCACGTGGCAGCGGGTCAAGAGCGCGTCGTCGGGAATGGCCAAGTCATCGCCACCGCCAGCGGCTAAGGTGCTCCCTACGCCGGTTTCCTTCAGCTTGGCCGACCTCCTAAGACTGCCACCCAGCAACTCCGGCGCACCGAACAATCCTGCGACCGGCTTGTTCGGTGCGCCGGAGTTGCTGGGTGGCAAGGCCTGAGGATTCGTCTTCAGAATAGAACCCACACGAGCAGAATCGGCTCGTGTGGGGCACCCAGGTGAAGGTCAACAGAAAGATCAGCAGGACGATCAGGAGGCGGAGGCGAGGCGCCGAGGATTTCGGAGGCGTGAGTCGCGATTGTATCTGGGGCGGCCGTTACTGAGAGTACGCTTGCCATGCGGTGATGTTTATGCGAAAAGCAGCGTATGAAATACCGCGTCGGTGCGCTTCTCGCGGTGGCCATGTTCGTCGCAGGCATGTTCGGTCTGGAATGGTGGGCTCGTCGAAAGATTGAATGGGCGATTGCGACCGGCTGGTATATGCCGCAGTGGTTTCGCGTCTTGTACGGTATCACGCAGTTCTGGCACGGATTCTGGCCGTACATCACCTTGATCGTAGCTTTCGGGTTCTTGGGAATTGCAGCTTCACTCAACCCGGACGAGCGCTAATCTCCAGATAAGAAGGGAAGGCCCGGCCGAGGGCGGCCGGGCTCCATAGTCTTCGGGTTGCGCTTATCCGCATTCATCTGCGGCCAACTACTGGATCAGCGTCCCATTCCCGTCTTTCTCTTCCGGCGGGATCACGACGGCGGCCGCCACCTTGTCGCCGGCGTCGAGTTGCAGCAGGCGAACACCCTGCGTCGAGCGGCCGGCTTCGCGGATGGAGCGTGTGTCGATGCGGATGATCTTGCCGTAGTGGCTGATGATCATCAGCTCCGAGTCTTCGTGCACCAGCAGGATGGAGCGGACTTTGCCGTTGCGCTCTGTCGTCTTGACGTTGATGACGCCCTTGCCGCCGCGTGATTGCAGGCGGTATTCGGAGACCGGCGTGCGCTTGCCGTAGCCGTTCTCGGTGACGGAAAGGACGAGGTCGCTGACGATCTCGCCGGATTCGTTCATGCCCTCAGGGGCCACGGCGTTGGTCGTTGGTCCTTGGTCCTTGGCCTTCTTTGCCGGCGAGACGCCGGCGCTCCCGCCGTTCGGCTTGCCGTTGCCGTTCTGCTTCGGCGTGAGCGCCATGCCGACGACGTAGTCTTTCTCTTCGAGGTCCATGCCGCGGACGCCGTAGGCGGGGCGGCCCATGGGGCGGACATCTTCTTCGTCGAAGCGGATGGCCATGCCTTCGTGCGAGGCGAGGAAGACGACCTGCTGGCCGTCGGTGATGCGGGCGGCCACGAGTTCGTCACCTTTGTCGACTCCGATGGCGATGATGCCGCGCGACATCACGTTCGAGAAGTCGATGAGCGGCGTCTTCTTTACGGTGCCGTTGCGCGTGGCGAAGAAAACGAACTTCGTCTCTTCTTCGAGATCACGGACGTTCAGGATGGCGCACACGTTCTCGCCCGGCTGCAGCGCCACCAGGTTCCCGATGTGCTTGCCTTTGCCGGCAGGACCGACGTCGGGCACTTCGTAGACCTTGAGCCAGTACACGCGGCCGGTGTTGGTAAAGACCAGCAGGTAGGCGTGCGTGCTTGCGATGATGAGGCGCTCGACGAAATCTTCGTCGCGCGTCTTCATGCCGGTGCGGCCGGTGCCGCCGCGGCGCTGCTGGCGATAGGTCGAGACCGGCGTGCGCTTCAGGTAGCCCGAGTGCGAGACGGTGACCGCCACCTGCTCGTCGGCGATGAGGTCTTCGAGCTGTATCTCGGCGGTCTCATCGAGGATCTGGGTGCGGCGTTCGTCGCCGTAGTTCTTCTTGACCTCTTCCATCTCCTTGATGATGACGCCGCGGAGTTTCTTTTCGGACGCGAGGATGGATTCAAAGTCAGCGATCGATTCGCGCACGGCCTTCAGCTCGTTGGTGATCTCGTCGATCGAGAGCCGCGTCAAGCGATGCAGTTGCAGTTCGAGGATGGCATCGGCTTGGCGCGCGCTGAACGGCTTCTCGGGTTTCTTACGCGTCGAAACGCTGGACTTCTTGCCGCCGATATTGACGTCGATGGTCTTGCCGGCGAAGTAGCTCACCAGGTTATCGCGCGCATCAGCGCGGTTCTGGCTGCCGCGGATGATGCTGATGACGTTGTCCAGGTGGTCGAGCGCCAGCTCATAGCCTTCCAGGATGTGCTCGCGTTCGCGCGCCCGCTCCAGCAGGAATGCAGTACGACGCCGCACCACGTCGACGCGGTGGTCGATGAAGTGCTGGATCGCCTGGATCAGCCCCATCTCCTTGGGCTGGTTGTTCACCACCGCGAGGAAGATCATGCTGAACGATTCCTGCATGGCGGTGTGTTTGTAGAGCTGGTTGAGGATGATCTGCGGTTCGGCGCCGCGCTTCAGCTCGATGACGATGCGCATGCCGGTGCGGTCCGATTCGTCGCGCACGTCGGAGATGTCGTCGATGGTCTTGTCGAGCACCAGGTCGGCGATGCGCTTGATCAGCGTCGACTTGTTCACCTGGTACGGGATCTCGGTGACGATGATGGCCTGGCGGTCTTTGCCGATGTTCTCGATGGCCGCCTTGGCGCGCATCACGAAGCGGCCACGGCCGTTCTTGTACGCGTCAGCAATGCCGCCGCGACCATAGATGATGCCGGCCGTCGGGAAATCCGGGCCTTTGACGATCTTCAGGATCTCGCCCAGCGGCGCCGCCGGATTATTCACCAGCGTGATGGTGGCGTCGACGATCTCGGTGAGATTGTGCGGCGGGATGT
>CAYWSH010000028.1:26221-29751 GCA_964460655.1 uncultured Terriglobales bacterium | reverse complement strand
TGAGCAACATGAGCAGCGCCGTGCCGACGAACTGGTCGATGAAGCCGCCGGGGAATGTCGTCAGGAAATTCTGCGGATAGGTGGACCAGATGCCGGCGGTCGCATGCGGCCCTGCCACTGCGCGTGCGCCCCCGTCAAAAGCGTTCAGTGCTTCGCGATACGTGACAAAGACAACGGCCGAAGCCGCGAAAGCGGCGGCCAACTGCGCCGCCATGAACGCGGGTACTTTGCTCCACGGAAAGCCGCGCCGCACCGCGAGGGCGAGCGTGACCGCGGGATTCAAGTGCGCGCCGGAGACGCCGCCGGCGACGTAGATCGCCATGGTGACGCCCAGGCCCCAGCCGATGTTGATGCCGAGATACGAGCCGGTTTGCCCGCTGCTGAGCACGGTCTGCGCGACCACGCCGATCCCGAACACCATGAGGATGAACGTGCCCAGGAATTCCGCGGCGGTTTCACGCGCAAGCGATGGCGCAGTTGCTGTGTCGGCCATAGTGGCGGAGTTGTAGCAACAGCGAAGGCAAAAGGCAAATTCGAGGTGTCATCTTGAGCGGAGCAGCACGACGCAGTTCGCACTGCACAGTGCTATGATGCCGCGCTTCGTCCTCGCACATGAAGATCATCAAGCAATCCCTCACCGTCTTCTTCCTAGGGATCGTATTCATACATTCTGTCAGCGCGCAGGACACGCGTGACGCTGCCGTCAATCGCCTGACCGCGATCACCGAGCTCAAGCTGCCCGAGTGGCGCATGCACGCCGATGACGCGACCATCCTGCATCCGGAAGTGCCGGCATTCGACGATTCCGGTTGGCAGCCGTACAAGGTCGGCGACGAGTGGTCGAGCGGGCCGGTGTGGTTCCGGCGCTGGGTCGAGCTGCCGGCGAAGGTCGCAGGGTACGACATCGCGAAGTCGAAGATACGGATTCGCACCCGCATCTACGGTGAGAACCCGGTGCACCTCACCGTCTTCTTTAATGGGGTGAAGATCGAGGAAGGGAACGATCTCGACCCCCTCGTGCTGACGAAAAGCGCCGAGCCGGGAACCAAAACGCTTGTCGCGGTGCGCGCGAACGTCCCTGGCGGACGTGCCGGGTTCTACTTCGGACAGCTGGAGATCGAGGCCGGCGATAGCGGGCGTCCCGATGCGCGACAGCTGCTGCTGGAATTCCTGGGCGCCGAGCAGATGGTCAAAGCCTATCCGGGACAAGGACGCGAACAGGTGCTCGCAAGCGCGACCGCGGCGCTGGACTTCAACGCGCTCGATCGTGGCGACCAGGCGGCGTTCGACAAGTCCGTCGACGCGGGGCGTGGAAGTTTGAAGCAGCTCGCGCCGTGGCTCAGGACGTTCGCCATCCGCGCCACCGGCAACTCGCACATCGACATGGCGTGGCTGTGGCCGTCGTCGGAAACAGTCGAGGTCGTGCGCAACACATGGAGCACGGTGCTGCAACTGATGCGCGAGTTCCCCGACTTCAAGTTCACCGCGTCCACCGCGGTCGCGTATTCGTGGATGGAGGAGAAGTATCCGAAGCTGTTCGAAGAGATCCGCCAGCGCGTGAAGGAAGGCCGCTGGGAGCCGATTGGCGGCATGTGGGTCGAGCCCGACCTGAATATCCCGGATGGCGAATCGCTGGTGCGGCAACTATTGGTCGGCACGCGTTACTTCCGCGACAAGTTCGGCGTGGAGATCAAGACCGGCTGGAATCCCGATTCGTTCGGCTACAACTGGCAGCTGCCGCAGATCTACCGGAAGAGCGGCATGGAGAACTTCGTCACCCAGAAGATCTACTGGAACGAAGTGACGAAGTTCCCGCACAAACTGTTCTGGTGGCAATCGCCCGATGGCAGCCGCGTGCTCACTTTCTTCCCGCATGACTACGGCAATCCGATCGAGCCGGTACGGATGGAGACTGACGTCGCCGAGTACACACCGAAGATGGGGTCGAACGAGATCATGCACCTCTACGGCGTGGGCGACCACGGCGGCGGGCCGACGCGCAGCATGCTGGAGACCGCGCAGCGCTGGAAGAGAGATGACGCCATCTATCCGCGGCTGTTCACCGATAACGCGCAGCCGTTCTTCGACGACCTGCAGCGCAAAGCGCCGCAGATGCAGATCCCCACGTGGAACAGCGAGCTTTACCTCGAGTATCACCGCGGCGTCTACACCAGCCAGGCCGCGACGAAGCGCAACAATCGCCGCAACGAAGAGCTGCTGCTCAACGCCGAGAAGTTCGGCGCGATCGCGTCGCTCTGGGGCAAGCCTTATCCGCAACAGGACTTGAACTACGCGTGGCGCAAGGTGCTGTTCAACCAGTTCCACGACATCATGGCGGGTTCGTCGGTCGCAGCGGTGTATGCCGACGCGAGCCGCGACCACGCCGAAGTGCGGCGCATGACCACCGAGCACCTGAATGACGCACTCAGCGCGGTCGCCGCGCACGCCGACACGCGCGGCGCGGGTGTAGCCGTGGTGGTGACGAATCCGTTGTCGTGGGCGCGGACGGATGTGGTCGAGGTGCGATTGCAGCTGGCAACAGCGGCACGCAACGTCACGGTGACGGGTCCGGACGCGAAGCCGGTGCCCGCGCAGATCGTAGCCTTCGCTGCGCCGGCCGATTTCACCGTGCGCTTTCTGGCGAGCGCCGTGCCGGCCCTCGGGTTCAAGGTGTTTCACGTTGTCGCTGCGCCGGCGGCAACAGCGATGCTGGCGGGCGTCAAGGTGGCCGGCCTCACCCTCAGCAATGAATTCGTGAGCGTGACCGTCGATCCGAAGTCGGGTTGCATCACGAGCTTGACGAGCAAGACCGGAGGGGAGGTCCTGGCGCCGAAAACCTGCGGCAACCTGCTGCAAGCCTTCTACGACCTGCCGCACAATTACGATGCATGGAACGTGGACGCGAACTTCGAAGACAGGAAGTGGGACATCGACACCGCCTTACGTGTGGGGCTGATCGAGTCGCTTCCCCTGCGCGCAACCATCCGCGTCGAGCGCAAGTTCCAAAACTCGCTCTTCACGCAGGACATCAGTGTGACGGCTCACAGCCCGCGCGTTGACGTCCACACCGTCGTCGACTGGCACGAAAAGCACATCCTTATTAAGGCGGCATTCCCGCTCAGCGTGCAGAGCGACTTTGCGACCTACGAGATCCCGTACGGCTCCATCCGGCGGCCGACGACGCGTAACACGCCGGCAGAAAAAGCCATGTTCGAAGTCCCGGCGCAGCGCTGGGCCGACCTGTCGGATGAGAAGCACGGGCTCAGCATCCTCAACGACTCGAAGTACGGCTACGACGGCAAGGGCAACGTGCTGCGGCTCACGCTGCTGCGCTCGCCCGCGTATCCCGATCCGCATGCCGACGAAGGCGTGCAGGAGTTCACCTACTCGCTCTATCCGCACGCTGCGACGTGGAACGAGGCGCAGACTCCGCGGCACGGCTACGAACTGAACTACAAGCTGCTGCCGCAAGTCACGACCGCGCACCCCGGGCCGCTCGGTACAGCGCATTCGTTCGCGCAACTTGAGCC
>CAYWSH010000028.1:0-26121 GCA_964460655.1 uncultured Terriglobales bacterium | reverse complement strand
TTCTCTCCCGCCTTGAGCTGCAGCTTTGTCGTGCTCGGCGCCAGCAGATTCGCGCCGGGCTTGTAATCGTTGTCGAGGAAGAACGCCTTGCCCGGCGTGATGCTGCATGCGGAAGGCGGCCCCGTCGCCGGTAAGCGCGGATCGCGCACGTCGAGGCACTCGACCGCGATAGCTTCGACGTCGGCTGCTTTTGTGTTCGGCGGCAGTTCGACCGTGGTCCGCACCCAGCCGTTGCGCGCGATGGCGAAGTCCAGCCGTCCTCGATGCGAGCTCTGCCACTTCGCATCGCCTTTCTTCTTCGCCCACACGGCGATGCCGCCCGCACCTTTCGGTTCGAGTTGCAGGTCGATGGAGAGATACCAGCGCGGGTCACCGATGTTCGGCGAAGCGTCGGCGCCGTATTCGCGCAGCTTGCCTTCGCGCTGCAATTCCTGCGCCATCACCTGGTAAGTCCACGGGTCGCGGTCCATGATGGATTCGCGCGTGGCATTCGTCAGGTCGGCGAACTGCGGCGCGATGCGATATTGCACCGCGGTGTTGCCGCTATCCATGAACGTGTTGTTCAGCGTGGCGATCAGCAGCAGCGGATGTGCCCCCACCTTCTTTCCGGTGAAGGGCAGGTCTTTGTGGTCGGGCGCCTGGTAGATCTCTTCTTTGGCGTTGTGCTGCGCGTCGAGCGTGACGCGATACATGTACTCGATGTCGCTGCCGCGCCCCCAGCGCGCCATCAAGGCATCGCTCGCGGTGCCGCCATCTTCGTTGGTGAAGATCATGCTGTACTGCAGCATCTCGCCGCCGCCCGCCACGGGAAAGCGCTCGTACCACGAGACGAGGGGCAGGTCGGAGAAGCGGCCGAGCGTGTCGGCGCGCGCATAGAGGATGGGAGCGTGCGCCAGCGCGATGCCCTCCGCATCGTTCGCCGCGAGCACGCGCACGTTGACCTTCTGGATGTCGAAGGTGGAAGCGGGCGCGGAGTTGGCGGCGTTGCGCGTGAGCGTGATGCGATGCGCGCCCGCGCTGACCGGTCCCAGGAAGACGCGGTAGGTCGCGGCATCGAGACCGCGGGCGAGCATGATGTCCTGGTTGTAATTGCCATCGAGCGCGAGCGTCGCCATGGGTGCTTCGCCGCCGCGCTGCCCCCAGGAACCGACCGCCGACGCCTGGATGTCGGCGACGGCTTCACCCGCCGCGTTCGCGTTGAAGCGGAAGTTGGATTGTGCGGGCGCGCACGTGGCGAGGAACAGGACGAGAAGAAGACGAAGGCGCATGTTTCAGTCCGGCGTCATGGTACACTGCGCGTCCTTTCTTCATGACTTCCGCGAACGATCCGCGACGCAACTGGCCGGCGGCAGTATTGCGCGACGCTCACTTCTGGATACCGCTGGCAGTGCTCGCCGGCGGGTTGATCATCCTGCGCTGGATCTCCGGATAAGAGATCAGCGGATAAGAGATCTCCGGATCAACGATCAGCCGATAGGAGACGCATGGCCGCAGCCCCACAACCACAAGCCACCGCGGCGCGACTGCGCAGCCTGCAGACCGTCGGCATCCTGAGCGGATTTGCCGCCGGCGCGTGGCTCGGTGGAGCGGAAGCGCCGACCAAGCTCGTGACCATCGGGCTCTCGCCGCTGGTCGTCTCGCTCATGATGGTGGCGGGCGTTTTTCTCGCGCGCTGGACGTTGCCTGCCCTCATCCACGGCACCAGCTACGTGCGCGCTGACGTAAAGCAGGCGCCGCATCTCCTCGTGTGGGCGGTGCTGGCGGGCTGCATCTGGTCAGTCGCGAATACGCTGACGATCTTCGCGATCCGCGAGGTCGGACTGAGCATCGCCTTCCCGCTGTGGAACTCGAACAGCCTGCTCGGCATCTTCTGGGGCTTCCTGCTGTTCAATGAGCTGCGGAATGCGAGCCTGCGCAGCTGGCTGGGCGTGGTGGGCGGCGCATTGTTGATGTTCGCCGGCGCCGTGATCCTCGCGCTAGCCTCGGCCGGAGCTGCGGCATCGGGCGCACACGCAATGCGCGGCGTGGCGGCAGCACTCGGCGCGGGCGTGCTTTGGGGCACGATGTACATCCCGTATCGCAAGGCGTACTTGAGCGGGATGAATCCGCTGTCGTTCGTCACGTTCTTCACCGTGGGCGAACTCGGCATGATGGTCTCGCTCGCGCTGGTCTACACGGGCGGCGTCACACCTCTCTGGAGCGAGCTCTCGGCGGCGCACGGCGTGCTGTTCTGGCTGCTGCTCGGCGGCTTCGTGTGGGTGGTGGGCGACATCTTCCAGCAGTACGCGGCGAAGTATGTCGGCATCAGCCGCGGCATCCCGCTCTCCAACACGAATCAGCTATGGGGGCTGGCGTGGGGCATCCTGGTGTTCGGTGAACTGCGCGAAGGCGCGGTGATGACGCAAGTGATCGGCGGCTCGCTCCTGATGGCCGCGGGCGCATGCGCCATCGCGTTCTCCACGGCGAATGCGAATGAACACGCCCGCTGGCAGGAAGCCGCCGAGCGAGAGAGCCGGCGCTACGGCATCGACGTGGAGCACGTCCGCGCCCGCATGCTCGGCGAGCAGGGCGCGAGCGCTGCGCCCGTGCGGACCTGGGTGGATTGGGCGCTGGCGGGTGTCGCAACCCTCATCATCGCCGGCTTTGGCATGATCGCGCAGGCGCCGGCCATCGCCGCGAATGCCGGCTGGATGCTGCTGCTCATCCTCGCCATGCTGGCGCTCCTGTTCGCCAGCGGCGTGATGTTGTGGCGCGTCACGCGGTTCAGCTAGGCGCGCGCCGCTATCCTTTTCGCGCGACGTTCGTCTAATGCCGCTTCCGCGAGGCGGAGAGGTCCGGCGAAAAATACCTTGCCAGCGAGTCTCACAGGGTGGTATCCATGCCGACCGAGCACTTCCACACATTCATGGTGTGTTAGTCGCGTCTTCACATGAGCTTAATCGGCTCGTTGTAGAAATCTCGGCTGCGGTCGCAAAGCGATTTGCGTCCGCTGACAATCTGCGTGAGGTGCGTGATGAAGCGGTTCACTCTTGCCCTTGTTCTCCTTCTTCTTGCCGGCAGCCTGGCGGCGCAGGTCAACAGCGCCAGCCTGACGGGCCTGGTCACCGATCCGAGCAGCGCCATCGTGGAGGGCGCGAAGGTCACGGCGACGAACACCGCGACCGGACTGGAATATTCCGCCGACACAGCCGGTGGCTACTACACATTCGCGACGTTGCCCGTCGGCACGTACGACGTGAAAGTGGAGAAGCAGGGCTTCCGCAAGGCGGTGGCGAAAGTCACGCTGGAAGTCGGCCAGAAGGGCCGTCAGGACTTCTCCCTGCAGGTCGGCGCGCAGAGCGAGTCGGTCACGGTGGAAGGCACTGTGCCGCTGCTCTCGACGCAGGATGCATCGCCCGGCTCGGTCGTCGACAACAACACCATCAGTGGTGCGCCGCTCAGCGCGCGCAACTGGGACGACCTGCTCGGTCTTGTACCCGGTGTGCAGGCCGATCGCTACACCGAACAGGGTGGCGGCACGGCCGCGGGCCGTACCGGTGGCGTGAACGTGCACGGCGTGCGTTCGTTGCAGAACAACTTCGTGCTCGACGGCGTGGACAACAACTCCTTCTCGGAAAACGTCCAGGAGTTGACTTCGCAGATCGCGCGTCCGTCGCTCGACGCCATCCAGGAATTCAAGGTCTCGACCAACCCGTACTCGGCCGAGAACGGCCGCAGCCCGGGGTCGCTCGTCAGCGTGACGACGAAGGGCGGCACGAACAATTTCCACGGCACCGCGTTCGAATACCTGCGCAACAAGGTGTTTGACGCGCGCGACTTCTTCAACGCGCGCACGGCGTCGCAACAGCCGGTCGGCAGCTTGCTGAACAAGAAGCCGGCGTTCAACCAGAACCAGTTCGGTGGCGCCATCGGCGGGCCGATCATCAAGAACAAGGCGTTCTTCTTCTTCAACTACGAAGGCACGCGCATCCGCAAGGGGCGCACGTACCTGGCGAACGTGCCGCTGGCGAACGAACGCGTCGGCGATTTCTCGCTGCAAGCGGCGACCGCGAATGGGATCGCAGCGACCACCGCCAATCCGCTGGGCTATGCCACCCTGGTGGATAAGGTGGGCGACTGCATCGGTGCGGGTGCCACCTTCACGGTAGCTACCACCGGCATGCCGCGCGACAACATGATCCCGGCGCGCTGCCTCGATGCTTCGGCGGTCAAGATCCTCGGCCTGGTCCCGGGCGCGAACAACATTCCCGGCGCGGGTGTTAAGAACCTGAACGATTTTGCCAACGTCCGCAACTTGGTGGACGACGCCAACAACTACACGGGTAAAGTCGACTACGCGCTCAATGCCAGCAACAACTTGTTTGTCCGGTACACCAACCAGCACCGCCTGCGGTTCGTGCCGGGCACGTTCGGCGGCATCCTCGACGGCACGAGCACCTCGGCCGCCGGCAACCTGCGGATGAACGCCATCAGCACGTCGATCGGCTGGAACCACATCTTCACGCCGCGCGTGGTGAATGAGTTCCGCATCGGCTGGGGACGCGACTGGTCGTTCGGCGCGCAGGAGCCGTTCGGCTTGAACAAGACGTCGGACTACGTGCCGAACGCGCCTGACAATCCATTGTTCTCCGGCGGCATTCCCCGCATCGCCATCAGCTCGCGCGGCAATACGCAGAGCAACACGACGCAGAGCTTGAGCGGCGTGGACAACTGGGGTTCGCCTGACTTCCTGCCGAAGTTCCAATATACGAACCAGTTCCAGTGGGTCGACACGCTCAACTGGACGCTCGGCAAGCACAATATCCGCGTCGGCGCGGACCTGCGCGCACCGATGCGCAACATCTACCTTGACGTGCCGGCAACGCGCGGCCGCCTGACCTTCGACGGCAACCGCACCAACGTCGGCTTCGCCGACTTCCTGCTGGGCTATCCGCAGTCGGCCGAAGTGGCGACACCCAGCCGCACCGATGCGCGCCTATGGATGCTCTCCGAGTATTTCCAGGACGATTGGAAGCTCACGCCGAAGCTGACCCTCAACTACGGCCTGCGCTACGACTACGCCACCTGGCCATACAGCGCGGCTGACCGCATGACGAACCTCGCCAGCCCGAATCCGGCGGCAGTGAACGCTGTTGGTTCGCTCATCTGCGCCAGCAGCGGAACATACTGCGGGGCAACGTCGGGAGATCGCGGCCTGGTGAAGCCGGACAAGAACAACTTTGCACCACGCATCGGCGTGGCCTACCAGATCACGCCGAACACGGTGTTCCGCACCGGTTACGGCCGGTTCTACATGCTGTTCGAACGCGCCGGGTCGGAAGACCAGATGTTCCTCAACCCGCCGTGGCTCATCGACAAGTCGGTGGCGGCGGCCGTGGGTGTTGCCGGATGCACGGTCAGTGCCAACAACTGCACGGTGAACAACATGCGGTTGGGGCACAACAACCCGGCGGGCGTGGCTGGCTTCAACCTGTCGGTGGATCCGGCGAACCAGCCGGCGAACTTCCTGCAACTCATCCGCCTGCGCGCGGTGAATCCGAATGTGGTGCAGCCGGAAGTGGACCAGTGGAATGCCGGCATCGAGCGGCAGCTTCCCGGGCAGATCGTGGCGACACTGGAATACGTGGGCACGAAGGGTACGCACCTCTCGATCCTGCGCAACCTCAACCAGCCGTACTTCGATTCCACGGGGCGCGTGTGCGTGGCGAGTGGTACTGCGTCGCCGAACTGCCCAAGCCTGGGTGCACCCGGTGCGGGTGTTGCCGGTTTCGCGCCGCTGGCGCCGTACATCGCGTACACCAACCTGGGGCCGATCGAGTACCGCGACAACGTGGGCAACTCGACGTATCACGGTCTCGAGGCCAGTATGCAGAAGCGGTTGAGCCACGGACTGTCGTTCACGGCGTCCTACACCTGGTCACATTCGATCGACCAGGCGATGGAGCACTTGTTCGGCGGCGGCTCCAACAGCTTCCTGCAGAACGCGCATGACCTCAATCAGCAGCGCGGCAACAGTGACTTCGACATCCGGCAACGCTTCATCTTCAGCTACGTCTACGAGCTGCCCTTCGGCAAAGGTCGCTCGTGGGTGCAGGAAGGGCCGCTGGCGGAAGTCGTGGGCGGATGGCGAGTGAGCAGCATCTCGTCGTTCCATACGGGACGCCCGTTCACCCTCTTTGCCGGCAACAACAGCAGCGCGTTCCAGCTGGGCGGATTCGGCGCCACGGCGCTGGCCGACTGCCCGAACGGAGCCACCGTTTCGAGCAGCGTGCAAGACCTGGGCGGCGCCGGGCCGTATTTCTTCGATCCGTCGCTGTTCGCGGTGCCGGCAGCGCCGAGCGCAACGAACGCGGCGAACAACGTGGCGCGGCTCGGCAACTGCCCGCGCAACAGCATGTACGGGCCGGGCCTGGCGAACGTGGACTTCGCGGTGGCGCGCACCTTCCGCTACTTCGGCGAGGGCCGCTCACTGGAGTTCCGTTGGGAGGCGTTCAACATCGCGAACCATCCATACTTCGGCCTGCCCAGCAACAACTGCAACGCCTCATTCCCGGCTTCGGCTACGGCGGCGACGCAGATCTGCGGCAATTTTGCCAACAGTACGGGCAGTGCGACCTTCGGGCGCATAACCGCGTTGCAAGGCGATCCACGGACCATGCAGCTCTCGTTGCGCTTCGCCTTCTAAGGCGGCGCAACCCGGGACCGTAGTACTGGCGAGCCCGCAGCGGCGGGCTCGCTTTATCATGGAGCGAAGATGGCAAAGGCGAGGCTGAATATCGGTGTCGTCGGCGTGGGCGTGATGGGGAAACGCCACGCCGAGAACGTGGCAAAGAACGTTCCCGGCGCAGCACTCGTCGCTGTCAGCGATGCCGATGCGAAGCGCGCAGCGGCCGTCGCGGCCGAACTGGGTGTACAGCACAGCGCAACGCTGGAAGAAATGGCCGCGCACAAAGATGTAGACGCGGTCGTCATCGTCTCTCCCGGCGGCTTGCACGCCGAGCACGTGCGTATCGTTGCGGTGGCGGGCAAAGCCATCTTCTGCGAAAAGCCGTTGGGCACGACGTTGCAGGATGCCGACGCAGCGCTCGCCGCCGTCGCAAAAGCCGGCGTGCGCCTGCAGATGGGCCACATGCGGCGCTACGATCCCGCGTACGCCGACGCCATGCAGCGCATCGAAGCCGGTGAGATCGGCGATCCCATCATCTTCAAATCCATCGGACGCGACCAGGAGTTGCCGCCGCCCGCCTACTTCCAGCAGAGCAACGCCATGCTCTTCCTCGATTCCAGCATCCACGATTTCGACCTGGCGCGCTGGCTCATGCGCGACGAAGTGGCCGAGGTGCAGGCTTTCGGCAGCGGTCGCATGCCCGAAGTCGCGCCCTATGGTGACCTGGAAGCGGGCGTCGTGAATCTGCGCTTCGCGAAAGGCGCGGTCGGCAACGTGGAATCATTCCGTGCCGCTCAGTATGGCTACGACATTCGCACGGAAGTGATCGGCAGCAAGGGCACGCTGATGATCGGGAACCTCTATCATCGCGCCACCACGCTGCTCACCAAGAACGGCGTGAAGTACGACGCGATCACGCACTGGCTCGATCGTTTTGCCGACGCGTACCTGCTGGAGATGCGCGACTTCATCGCGACGCTGCACGTCGGCCGCGAGCCGCGCGTAACCGGCCGCGATGGCCGCGAAGCGGTAGCGATCTCGCTGGCGGCGCAGCGCAGCGTGAAGGAGCATCGGCCCGTGTCGCTCAGCGAGATGAACAGCGCGCAAGGTACGCGCGCGTAAGTCTTACGTAGACTATGGAGCCCGGCCGCCCTCGGCCGGGCCCGCTCGAGGGCGAGCGGGCTCCATTTCTTCTTGGGGAGGGGGAAACGGTTTTGGCGACTGCGCAACCAGGTCCGGCGATCCGACTCGCGAGTGCGCCCGTCAGCTGGGGCATCATGGAGGATTGCGAGCTGCCGCGCGATTATCCGTGGACGCGCGTGCTGGATGAGATCGCGCAGGCCGGCTTCACCGGCACCGAACTCGGCCCCTACGGGTTCTATCCATCGGGTCCGCAGCGTTTGCGCGCGGAGCTGGCCAAGCGCGGCTTGGAGATGTGTTCGGCATTCATCGCGGTCCCGCTCGCGGACCGTGCCGCCGTAAAGCGTGTTCTCGCGACGGTGCGGCAGACTGCCGAGTTGATCTCCGCTGCGGGCGCGACCATGCTGATCTTGTGTGACGAGATCGGTGGCGCGCGGCTCGCCGTCGCCGGCCGGCGCGACGAAGCGAACCGCCTTGCCTGGAATGATGACGAGTGGAAACGCGCGGCCGAAGCCGTGCACGCGGTCGCTGGCCTGGTGCGGCAGTTCGGTCTCGGCATCGCATTTCATCACCACGTCGGCACGCACGTAGAGACGCCGGAAGAGATCGATCGTCTGCTGGCGGAGATTCCCGCGAGCGTACTGAATCTCTGTCTCGATACCGGCCACTACGCTTATGGCGGCGGCGATCCCGCCGTGTTCGCCGAGGTGCACGCAAAGCGCATCGCGTGGTTACACTTGAAGGACGTGAACGCGGCTCGCCTCGGCGAAGCACGTGTTCGCAAGCTGGACTTCCACGCCGGCGTGAGGCACGGTATTTTTGCTCCGCTCGGGCAGGGCGCGGTAGATTTCCGTCGCGTGTTTGCCGTGCTCAAGGATTATCGCGGCTGGGCGGTCGTCGAACAGGACGTACTCCCCGGCGGGACCGGCGCCGACGCGCCGCTGCCGAATGCGCGAGCGGCACGCGAGTATTTGCACGGCTTTGGACTATGACCTGGCAACCCCAGATACCGGCAACGTTGCTCGATGAACTGACCGAGCTGCGCATCCAGCAGCCGCACGTCATCGCGGCGGAAGCGAAGGCGCGTCGACGGCGCAAGCAGATCGCGCCCCAGGGCAAGCTCGTGCTCGTGGCGATCGATCATCCGGCGCGCGGCGTCACCGAGATCCGCGGCGACAAGCTCGCCATGGGCGACCGCTGGCAGTTCCTCGGGCGCGCGCTGCGCGTCCTCGCCGATCCGCGGCTCGATGGCGTGCTCGCCTCCACTGACGTGATGGACGACCTGCTGCTGCTCTCGCATCTCGAGCGCGCGCGCACCGGCAAGAGCTTTCTGGATGAGCGCGTCCTCATCGGCAGCATGAACCGCGGTGGGCTCGCGGGCGCCGCCTTCGAGATGGAAGACACGTTCACCGGATTCACCGCCGCGCGCCTGGCCGCATTGCAGCTCGACGGCGGGAAAATGCTGTTCCGCCTCGATCCGCAGGATCCTGCCTCCGGCCGCACCATGACGACGTGCGCTGAAGCCGTGACTGCGTTGAGCCGTGTGAACTTGCCCGCATTCGTTGAGCCGTTGGCCGTGCGCAAGAAAGACGGTGGCGGTTACGAGACGCTGAAAGATGCAGCGAGCATGGTGAAGCTGGTCGGTATTGCTGCCGGGCTGGGCGAATCATCCGCGCAGGTGTGGCTGAAGGTCGCTTACTCACCGGAGCTCGCCCCGGTTTGCCGCGCGACTACGCTGCCGCTGCTCCTGCTCGGGGGACCGGCGCGCGAGACGCCACAAGAAACGCTACGTGATTTTGCCGACGGCCTCGCAGCCGGCACGCGCGTGCGCGGCGCCATCATCGGGCGCAACTTGCTCTATCCTGGCACCGCCGATCCACTGCCGATGTGTTCCGCGCTCACCGCGCTAGTACACGAAGGCGCGTCGCTCGCGCAGGCACTCGCTCTGCTCGCAGAGCCTGCGGCGCACGCCGTCGCGCCGAGGTGAATGATGGACGTCTGGATCCTCGGCCGCATCGGCTACGACCTCTACGCTCTCGACCACAACCGCGCTCTTCCTGAGGTTGAGCGCTTTTCGCGCCATCTGGGCGGCTCGAGCGCCAACACGGCGGTGGGCCTCGCGCGCCTCGGTCTGAAGGCCGGGATCATCAGCGCCGTTGGTGACGACCTGCTCGCCGATTACCTCCTGGATTTCCTCCGCCGCGAGAAGGTCGATACGACGTTCGTCACCCGCGTGGCCGGACACAACACGTCGCTCTGCCTCACGGAGGTCTGGCCGCCCGAGCATTTTCGGCAGGTCTTCTATCGCGCGTCTCCGGCGGACGCTTTCATTACCCTGCCGCCGCAAGCTCTAGATCGCATTCGCAAGGGAAAGATGTTCGTGACGAATGGTACGAACCTGGCCAACGAGCCTTCGCGCAGTGCGGCACTCGCCGCACTGCAGGAGGCACGGAGCGCCGGCGTACGCACGGTGCTCGATGCCGACTATCGTGCCTCGTCGTGGAAGTCGCCGGGCGATGCCGGGCGTGCCGCGCGGGAGGCACTGCCGTTTGCCGATGTCCTGCTGGCGAATGAGGAGGAGCTGGCGCTGCTGACGGAGAGCACAAGTGGTGAAGCGCAGATCGCCGAAGTCCTTGCTGCCGGCCCAACCGTACTGGTGCAGAAACTCGGGGCGCGCGGTGTCGCAGCGCATACTAAAAGCGAGCATTCCATCGCGGCGTCGCGGACCAAGAAGCTCGTGTGCGCCGTCGGTGGTGGTGATGCCTTCGCGGCTGGCTTCCTCTATGCCCTGTATCGAGGCATGGATCTGCCGCAGGCTCTGGCCTTTGGGAATGCAGCGGCGGCGATCGTGGTGAGCAAGGTGAGCTGCGCGGACGTGATGCCGACGCTATCGCAGCTGACTGCTGAACTGCGACACAGTCAAACGAAAAAAAGAGCACGGGCCAAGACCAAGCGGCGTCGCGCGTAGATTAAAAGCCAAACGGCAAGAGTGAAGCCTCACTCTTGCCGTTTTGCTCGGTTCGCTTGTCCGTTGTTATTCGATCGGCGGTTTGGCTTGTTCGCGCTGTTGGCGCTCGAGCTCACGCTGGATGTCGCGCTGTGTCCTTTCCATCGCCTGCTGGTGTGCGCGCTGGGCCCGCTCGATGGCACGCTGCGCTTCGCGTTGTGCGCCTTCGTACTCGCGCTGCTTGGTGCGCATGTCGTTCTCGAACGTCCGCTGCGCTTCGCGCATCGCACGCTCGATCTCGCGGCTGGCGGCCTGCATCGCGCGCTGCGCTTCGAGCTGGCCCGTCCGCAAGTCAGCCATGTCGTCGAAGCCGTCGAAGCGGATGGTGGTCCCGTCCCACACCCCGCCGCGCTGTTCCGGTAGCTTCACGTTGATCGTCTGCTCGCGCTTGTCGCGCAGGATAGTCAGCGGCACGCTGCCGGTCTTCCCGCGGATGGCGCTGCGCCAGTCGGTCAGGTCGGAGACGCGGTCATTCTGCACTTTGGTGATGACGTCACCGGCCTTCAGTCCGGCGGTATCGGCTGCGCCACCCTTCTCGACGGACGTGACCAGCAGGCCCTGGCTGTTCGGCGCGCCGAAGTATTCACCGAGCTGCGACGTCAGCTTCTCTAGCGAGGCGCCGATGCGCGGCGTCACAAGCACCGAATACCCGAACGACCGCATGTCCGGCATCTCGATGTCGATGGGCGGGATGGGCGGGATGACGATGCGCTTACCCGGCGCAGCCATCACCCAGCTCTTGCTCAGGTCCTTGCGATCGCCGAGCGTTGCCTGCACGGTCTGCTGCTTGCCTTCGCGGCTCAGCACGACCGGCACCGTGCGGCCCGGCGGTACTTCATGGATCATGCGGCGCAGTTGCTCCACGCCGTCCACTTTCTGGCCGTTGAAGCTGAGGATGACGTCGTGTTCCTTGATGCCGGCCTTACCGGCGGGCGAATCCTGGTCGACCATGGTGACTTCGACGCCGGTCTCGGAGCTGAGCTTCAGCTCCTTCGCGCGGTCGCTGGTGACGTCGCTGGAATCGATGCCGAGGTACGAGCCGCTGCCCATCACGTACGTCATCGTGCTGGCTTTGGCGGTGGCACGCGCGCGCGGTGCGGGAACCGGAACCGGTGCTGGCGTGGTTGTGGGCGCCTGCGCGGCCCGCGGCGTCGTCGCCGGAGCGGGCGGTGTCGGCTGTCCGGGCGCTGCCGGCGGTGGTACTTGCGCGAAGGTGATCGCGCCCAGTGCACCGCACATCGCTACCTTCATCACCGCGTTCAAAAAGTTCTTGTTCACGACTTCCTCCCTGTCCCTACCCTGCGGCCTCGGTCGTCATTTCCTGCCGAAGCTCGCTCTCGTAAGACGCGCCAGCGGCGCGCTCGTCAACAAACTCAGTGCCCAGCGACCTTTTTGATGTCGATGTCGCCGATGCTGGTGACCAGCTTCAATTGCGGTCCGCCGCCATTCAGCATGCCTTGCGCATCCACTTGACCCGGGCCGAATGGCGCCGATTGCGTGATGATCTTGACTTCCGGGAATTCAGCAGCATTGATGCGATGTCCCGAAGCCATCTCGATGCTCGCCTTCACACTGCACGTGATGCGCGGCGCGAGGAACACTTTGATATCGCCCGCGGTGGTGCGCAGCACGGAGTCGCTGAAGGCATTGCCGAGGAACTCGGCCGTGATCGCGCCCGCGGCGGTCTGCGCGCGCGCGCCGCGCTCCAACTTCCACAAGCTCACGCTGCCGCCGGCGGTCGCTGCATCCACGAGACCGCGCGCCGAAGCCAGGCGGATGTTGCCGCCCGCAGTCTTCAGATATGCCATGCCGCCGACTTCGCCGGCTTCTACGTCGCCGCCGGCCGTGGTGGCACGCAGATCACCGCCGACCTTACGGATGCGGATGCTGCCGCCCATGCTCTCGAGCGTTGCCGCCTGGTTCGCCGTGCCCACCTGCACGCCGCCGCCATAGGTCGTCGCCAGCAGACGGCCGCTCACCGATTCCACGCGCACCTGGCCGCCGGCGCTTTTCAGGATGGCGTCGCCGCCGCCGTTGCCGAGGCTGATGTCGCCGCCGGCAGTGCGCGCGTTGATGATGCTGCCAATGGCGTCGAGCGTGATGCTGCCGCCGAACGTCTCGGCGTCGATGCGGCCCGCGATGTTGCGGATGTCGATGCCGCCGCCGCGCGTCTGCACGGTGACGACGTCAAGCTCGCGTGGCGACTGGATATTGATCTCGATGGTGAGCTTCGGGTTGTTGCCCTGGTTGACTTCGCCGCGCAGCACGGCCGTTTCGCCCATGCGCGAGCCCAGCACGCGGAACGTTTCGAACTCCCGCCGCGCCCGCTCTTCCGACGACTGGAAGGCGCGCTTCTTGATGACGTACGTGATCGTGCCGCCCGCCCCGCCGGTGACGCGCACCGTGCCGACGTGCGTGTCCACGCGCAGGTTGCGCGCGGCCGGCAGCGTGCCGGTGACCTCTTCCACCCAGGCATTGCCCTCGCGGTAGACGCGCGGCGCCTGTTGCGCCATCGTGCTGGCCAGCAGGCTCAACGTGAGCGCCAGCGTGATCGCGGGTTTGGTTGCGTTCTTCACGGAATCTCTCCCTTGGGTCCCCATTTACTCGATCGCTGAAGTCATGTTCAGCGCTTCCTGCGCCTTGCGGCGGATGTACTGGTTCTGGTCGCTGCGCGCCAGATCGGTGAAGACGCGGCGCACGGTGGCATCGGCGCGTACCGGCTCGAGCGCGTGTACGGCCTCGATGCGGACGCCCGGCGAACTGTCATTGATCAGCGCTTCGAGCACCGCGTCGCGGACCTTCACATCATCTTTCACGAACCGGCCGACCGCCTCGATGGCCTTCAGGCGCACGCCCGGGTTGCTGTCATAGCGCAGCGAGTAGATGAGCGACTCGCGCGCCTGCGGATCGTTGGGCGACTGCGCCATCGCATTGGTCGCGTCCATGCGCAGGCCCGGATTCACGTTGTTGTGCGCCGCGAAGAGCAGCAGCTTCTGGATCTTCTCGTCAGCGAGCGAACCTGTCGCTTCGCCCGAGCTGACTTCGTCGTATTTGATCGCGACTTTGTCGGTGCCGGGGACTTGGTCGATGGAGCGGATGCCGCTGATGCTGGCCAGCACACCGCCTCCAAGACCGCTGCGCGGGCCTTTCGCGTCCTGGACTGTTACCGTGCTGCGCGCGATCTTCCAGGTAGTCAGGCTGCCGACCGCGAAGCCGACGATGAGCAGTGCCATGGCCGCGGCCGGCGCCAGGCGCAGCTGGCTGAGCAGGTGCGAGAAGTCGAAGGTGAAGCGCCCGAGGCCGCGCGCCTGCGTGGCGCCTTCCAGCGCCTCCTGCAGACGCATGCGCGAAGCCGCCAGCAGGTTCGGCGACGGCTCCGGTTGCTCGAGCAGCGACATCGTTGCCTGCAGGTCGCGCACGGCCTTTACTTCGCCGGCGCAATCCGGGCAACGTGCGATGTGCTGGTCGAGCTCGTGCCGGGCATCATCGCCCAGTTCGTCGTAGACCAGCAGTGCCGCATTGGATTTAACGTATTCGCAGTTCATAACCCACTTCCTTCACCTAACTCCGCATGTGTCCCAACACGCTGCGCAACTTCTGCGTGGCGCGGAAGAGCGTGTTCTTCGCCGTCTCTTCCGTGGTGTTCAGCATCTCGCCGATGGTGCGCAGCTTCAGGCCCTGGTAATGCTTCAGTTCAAACACCATGCGCTCGCGCGGCGTAAGCCGCTCCAGCGCCTTCGCGATCATCCCGCCGAGCTCGCGGCGCATCAGGTCGCGCTCCGGATTCGCGCCCGACCGCACATCCGCTACCTGGTCGAGCAGGTCGAACGCCTCGCCGTCGCTGTCCACCTGCATGCTCGAATCTTCCTTCCGGACCTGCTTCTTGCGCAGGCCGTCGAGACACAGGTTGGTGACGATCCGGTAGATCCATGTGTAAAACGAACACTCGAAGCGGAAGCTGCCGATGTTGCGATAGGCCTTCAGGAACGCGTCCTGATAGACGTCCTGCGCCTCGGTCTCCGAGCACGTGATGTGCAGGGCCAACCGCAGCACGGCCTGGTCGTAGTGCCGCACCAGCTCCTCGAAGGCTTCGCGATTGCCGCGTTGCGCTTCGCGGATCAAAGCAGCGTCGTCGAGACGGCTCACTTGATTGCTCGCCATGCTCCGGACCGCTACTGCTGGGGTCGTGACCGTTACCATACCGCGTCCGCTTCCCGCTGTGTTGCCGGCGATGCTGGTCGGTAGCTGCCGTCCCTTCTGTGGCCCCGCGGGATGTGCGGCTTCGCCCGGCATCTTCATTCTCTAGCTTCGTCGCGCACTGGTTGGACGTGTCCGAAAACGAACGGTAAGCAGGAATGGTGTGGAAATTGCCCGCCGACTTGCGTCTTTAACGCTCCAGCTAAGCTGTTGAAGTGGCTTGGTTTATCGGCCCGACTTGAGTACCCAGCCATTGGTCGAAGACTTGCAACGCATGAGTGCACTGTAAACGGTGCCGTTCCTTTTTGTCGCGGATGCGACGGCGGGTGGCGTCATCGAGCGCGGGCAGCAGGTCGAACGTGATGTTGGCCGGCTGGAAGGTCTTCGGCGACGCCTGCGTGATGTAGTGCAGCAGCGATCCGATCGCCGATTCGCGCGGCGGCGGCGTGAGTTCTTCAGCACGCGCGAGTTTCGCGGCGAGAATTCCGGCGACCTGGCCCATCGCGATCGATTCCACATAGCCCTCGACGCCGCAGATCTGCCCGGCGAAGAACACACGCGGATGCAGGCGCAGTTGCAGCGTAGGCGCGAGCAGGGTGGGCGCATTGATGTACGTGTTGCGATGGATCTGCCCGTAGCGCAGGAAGCGCGCGTTCTCGAGTCCGGGGATCAGGCGGAGCACACGCGCCTGCTCGCCGTAGCGCAGGTGATTCTGGAAGCCGACCAGGTTGTAGGAATCGGCGCGCAGGTTCTCCTGGCGTAGTTGCACGACGGCGTACGGCATCGCGCCCGTCTTCGGATCGAGCAGCCCCACTGGTTTCATCGGACCGAAGCGCAGCGTGTCGCGCCCGCGGCGCGCGATCTCTTCGATCGGCAGGCAGCCTTCGAAGTAATTAAGCTTTTCCCAGTCCTTTTCTTCGACCGACTGTGCCGCGACCAGCGCGTCGTAAAAGCGGTCGTACTCCTCTCTTGAAAAAGGACAGTTGATGTAATCGGCCGTGCCCTTGTTGTAGCGCGCGGCGAGATACACCTTGCTCATGTCGATGGAATCGGCTTCGACGATGGGCGAGATGGAATCGTAGAAATAAAGATGGGACTGGGTGGACACGGGCGACTCGCCCGTGTCTTGCGTCAATCGTGCGATGTCCTGCGATAGCGCATCACTGGTCAATGGGCCCGTGGCAATAACGGTGATGCCGTCGTTCTCATCCAGACGCGTGACTTCCTCACGCCGCACGGCGATGAGCGGCTCGCGCGCAATGGCTTCCGTCGCACGCTTGGCGAACTCGCTGCGATCGACGGCAAGCGCGTGACCGGCGGGAACTGCGGTCTGCGCCGCGACCTCTAGCAGGAAGCTCCCGGCGCGGCGCATCTCTTCTTTCAGCAGCCAGGGCGCGGTGTTCTCGCTCGTGGACTTCAGCGAGTTCGAGCAGACCAGTTCGGCGAAGTCCGCGGTCTGGTGCGCCGGCGTCGCGCGCGCGGGACGCATCTCGTACAGCTCGACGGCAATGCCGCGGCGCGCGAGCTGCCATGCAGCTTCGCAGCCGGCCAGGCCGGCACCGATGATTTTGATTTCCGCCACGGATTTACACGGATGAACACTGATCAGAAATCGGTGCAGATCCGTGTGAATCTGTGGCTAAGTCTTGCTTTGCGCCAGGCGCGCGATGGCATCGTCTTCCACCCGCATGATGCGCCACTCCGGCAGCATCTTCGCGCCCAGCGATTCGTAGAACCTGATGGCCGGCTCGTTCCAATCGAGCACGGTCCACTGGAAGCGTCCGCAGTTCTCGCGCACCGCGACCTGCGCGAGATGAACAAGTAGCGCTTTCCCGATACCTTTGCCGCGATACGACGGGCGCACGAACAGGTCTTCGAGATACAGGCCCGGCCGCCCCTGCCACGTCGAGTAATTGAAAAAGAACAGCGCGAAGCCTGCGGGTTCGCCGTCCCACTCGGCGATGAGGCAACGGAACTTCGGCTCCGGTCCCCAACCGTCGCGCAGCAGGTCGTCGGCGGTCGCCACGGCGGACTCCGGCGCGCGTTCGTACTCGGCCAGGTCGCGGATGAACTGCAGCATGAGCGGGATGTCGGCCTGCGTGGTCGCGCGGATATTCAGCATTCACATTTATTATACGGAGAGGATTCTCAAGGAGCCGACATGGCACGCGTCAGCTACATCGAGCGGGACCAGGCATCGCCGCAGGTGAAAGAGATCTATGACGGGAAGCTGAAAGGCAAGCCGGGCAACATCCAGAAGGCGCTGGCGCACCGGCCGGAGCTGCTGTCTGCGTTCCTGGGTTTCTATGCCAGCGTAGGCCGGTCACTCGAGCGGCGGCTGTTCGAGTTGCTGTACCTGAAAGTGTCGCTCGTCAATCAGTGCCATTATTGACTGCAGCACCACCTCGCTTCGTCGAAGCGAGTCGGATTGACGCAGGACGACTGGCAAGCACTCAAGGCTGGCGACTATGCGCGCTACAGCGAGAAGGAACGCGCTGCGCTCGTGTACGCCGACAAGATGACGCGCACGCCGACGAACGCCGCCACCGCAGAAGCCGACGCCTTGAAGCAGCACTTCAGCGACGACCAGGTCGTGGACATCGTGTGCACGGTCGCGCTGGCGAACCTGACGAACCGGGTGACCGACGGGCTGGGACTGGAGCTGGAGTTCGCGCCGGAGAAGATCTAAAGGATCACGCGCTCGTCGCCGACGCGGCGGGTGACGCGCTCGCGGTCGAGGTACTCGAGCAGTGGGATGGCGTACTTGCGCGAGACGCCGGCCAAGTCTTTGAAACCGGCGACGTCGAGCTTCGGCGCCGTGGCTTTGTAGTCGCGGACGCGCTGCTGCAACCCGGCGAGCGCGTCGCGGTGGAAGACGAGCTCGTCGGCGAGCTTCACCAGCACGCGATCGCGCAGCAGCAGCGTTACGACCTTCTGCGCGCGCGCGCGGTCGAGCGGCAGCGCGGCCAGCACTTCTTTCAGCGCAGGGACTTTCAATCCGGCCGCGGCGAACGCGCGCTCGATCTTCTGCTTCGCGTCAGCTTCTTCATCCTTCAGCACGACGCCGCGGCCGGCGAGGCGAACCTGCTCGCCGGCGACCTCGATCTTCTTCGAGTTCAATAGCGCCGCAAGCAGCGCGGTGAAGACCGCGGGCCGCAGCGCGAGCTTTTCGCGCAGTTCCTCGCGGCTGATGCCGGGCGCCAGCGGATTCGCAGCGTGGAACGCGCCCAGCGTGGCGGCGAGTTCGCGCGCCGCGGCGAGGAACGATGCGGGCGCGACGAGAACGTCTTCGCACCGAACGGCGGTCTGCGCGGCAACGAGCGCTCGCGACTGTGCTTCGACCTGCCCCGGCAGCCAGCCGGTCTCAGCGATGGCGTCGGCTAGCGTAAGACCGGTGGCGCCGCGGCGCGCTATCCGCGCGGCGAGGACCTCGGCAGCGGAGCCGTCGCGCAGCGTCGCCAGCCAGGCGGCGAGCTCGGGCTGCTTGCGCAACGGAGCGGCATCGAGCACACGGCCACCGGCGATGGTCACGACCGGCGAGAACTGGCGCAGGATGAAGCGGTCGCCGGGCACGAGCAACAGCGGCTCGGCGGTGCGCAGCTGCGCGAAGGCGGTCGCCCCGGGCGCGAGCTGCTTGCCGGCTTCTCGCAGCAGCGCGACTTCGGCGACCGTTTCCGACGTGTACGCGTGCAAGTGAACGCGCGCGCGGTCTTTCAGCGGGCGAGCGCCGGCAAGCACCGACAGCTCAACATCGAAGCGGCGCGCAGTGCGCAGCAGGCCGGGTGAGGCGAGCGCCATGCCGCGCGCCAGGTCGGCTTTGCCGACGCCGGCCAGATTCAGCGCCGTACGTTCGCCGGCGGCCGCGAAGTCGGCAGCAGCGCCGTGCACCTGCACGCCGCGGACACGCGCGCGGCGGCCGGCAGGGAAGAGCTCGACCTCGGCGTCTTTCTGCACGCTGCCGGTGATGAGCGTGCCGGTCACGACCGTGCCGAACCCTTTCATCGTAAAGACACGGTCGATAGGCAGGCGGAAGATCGCGTCGGTCCGCTTGGCTTCGACTTCGGCGGCAGCGGCGACAAGCTCGGTGCGCAAAATGTCGAGTCCAGCGCCGGTGCGCGAGCTGACAGGAACGATCGGGGCGCCGGCCAGGAACGAGCCGCGCAGGAAGTCCTCGATCTCGAGGCGAACGACGGCGAGCGAGTCGGCATCGACCAGGTCCGACTTGGTCAGCACGGTGATGCCGCGGCGCACGGCGAGCAGCCGGCAGATGTCGAAGTGCTCGCGCGTCTGCGGCTTGATGCCCTCGTCGGCAGCGATGACCAGCAGCACCAGGTCGATGCCACCGACGCCGGCCAGCATGTTGCGCACGAAGCGCTCGTGGCCAGGGACATCGATGAAGCCGAGCCGGATGCCGGCCTCGGGCAGCTCGAGGTGCGCGAAGCCGAGGTCGATCGTGATGCCGCGCCGCTTCTCTTCCGCCAGGCGGTCGGCGTCGATGCCGGTCAGAGCCTTGACCAGGGCGGTTTTCCCATGGTCGATGTGCCCCGCCGTGCCGACGATGACGGACTTCATCGGCACAGTGTAAATGCGCTGCCCTTGGAGGCAAATCACCTTAGGCCAGCCCAGTTCAAGTCATTGAAAAACAGCTAGATATATTGATTGACAGCGAAAGATATCAATGTGATATCATAATGATGTCAATGAGAGGAGTGCAGCGTTATGGCACGCGAAAGAGAGATGAGGGGCGTTTCCGGATGGGGGACGGTCGTAGTGCTGTTCATCGTGTTCGTCGGTTCGATCTACGCGATCGTGCGTGGCGGCGACAGCGCTTGGTGGTACGGCGGCTGGGCGCTGGTGCTAGTACTTGATGCCGCGAGTGTGCCGGGGCTGACCGTGGTGAATCCCAACGAAGCCAAAGTCGTGACGCTGATGGGCGTCTACAAGGGCACGATCAAGCAGCCGGGGCTGTGGTGGATGAATCCGCTGACGAGCCGCCGGCGGCTTTCGCTGCGCGTGCGCAACTTCGAGAGCGGGCACCTGAAGGTGAACGATCGCGACGGCAACCCGATCGAGATCGCGGCCGTCGTCGTGTGGAAGATCGTCGAGACCTACGAAGCGCTCTTCAACGTGAACGACTATGAGCACTTCGTGCACGTGCAGAGCGAGGCGGCGGTGCGCAACCTGGCGACCAGCTATCCGTACGACGCGCACGACGACGAGAAACTGTCGTTGCGGCTCTCGTCGGGCGAGATCTCGGACCGCTTGCGGCACGAGATCCACGACCGGCTGGCGCAGGCGGGCATTGACGTGATCGAAGCGCGCTTGAGCCACCTGGCGTATGCGCCGGAGATTGCGGGCGCGATGCTCCGCCGGCAGCAGGCGGGCGCGGTGATCGCGGCGCGGCAGAAGATCGTGGAAGGCGCCGTGGGCATGGTCGAAATGGCGCTCGACGAGATCAGCCGCAAGCAGATGGTGAAGCTCGACGAAGAGCGCAAGGCCACCATGGTGAGCAATCTGCTGGTGGTGCTGTGCAGCGAACGCGGCGTCGAACCGGTGGTGAACACCGGGACGTTGTATCAGTGAAGCAAAGGCGTCGTTGGTTGAGAACTGAGAACTGGGAACTGGGAACCGAGAATGGCAGAGCGCAAAGCATTCCCGTTGAGGCTCGACCCGGCGCTGTATGCAGCGTTGCAGCGCTGGGCCGATGCCGACCTGCGAAGCGTGAACGCGCAGATCGAGATGCTGCTGCGGCGCGCGCTGCAGCAGGCGGGAAGGCTGCCGTCGGTGACGCCGGAGGCGGAGACGGGCCAGGGAGGCAGCGATGAGTGACGCGCGGGTGTTCGCACAGAACGAGACGTATCGGTTGCCGCCGGAGCTCGACCGCTCCACGCCGCGCGAGGTTGAGTTCACGTGGCAGGCCAGGTTCGTCGTCATCCTGATCCTGGTGATGGGAGTCGGCGGCGTCGTGGGTGGCGTGCTGATGTACAGCAAGACACAGAGCGACACCGCTCTGCTCGAGCGCGAACTGCGCGAGGGCATCGCGACCACCGGAGAAGTCGTCAGCGTGGTGCGGAAGGGCGGCGATGAGCCACGCATGCTTCTGACCTATCGCTACGAGGTCGCGGGCAGGCAGTACGAAGGCACTACCAAGCTTCGCACGAAAGCGGCCGCGGCACTGTCTCCGGGCGCAAGGCTCAACATCGCCTACTTTCCGAACGAACCGCAGCGCAGTTGGATGAGCGGACATGAGGTGCGGCCGGCGCCGGTCCCGGTCGCACTCCTCATCGCTTTCGTACCGATCTTCGTTGCGGGGTTGCTGCGCTGGCGGCTCGGGCGCGATCGTGACTTGCTGGCCAACGGCCGGGCGACGATGGCACGCGTAGTGGAGGTGAAGAGGATCTTTCGCAGTACCGGTCACGGCGGTCATTACACGCAGCGCGTGACGGTCGAGTTCGAGACGCTGGGCGGCGCGAAGCAGAGCGGCCGCTACTGCACGAAGCGAGCTCCGTCTGCGCCAGTCGTTCCCATCGTTTACGACGCGGATGATCCCAAGCGGCTAACGGCGTACCCGATGGAGATGGTCAGGCTGGCGCAGTGGTGAGGAATGACGATGAGAACTCGTCTGTTCGTCATTCTTTGGGTGGAGGGAGCGGTGGGCGTCCTCTCCTTTCTGCTGGTGGATCTGCGGGCATTCCTGGCAGCAATGCCCGCACTGCCGGGCGTGGCAATCCCGCAGGTAGCGCCGGCGCTGAAGCTGTTGAGCCTGATCCAGCCCGCGGTACTGGTCTCGCTGGCAGTCTGGGGTGGCGTCATGTTGGCGCCACAGGTCGGTCTGGCGTCTCCAGTGGCGGAAGCGGCGGCTGCGAAAAAGCCGCTAGGTCCGGTGTTGCAGCGACAAGTCGCTCCCGGTGTTCTCGGCGGAGTAGCCGGTGGTGCGCTCGTCATCGGGATATGGATGTTATGGAAGCCATTTCTGCCGGCGGACTTCATTGCTCATAGCGCGGAGATCAACGCGCTGCTGCCGTTACCGATGCGGCTGCTTTACGGCGGCTTTACCGAAGAGCTCTTATTGCGCTGGGGATTCATGACGCTGCTCGTGTGGGGGCAGTGGCGAGTGTTTCAAAAGCGGCAAGGTCCGCCACGGGCGAGGTTTGTTGTCGGCGCCATCCTGGCTTCGGCGATCCTCTTCGGCTTGGGACATCTGCCCGTTGCCCTTCTATTGACCCATGGAACCCGGCTGGCGGTTGCCGGGTGTGTCGTCGTGGTCAACGCAGTGTTTGGCGTGATCGCCGGCTACCTCTATTGGAAGAAGGGCTTGGAGTCGGCGATGCTCGCTCACATGTTCGTGCACGTAGTGCTGGTAGCAGCCATTTCGGTAGGCGTGTAAGCGGCTCGTTATCGCTTGCCCGCCGTGCGACAATCAGCGCATGGCGATTGCCCCCGGCGCCGACCTCGAAATCTCTCCCGCAGTCATCCAGCAACATGGCTTGAACACTGAGGAATACGAGCGCGTGGTGGCGCTGCTCGGGCGCACGCCCTCGCTGACCGAACTCGGCATCTTCAGCGTGATGTGGAGCGAGCACTGCTCGTACAAGTCGTCGCGCGTGCATCTGCGGCGACTACCGACGAAGTCGCGGCGCGTGGTGCAGGGCCCGGGCGAGAACGCGGGCGTCATCGACATCGGCGACGGCTGGTGCTGCGCGTTCAAGATCGAGTCGCACAATCATCCTTCGTTCCTCGAGCCGTTCCAGGGCGCAGCGACCGGCGTGGGCGGCATTTTGCGTGACATCTTCACCATGGGCGCGCGGCCGGTGGCGGTGATGGATTCGCTGCGGTTTGGGGAGATCAAAGCCACCGACCAACGACCAAAGACCAACGACGCTTCTCTGCACAAGAATCATTCGCTACTCGAGGGTGTCGTCTCCGGCATCGCGAGCTACGGCAACTGCTTTGGGGTGCCGAACCTCGGAGGCGAGACGAAGTTCGAGCCGTGTTACGCCGGCAATCCGCTGGTGAATGCGTTCGCGCTCGGCATCCTGCGGCGCGATGAGATGTTCCTGGCGAAGGCGAGCGGCGAAGGCAATCCCGTCATTTATGTCGGAGCGAAGACGGGTCGCGATGGCATCCACGGCGCCACGATGGCGAGCGAAGAGTTCACCGAGGGCAGCGAACAGAAGCGTCCGAACGTGCAGGTGGGCGATCCGTTCCTCGAGAAGCTGCTGCTCGAAGCGTGCCTGGAAGCGATGCAGAGCGGCGCCGTGGTCGGCATCCAGGACATGGGCGCTGCCGGCCTGACGTGCTCGACGTGCGAGATGGGCGCGCGCGGCGGCGTAGGGATCGAGATCGAGATGGACCGTGTACCGCAGCGCGAGACCGGCATGAACGCCTACGAGATCATGCTGAGCGAGTCGCAGGAGCGCATGCTGCTGGTAGCGGAGCGCGGGCGCGAAGCGGAAGTCTTCCGCGTGTTCGAGAAGTGGGGGCTCGATGCGGTCACCGTCGGCCGCGTGACGAGTGACGGCAGGCTGCGCGTGCGCGAGCACAGCGAAGTCGTGGCTGACATCCCGAACACCGCGCTGACCGATGAGGCGCCGGTCTATCAGCGGCCGATGGAGCGCTGGGAGCCGCCGGTCGCGCGCGAGATGCCGGCGAGCGTGAAGCTTGGCGCCAGAAAGGAATTCACGACGGAATTGCGCGCGCTGCTGGCCGCGTCGAACATCTGCTCGAAGCGCTGGATCACCGAGCAGTACGACTCGATGGTGCAGACCAACACGGTGAGCGGCCCGGGCGGCGATGCCGGCGTGATCCGCCTAAAGGACAGCAAGCGCGGCTTGGCGATGGCGCTCGACGGCAACGGGCGCTGGTGCTATCTCGATCCGAAACTTGGTGCGATGCACGCGGTGGCGGAAGCCGCGCGCAACGTCGCGTGTGTGGGCGCGGTGCCGGTGGCGGCGACGAACTGCCTGAACTTCGGCAATCCCGAGAAGCCGCGCGTGATGTGGCAGTTCGCACAAGTGGTGGATGGGATCACGCGCGCTTGCGAAGAGCTCGAGGTGCCGATCACCGGCGGCAACGTGAGTCTGTACAACGAGACGCTGGGTGAGGGCATTTATCCGACGCCGGTCCTCGGCGTCGTTGGCATCCTGGAAGACGTGCACGCGGCGATCGGGTCGTCGTTTGTGAAGCCCGGCGCCGCGATCGTATTGCTGCATTCCGGAGTCGAGACCGATGCGACCGATGCCGAGGCGGAGTTCGGTTCGTCGGAGTATGCGAAGACCGTGCTGGGCGAGCTGTGGGGATATCCGCCGGCGCTGGACCTGGAGAAAGAAGCTGCGCTCCAGAAGGCGCTGGTGGAACTGATCGGCGCGGGCCTGGCGGAGTCGGCGCACGATTGTTCCGAGGGCGGCTTGGCGATCGCGCTGGCGGAGTGCGGCTTCGCGAACAGTATTGGGGCGCAGATAGAACTAAGGTCCGACCTGGCACCGGAGTTCGCGCTGTTCGGCGAAGACGCGAGCCGCGTAGTGATTTCGTGCGACGCCGCGCATGTGAAGAAAATCCAACAAATAGCGCTAAAATATTCGGTAGCAGCCGACCCGATCGGGGAGACGGTCCCAGAAGAACTGAGCGTTACGTTGAACGGAACGCCCGTAGTGTCGGCAATGGTAAGCGAGTTAAACAACGCTTGGACGCACGCGCTGGAGCGCGCGCTGCACGTCGAGACGGAAGAGCGGCTGGTGCCGGGAGCACTGCAGAAAAGTTAGTAAACCAGCCGGCGAGCCCGGCTTGCGCGGCGAGCCGGCCGTTAGAAGCGCAGCACGAGTCAGCGGGTGAGCAGGAGCGGTGAGCGGTTTGGAGCGAAGCGACAAATTCAGCTAGTAAACCAGCCGGCGAGCCCGGCTTGCGCGGCGAGCCGGCCGTTAGAAGCGCAGCACGAGTCAGCGGGTGAGCAGGAGCGGTGAGCGGTTTGGAGCGAAGCGACAAATTTAAAGACGAATGTGGGGTCGTAGCCGTCTACGGCCATCTGGAGGCGGCGAAGCTCGCCTATCTGGGGCTGCACGCGCTGCAGCATCGGGGGCAGGAGTCGGCGGGGATCGTCTCGTCATGCGACGGCCAACTGCACGTCTACAAGGCAATGGGCCTGGTCGCCGAGATCTTCACCCAGTCAGCGCTAGGGCGCGTTCCGGGCTCGCTGGCGATCGGGCACACACGCTACTCCACCGCGGGCGATTCGGCGCTGCTGAACGCGCAACCGATCATGGTGGCGTGCAACAAAGGGCAGATCGCGCTCGCGCACAACGGGAACCTGGTCAACGCGAACCACATCCGCGCCAAGCTCGAGCAGCAGGGTTCGATCTTCCAGACGAACAGCGATACGGAAGTCGTGGTGCACCTGATCGCGCAGTCGAAGGAAGGCCGGCTGGAAGAGGCGATCGGCGACGCGCTGCGGCGTATCGACGGTGCGTTCTCGCTGGTGCTGCTGACCACGGACAATGTGTTCGCGGTGCGTGACCCGCGCGGCTTCCGTCCGCTGGTGATGGGACGCATGGGCGACGCGGTCGTGTTCGCGTCGGAGACGTGCGCGTTCGACCTGATCGGTGCGCGCTACGAGCGCGAGGTGAAGCCCGGCGAGATGGTCGTGGTCGGCGCCGACGGCGTGCGGTCGCGCTTTTACGCGGCGCGGCAGCAGCAATCGAGCTGCATCTTCGAGCATGTGTATTTCTCGCGGCCCGACAGCGTGATCTTCGACCGCTCGGTGCAGGAAAGCCGCGAGGCGCTTGGCCGCCAACTGGCGCGCGAGGCGCCCGTGGATGCCGACATCGTCGTGCCCGTGCCCGATTCCGGCGTGACGGCCGCGATCGGCTACGCGGCCGAGAGCGGGTTGCCGTTCCGCATGGGCTTGATCCGCAACCACTACGTCGGGCGCACGTTCATCGAGCCGGAGCAATCGGTGCGCGACTTCGGGGTGAAGCTCAAGCTGAATCCGGTGCGCTCGCTGCTCGAGGGCAAGCGCGTCATCCTGGTCGACGATTCGATCGTCCGCGGCACCACCAGCCGCAAGATCGTGCGCATGGTGCGCGAGGCCGGCGCCAAGGAAGTGCACCTGCGCTCC
>CAYWSH010000027.1:0-29854 GCA_964460655.1 uncultured Terriglobales bacterium | reverse complement strand
GCTCGCTCAGGATGAGCGGTCAACTCTCTTACTCATGACCGTTTATCCGAGTGGAGCCAACGAAATGCATAGATCCTTCGTCGCCTGCGGCTCCTCAGGATGACAGCTCAAGGTCTTTGGTAATTCCAATCAGGCAAATTCCAATCAGAGATTCAGTGAGCGCAGGTACTCGCGGAGTTTGTCGCCGAGTTCGGGACGTTTGAGGGCGAATTCGACGGTGGCTTTGAGGAAGCCGAGTTTGTCGCCGGCGTCGTGGCGTTTGCCGTCGAAGACGTAGCCGTGGACTTTTTCGCGCTTGAGGAGCGTGCGGATACCGTCGGTGAGCTGGAGTTCGCCGCCGGTGCCGAGAGCAGTCTTTTCGAGGCAGTCGAAGATAGCGGGCGTGAGGATGTAGCGGCCGATGATGGCGAGGTCCGACGGCGCTTCGCCGGGCTTCGGCTTCTCGACCATGGTGCGGACCTCGAAGAGGCGGCCATCGTGTCCGCTGACCGGTTGCGCATCGAGCACACCATAGGCCGAGATAGCGGCGCCCGAGACACGCTGCGTGGCGATGACGGAAGCCTGCGTCTGGTCGAAGACGTCGATCATCTGCTTGAGGCACGGGACCTGCGCGTCAATGACGTCGTCGGCCAGCAGGACGGCGAAGGGTTCGTTACCGACGAGCTCGCGCGCCATCAGGACGGCGTGGCCGAGCCCCATCGCCTCTTTCTGGCGCACGTAGGCGACGTGGATCATGTCGGAGATCTGGCGGACGATGGCGAGCAGATCTTTTTTGCCGCGCTCCTCGAGCATCTTCTCGAGCTCGTAGCTGACGTCGAAGTGGTCTTCGATGGCGCTCTTGCCGCGGCCGGTGACGATGATGATCTGGTCGCAGCCGGCGGCGAGCGCTTCCTCCACGCCGTACTGAATGATGGGCTTGTCCACCAGCGGCAGCATCTCCTTGGGCTGTGCCTTGGTGGCGGGGAGGAAGCGGGTGCCGAGTCCGGCGGCGGGGAAGACGGCTTTGCGGACACGCATGGCCATGGGAGTTTTATTCTAAGGGCTCAGCAACGGCCCAAAACCAGGGCCTGCTGCGCCCTCGCAGCCGTTCGACTCGCGTCTCCGGCTTGCTCACCGACGAACAAGCTAACACAAGCGAGTACCGAGTACTGAGTACCGAGTGGCGAGTTGTAACGCTAGCGAAAAAGCTCAGTAACCATTCGTGAGGGATGGCGTCTTTACGGAAGGGTGCAAGCGACCGGTGAAACGGTCGTTCTGTGGTGGGACGAGCATGCTGGGCAAAACAAGGGCGTCGTGGGTCGCGGGCGTTTGGTCGGTGGCGCTCCTGGTGAGCGCGACGGACGGCATTGCCGCGGCGCGGAGCGATGCGCCGACGGTCAGCGCGCGACTCACGGTTCCACGCGTATCCGCAGCGCCGAAGCTGGAAGACTTCCTCGCCATGCGGCCGGATTCGACGGCGGCGCGCGAAATGTCGAAGGTGGAAGGCTTCATCCAGCGCGATCCGAAGGACGGGGACCCGGCGTCGCAGAAGACTGAGGTCTATGTTGGTTACACCCAAAAAGACCTGTACATCGCGTGGGTGTGCTTCGACCAGGAACCGGGCAAGATCCGCGCGCGGCTGGGACGGCGCGAGAACATCGGCGACGACGACAACGTGCGGGTCTACCTCGATACGTTCAACGACCAGCGGCGCAGCTACGTGTTCGCGGTGAATCCACTCGGCGTCCAGATGGATGCAACGTACAGCGAGGGCAATGGACACGACCGCTCGTTCGACACCGTGTGGAATTCCAGCGGCAAGGTGACAAAGGAAGGCTATGTCGCGCTGCTGGAGATCCCGTTCAAGTCGCTGCGCTTTCCCTCGACCGCCGAACAGACCTGGGGTTTCATCTTCCTGCGTGAGATACCGCGTAACAACGAATCGTCGTACTGGCCCAAAGTGACACACAAGATCCAGGGGCAGCTCAACCAGGAAGAGCATGCAGGCGGGCTGAAGGCGATCTCACCGGGGCGGAACATACAGTTCATCCCGTACGGCGTTTTCCAGGCGTTCCGCGCGCTCGACCAGCGCGGCCCCGGCAATCCGTTCTTCACCGGCGCGCACGCGCATGGGCGGTTCGGCCTCGACACGAAGATGGTCATCAAAGACAGCTTCGTGCTCGACATCACGGCAAACCCCGATTTCAGCCAGGTAGAGAGCGACGATCCGCAGCAGACGGTGAACCAGCGCTTCGAGGTGTATTTCCCGGAGAAGCGGCCGTTCTTCCTGGAGAATTCGAATTACTTCGATACGCCGTGGCCGCTGGTGTTCACGCGGCGCATCGCCGACCCGAAGTTCGGTGCGCGGCTGACGGGGAAGAAGGGGCCGTGGGCGCTGGGCTTTTTCACGATGGACGATACGTCACCGGGCAAGATCGTGCCGCCGGGCGACGTGATGCGCGACAAGCGCGCGTTCTACAACATCCTGCGCGTGAACTACGAGTTGGGGAAGCAATCGAGCGTGGGGATGATCTACACCGATCGCGAGCTGCCGTGCTCCAAATGCACAAGCTCAGCATCAAGCGGCGAGACGAACTTCAATCGCGTAGGTGGCGTGGATTATCGCTGGAAGATCGCCAAGAACTGGCAGGCGAACGGGCAGGCGGTGGGCAGCGACACCAAGTTTCTGGATGGCTCGCGGACGACGGGCTGGGCGATCCAGAACTGGGCCGAGTACAGCAGCCGCAAGATGGAATTCAACACGCTGTTCCAGGACACGGGCGGTGGCTTCCTCACGCGGCCTGGGTTTTTCATCCGGCCGGACTTCCGGCGCTTCAGCAACTTCTGGAACTACCGCTTCCGCCCCGAGGGCAAGCATTTGATCAGCCACGGGCCGAACGTCTTCCAACTCAACACCTGGGACCACAACGGCACCGCGCTCGACAAGTTCCTGAACGCGAACTATGTGTGGGTGTTCAAGGGACAGACCGATTTTGGATTCTTCGCCAACACGGGAACGGAGACGTTGCGGCCGGTGGACTTTTCTTCGCTGACGGCGAACCGCGTCTACGACCGCGGACATCACGGCATGTTCTTCGAGACGGCGTTCTTCAAGCAAGTCTCGATCAACGGCGAGTTCGGCTGGGGCACGTCGACGCTCTTCGACCCGCGTGTGGGGCCGCCGGTCTCGGCGCGCAACCAGTTCGCCAACCTGTTCGGCACGGTGCGGCCGCTGAACAAGCTGACCATCGAGAACAGCTACCTGCTGGAGCGGCTGGCGCAGCTCGGGACACACCGCAACCTCTTCAACAACCACATCATCCGCTCGAAATGGAATTACCAGATCACGAAAGAGCTTTCGGTGCGCGTGATCGGGACGTACAACGCGGTGCTGTCGAATCCGGCGCTGACGACGGTGCAGACGACGAAGAGCGCGAATGCCGATTTCCTGATCACCTGGCTGCTGCATCCGGGGACGGCGGTGTATGTCGGTTACAACACGAATATGCAGAACCTGGACCGGTCGCTGGGATTCGATCCTGATGGGAACCTGCTGCGGACGCGGTCGCGGTTCCTGAATGATGGGCGGCAGATCTTCGTGAAGGTGAGCTATTTGTTGCGGTATTGAAACGCGCTCATTACGACTCACTCACGCTCGTCTCGTTCGCGCACGATCTCAACCCCTGCTTACCCAGGATTCCGTCGCGTCCGCCACGGCGGACACGACTCCATCCTGGGCTAACTTCAGTCGCCCCTGCGGGGCTTGGCGCAACGGCACTTAGGGGACGCGCCCTTCGCGCGCGAAGGATGGCAAACAGGTAGCCCGCCTGAGATGCAAGCCTGAAGGCCTGCTGCACCTCTAGAGGACGACCTCCTAGTTGAAAAAGTCACCGACGGCGGAAACTATTCCCGCGCTCGTGGGGTCCTTCGACTCGCCTCGTCGCGCGCTGCGCGACTGCGGCTCGCTCAGGATGAGCGGACGTAGAGAGTAAAGGCTGACCAAATCAGCGCACGTCCCATCATCGCCAGGAAACCATTAGAATCGGCGGGCGATGGCGACGGCGCTGCGGGCGTTTGCAAAGATCAACCTGGGGTTGCGGATCGGGCGGGCGCGGCCCGACGGCTTCCATGAGCTGCGCACGATCTACCAGACGATCGGGCTGCACGACACGGTCAAAGTGGACGTGCAGCGCGGCGTGGGGATCGAGATCAAGTGCAAAGACCCGCGCGTGCCGAGCGACGAGACGAACACGTGCGCGCGCGTAGCGGAGCGCGTGCTGCGGCTGGTGAAGCAGCGCGCCAAGGTCGTGATCACGATTGAAAAAGGCCTGCCGGTGATGGGGGGCCTCGGGGCGGCGTCGGCGAATGCGGTGGCGACGCTGCTCGGGTTGGAGAGAGAGCTGAAGGCGGAGATTGCGGCCGACGAGAAGCTGCGGATCGCGTCAGAGGTGGGGAGCGACCTGCCGTTGTTCCTGGTCGGGGGTACGGTTTTGGGGGTCGGACGGGGCGAAGAGGTCTTTCCGCTGCATGATTTAGAGGTCCTTAATATGGTGGTGGCGATGCCGGGCGTAGGCGTATCGACGCCGGCGGCGTTCGCGGCCTGGGACAAGCTGGCCGATGGCCAAGCCAAATTGACGAAGGGCGCGGAACCCGATAAAATCAATACTTTCAGTCAGCAGGTGTTTAGCTGGCTGTGCAGTACGCAGACCTCCGGTGTCCCACGCGGGAAACGCGGGGACCGGGCCGAGACACTGCTTCTCGACCTCGTCCGTGCCGGGATCGAGAACGACTTCGAACGCGTTGTCTTTCCTCAGCATCCCGAATTGCGTGACGTGAAGCGGAAGTTGGAACGGGAAGGGGCGAAATACGCCTCGCTGTCAGGTTCCGGGTCGGCGCTGTACGGACTGTTCGGTTCGCAGGAAGAGGCGGTGAGTGCAGCGGCAGCGCTGGTGAAGGCGGGTACGCCGGCGCAAGCGACGACGACCCTGCCGCGCAAGGAGTATTGGGACCGGATGTGGCGGTGACTTACTGGGCGGTCGACTAATGGTAGGTCAAGTGCCTTTGGAGCACTTTGTCTAGGTTCGAATCCTAGCCGCCCAGCCAGGTTCGTGGTGGCGGTTCGGGTGCGATAGGGGTCCTTCGGCCGCAGAGAGCGCGGCCTCAGGATTTCGCCAGCGGGCTCAGACGCCCGCTGAACGGCTCAAGTTCGAATCCTAGCCGCCCAGCCATTAGAACCCAGGAGTCAGGCGTCAGGCGTCAGGAGTCAGCGGAAAAGCAGTCAGCAGTCGGTGAGCGAAATAAGGTGAGCAGCCGGAGACGCGAGTCGAACGGCGGCGAGGGCGCAGCAGGCCCCGTGGTTGGGCCGTTGCTGAGCCCTAGAAACAATGGACAAGACGGCGATTCAAATCGGAGATGCGGCGCCCTCTTCTCATGAAGTAAGGGAGGAAGGCGTTCCGCTACCCCAGCAGGCCAAGAGTGGGCTTGCCGGGGACCCCACTTTGCGAGGCGCCATGGCCAGCACCGCGACAGCCACCGAGAAGGTCGAAAAGAAGCAGGAACCGAAGCCACAGAAGCCGCAGCGGGCGCGCTTCGACGAGAAGTTCAAGATCTTCAGCGGGTCGGCGAACCAGCCGCTCTGCCAGGAGATCTGCGACTTCCTCCACATCGCGCGCGGGCAGGCGCATGTGACGCGCTTCAGCGACGGCGAAGCGTACGTGCAACTGCAGGAGAACGTGCGCGGCGGGGATTGCTTCGTGGTGCAGCCGACGTGCTATCCGGTCGACCAGCACATGATCGAGCTGCTGCTGATGATCGACGCGCTGAAGCGTGCGTCGGCACGGCGCATCACCGTAGTGATGCCCTACTTCGGCTACGCGCGGCAGGACCGCAAAGACAAGCCGCGGGCGCCGATAAGCTCGAAGCTCATGGCCGACCTGCTGACGACGGCGGGGACGCATCGCGCGCTGATGGTGGACCTGCACGCGCCGCAGTTGCAGGGTTTTTTCAATATCCCGGTGGACCATCTGTTCGCGTCGCCGGTGCTGGTGTCGGAAGTACAGCGCATGGCACTGCCTGACCTGACGGTGGTCTCGCCCGATGCAGGCGGCGTGGAGCGCGCACGGTTCTTCGCCAAGAAAGTGGACGCGGCGCTGGCCATTGTGGACAAACGGCGCACGGAGATGAACGTGGCGGAAGTGATGAACGTGATCGGCGATGTGGAAGGCCGCACGTGCCTGCTGCTCGACGACATCATCGACACCGCCGGCACGCTGGTGAAGACGGCGGAAGCGCTGGAGATGGCGGGGGCGCGCGAGGTGTATGCGTGCGCGACGCATCCGGTGCTCTCGGGTCCGGCGATCGAACGTATCTCGAAGTCATGCCTGAAGCGGGTGATCGTGACCAACACGATCCCGCTGACGGAAGCAGGACGGCGCGAGCCGAAGATCAAAGTGCTCTCGATCGCGGGGCTGATCGCACGGGCGATCCAGTCGATCCACGAAGAGACGAGCGTGAGCACGTTGTCGGTGTGAAGAAGTCAGTCAGTCGGTCAGTCTGTCAGTCGTTCAGCGACTGCGGCTTGACTGACAGACTGAAAGACTGAAGGACTGAGAGACTTTTTATGGCAACCGCAGAGATCGTAACCGCAGAGGCCCGGCAACCGGGCACGAAGAACGTGGCGCGGCGCGTGCGCAGGAGCGGACGCGTGCCCGGCGTGCTGTACGGCGCGAAGAAGGAAACGGTGAGCATCAGCGTGGATCCGAAGCAGATCGTGCGCATCCTGCACTCCGAATCCGGCCACAACACCATTTTCGACCTGAAGGTCGGTAGCGAGCAGGCGAAGGTCATGATCGTGGATTGGCAGGCGGAGCCGGTACGGGGCTCGCTGCTGCACGTAGACCTGAAGCGCATCGCGATGGACCAGAAGATCAAGGTCAGCGTACCTATCCGGCTGATCGGCGAAGCCGAAGGCGTGAAGACGCAGGGCGGCATATTGGACATCGTGCTGCGCGAGGTGGAGATCGAGTGCCTGCCGGCCGACATCCCGAAGCACATCGACGCCGATGTGACGGAGCTGGTGTTCGGCAAAGTGCTGCGCGTCTCGGACCTGCCGCACGGCGGCAAGCTGAAGTTCCTGACCGACGAGAACCAGACGGTGGCCCACATCACTTCCGTGAAGGAAGAAGAGGTGGCGGCGCCGGCGGCGGAAGGCGCCGTGGCGGAAGCGGCAGCACCGGCCGAGCCCGAGGTCATCAAGAAGGGCAAGCAGGAGACCGAGGAAGAGGCAGCCGAGGGAGCCGCTCCGGCCGCGAAACCGGAGAAGGGCGAGAAGGGCAAGAAGTAGACGTTTTCCCACCCTTCGCGCCAACAGCGGGCGCTCAGGATGGGGCACCCGCAGTTGTGGTTTCGCGAGCGTGAATGAAACTCATCGTCGGTCTAGGCAATCCCGGCATCGAGTACCAGTTCACGCCGCACAACATCGGGTTCCTGGTACTGGACCGGCTGGCAGAGCGGAACGGTATCCGCATCGCGAACCGCCACTGCCACGCGCAGACCGGGCGTGGGAAGTTCGGGCAGCATGAAGTCCTGCTGGCGAAACCAGAGACGTTCATGAACCTGAGCGGGCAGGCGGTGAGCGAGCTGGTGGCGGAGTACCAGATAGAGGCGTCGCAAGACCTGATCGTGGTGTACGACGAACTCGACCTGCCACTGGGCGGCATGCGGATACGAGCGCGCGGGTCGTCGGCAGGACACAAAGGGATGCAAAACATCCTGGGAGCGCTGGGAACGCGGGAGATCCAGCGGGTAAGGCTGGGGATCGACCCGGGGCACGAGGTCAATGCGAAGCAGTACGTGCTGCGGCAGATCAAGCGGTCGGAATACGCGCTGTACGACGAGATCCTCGATCGTGGCGCGGAGGCAGTGGAAGCGATGGTGAGCGAAGGTGTGGCCGCGGCCATGAATCGCTTCAATCGCAAGCCGGAGAAGGAAGAGCCGGCAGAAGAATAGGGTTGGGAGAAAAACGAAATGCGTACTTACGAATTGATGTTCATCATGCGTCCGGATATCGCGGAGGAGGAGCAGGAGAAGATCATCTCCACGCTCGAATCGAGCGTGACGGGCGCGGGCGGCACGCTGAAGAACGTGGAGCGGATGGGTAAGCGCCGCCTGGCCTACGTGGTGCGGAAGTTCCAGGACGGTATCTACGTGCTGCTCCACATCGAAGGCCCGGGCGCGGCGATCCACGAAGTGGAGCGCCGGCTGCGCGTGACCGAGCCGGTGATCAAGTTCCTGACCGTGCGCGTGGACGAAGAGCAGAAGCGGATCGACAAGGTCAAGGCGATCCGCGCAACGCGCGTGAAGCGCACGCCGGAAGCGGCGGCACCGCCGGCGGCGGCGCCGGAGGCAGGCGCGGAGCCGGCAACGGCGTAAAGCGGTCTGTCAGTCGATCAGTCGCTCAGTCTTTCAGCGACTGCGCTTTGGCTGACGAACTGACCGACTGAGAGACTGACGGACTTCTGAATCAACGAAGGGACGAAGCCAATGGCAGACGAAGCAACGAGACCACAAGCCGCCGCGGGTGAACGACCGGAGCGGCCGGCAGGCGAACGCGGGCCGGGCGGACCCGGCGGGCGTCCGGGTGGGCGTCCGGGCGGACGCGATGCGGGCGGGCGGAAGTACTTCCGGCGCAAGAAGGTGTGCAAATTCTGCGTGGAGAAGATCGACGCCATCAACTACAAAGACGTGCGGCTGCTCTCGCAGTTCGTGGCGGAGAGCGGCAAGATCGTGCCACGACGCCTGACGGGCGTGTGCACGCCGCATCAGCGGCGCGTGAGCGCGGCCATCAAGCAGGCGCGCAACATCGCCCTGCTGCCGTTCGCGGCGCGGCCGCGGTAACGCAGAGTACGTCAGTACATCAGTACGTCAGTGTGTCAGAAGCCGGTTTTCCTGACGTACTGACCAACTGATGTACTGCGACATCAAGTTCCATCGGTAATCGATACTGGAGACGATATGGAAGTCATCCTGAAAGAAGATGTGGCCAAGCTGGGCGCGCGCGGCGAAGTGGTGAAGGTGGCGGAAGGCTACGGCCGCAACTACCTGCTGGCGCGCAAGCTGGCGATCGAAGCGACGCCGGCGAACAAGGCCGTCATCGAGCAGATGAAGGCGGCGAACGTGCGGCGCTCGGCGAAGGAAAAGGCCGATGCCGAGGCGCTGAGCAAGCAGTTCGAGGGCGTGAAGCTCAGCTTTGCGCGGCGCGCAGGCGAGCATGAGCACCTGTTCGGCTCGGTGACGTCGGCCGACATCGCGCAGGGGCTGGAGAAGAAAGGCTTCAACGTGGATCGGCGCAAGATCCACCTGGCGGAGCCGCTGAAGTCGCTGGGCGAGTTCACCGTGCCGATCAAGCTGCATCGTGACGTCACAACGACGGTGCAGGTGGAGATCAAGGCAGAAGCGGAGCCGAGCGAGTAGCCTTCGCTGCTCGCTCGCTTTCGCCGTCGCTGCGCTTCGGCGCGCTCGCTCGCAACATTTCCTGCCTGGCTGTACGGCACGGCTGAAGCCGTGCCCCTCCGAAAGAAACTAGAGCTCTGGCTTTCCGCTCACGATCATCTTCCGCACCTTGAACTCGAAGAACATGCGCTGCTGCGGCAGGATGTCGATGGGCGGCGCCTGGAATTCGATGCTGATGGTGTCTTCCTCGCCGAGATCAGCGGGGCGCGCGAAGGTGAACTGGAAGGCGTTGTCGCGCGCGGCGAAGCCCGTGGGCTCGAAACGATCTTTTCCGTGGTTCAGGAAGACCGTGTTCTTGAGGAGTTCCTTGGTCGTCGTGTCCCAGTAGCGGTTGAGCTGGTTCTGGTAGTTGTGGATGTTCGACGTGACGATGACGTACACGACGATGCGGTCGGCGTAATTCCCTGCCAGGTATTTCTGCGCGTTCGCGTCACCCGCCTGCTGTTGCGCGGCGCTCATCTTGTCGTAACCGGCGCGGAGGTCGCCCTGGCGCACGATGGCTTCGCGCACGGGCAGGGCGGAGCGCAGCTGCAAGACATACTTTACCTGCGGCGACGTCTCGTTCTGCACCTCGACGGAGCCGGCGATCTGCGCCTGCGTCGGGTTGCCGCCGCTGCCGCGCGACGGCGTGTTGATGACCGTCTGGCCGATGGTCTTGGACTGCGCCCAGGGAGACTCCTCGAGCAGCTTGGCGGTCTCATCGGCGGACCACTTCTGGTAGGGCTTCTTCCAGAAGTCGTCGGCATGGGCGGCCAAAGCCAACAGGGTGGTCAGGATGACGATCTTGTGGCGGCGCATATTCTGTCCTTTTAGATCACCGGCGTGCCATCCACCAGCATCTTGTCGAACTTGAACTCGATGACGATGCGTTCCGGACCGACGAGTCCGGCGCCAGGGTGCTCGAACTGCAGCACCAGGCTTTCGCTGCGCGGCAACTCCGCCGGGCGGGCGAAGTTCAACTGGAAGGCGCCGTTGGTCGCCGCAAATCCCGTGGGGTTGAACCAATCGCGGCCGAGCTTCAGGGTGACGCGGTTCTTCAGTTGATCGTAGGTCAGGTTCGTCCAGTAGCGGCGCAGTTGCTCGGCGTAGAGCCGCACATTGGATTCATAGGTGACGTAAATGACGACATCTTCCTGCGGAGCGGCAAGGTAAGCGTTCGTCTTGGCGTCGAGCGCGGTCTTATCGCCGGCGGGCATGCGATCGTACTTCTCGCTGAGCTGGCGGTCGCGCACGACCGCCTCGCGGATCGGCCGCGCCGAGCGCAGTTGCGCCGTGTAGGTGATGGTCGGTGTCACCTGTTGCTCGCGCTCGATGTTGGTGGTGCGGTCGGCGAGCGCCATTGTGCCGCGCGTCTGGCTGAGCGTAACGTGCTTGGCCCACGGCGAGTCGCGCAGCATTTTTTCGACTTCGACCTTGGACCACTGCGCGTACGGCTTGCTGGTCCAGAAATCGTCGGCAGAACTCACCGCGACCACCAGCAACATGACGCAGAGAGAGCGTTTCATCGGCGCTTCCGGTTTACGCTGCGGGTCCACGAGTGTCAATAGAACGAGAGTGTGGTCGAAAAGAGATAGCGACGGCATGGTTGTGCAGACTTCGTGGGGCCCTTCGACTCGCCGCGTCGCGCGTTGCGCGACTGTGGCTCGCTCAGGATGAGCGGGATCAGGTTTGTTTCATGCCCGCAAAGCTTCGCGGGCGGCGGCGATGGTGGCGGCGATGTCCCGTTCGGTGTGAGCAGCGCTCAGGAAGGCGGCTTCGAACTGCGACGGCGGCAAGTACACGCCGGCATGCAGGAGCGCGCGATGGAAGCGGGCGAAGCGTTGTGTGTCGGCACGGGCGGCGGACGTCCAGTCGGTCGGGGCAGTGTCGCAGAAGAACCAGGTGAACATGGAGCCGACGCGGTTCGCGGTGAGTGCTACGCCGGCCTCGCGCGCGGCGGCGAGCACGCCATCCACCAGGCGCGCGGTGTGTGATTCGAGGCGCGGATAGATCTCCGCGTGCTCACAGAGAAAGTTGATGGTCGCGAGTCCGGCGGCCATGGCCAGCGGATTCCCGCTCAACGTGCCGGCCTGGTACATCGGGCCGAGCGGCGCGACCAGGTCCATCAGCTTCGCGGGGCCGCCGTAGGCGCCAACGGGAAGGCCGCCGCCGATGATCTTGCCGAGCGTAGTGATGTCCGGCGTGATCTGGTAGAGCTGTTGCGCGCCGCCGAGCGCGAGACGGAAGCCGGTCATGACCTCGTCGAAGATGAGCAGCGCACCGTGATGCTGCGTGACCTCGCGCAGGAATCCGAGGTAGCCGGGCTGCGGAGGGATGCAGCCCATGTTGCCGACGACCGGTTCGACGATGACACAGGCGATGTCGGCGGGAAACTTCTTGAACGCCGCGGCAACGGCGTTGCGATCGTTGTACGGCAGCGCCAGCGTGAACTGCGCGACCTCGTCGGGCACGCCCGCGGAGCCGGGAATGCCGAGCGTCGCGATGCCGGAGCCGGCTTTCACTAACAAAGAATCGGTGTGGCCGTGATAGCAGCCTTCAAACTTGATCAGGTACTTGCGCTGCGTGGCCGCGCGCGCAAGGCGGATGGCCGACATGGTCGCTTCGGTGCCGGAGCTGACGAAGCGGACTCTCTCCATCGATGGGTATGCGGCGATGACGGCTTCGGCGAGCGCGATCTCGAGCGGCGTGGAAGCGCCGAAACTGGTGCCGGTACGCGTGGCTTGCGTTACGGCTTCGACGACCTCGGGCGCAGCGTGGCCGAGGATGAGCGGACCCCAGGAGCCGACGTAGTCGAGGTATTCGTTGCCGTCAGCGTCCCACATGCGTGCGCCTTCGCCGCGCACGATGAACGGCGGATCGCCGCCGACGGCGCGGAAGGCGCGCGCGGGCGAATTCACGCCGCCAGGGAGGACGCGCTCGGCGCGGCGTTGCAGGGCGCGGGATTTGTCGAGGGAGTGGGACACGACGTATCACGATAACAAATCGGAAATGTGAGTCGAGCCCAACCAGCCAAATCTGCGTGATCCGCGAACCAATCAGCGTAATCTGCGGTTTAAGGTTTTTCTGGCCGGTGAAACAGCAAAGTCTTAAACCGCAGATTACACAGATAACTTCATCGCAGATTTCGCGGATCAGACATGCAGCAGTTCGCCATCACGGCTGAGGCCATCGCGGCCACCACGAAGAAGCTGGAGAAAACCCGGCTGCTTGCCGAGTTGCTGCGCGCGCTGCCGGTGGAGGAAGCCGCGGTGGCGGCGCTGTTCTTCTCGGGTCGCGTGTTCCCGGCGTACGCGGAGACGACGCTGAAGGTCGGTGGCGCGATGTTGTGGCAGGCGCTGAAGGAAGTGAGCGGCGCAACGGACACAGCGCTGACGGCGGCGTATCGGCGGCACGGGGACACGGGGGCGGCAGCGGCGGAAGTGCTGAGCGCGTCCCACCCTCCCCTAAAGGGGAAGGGTGGGGCACCCGCGGCTGAAGAGGTACTGGAGAAATCCCACCCTGGCAAAACCGGCCAGGACGCCACCCCACGAAGCCAAAACCAGGCTTCGCGGGGACCCCGGGGTGGGGCACCCGCCGATCTGTCGCTGCTCGAAGTCGAGCAGCGGTTGCGCGCGATCTCGGAGATGCGGCGGGCAGGGATGAAGACGGCGCAGGTGGCCGAGCTCTTGCGGCGAGCGTCGGCGAGGGAAGCGAAGTATCTCGTCAAGCTGATCGCGGGCGAGCTGCGCATCGGATTGCGCGAGTCGCAGGTCGAGGAAGCGATCGCGCAGGCTTTCGGCGCGAGCGTCAGAGACGTTCGCCGCGCCAACATGCTGCTGGGTGATATCGGCGAGACGCTGCGGCTGGCGGCGGCCCAGCGGCTGGGCGAAGCGCGCATGCGGTTGTTCCATCCCCTGGGATTCATGCTGGCGAGCCCGGCGCAGGATGCCGCGGAGGCGTTCGCCGAGTTCCAGCATGCCGTAGTGGAAGACAAATACGACGGCATACGGGCGCAGGCGCACGTGGCGCGCGACGGCGGCGAGCTGCGCGTGCGGCTGTTCTCGCGCACGCTCGATGAGGTGACCGAGTCGTTTCCCGAGCTGGTGGCGCCGCTGGCCGCGTTCGACGCCGATGTGGTGCTCGATGGCGAGATCGTGGCGTGGGCGGCGACGTCGGAGGAAGCAACAAGGGTCCCACCCTCCCCTGAAGGGGAAGGGTGGGGCACCCGCATCAGTAGCGACGCACATGGCACGGGGCAAGCGCTGCCGTTCGCGCAGTTGCAGCGGCGGTTGGGGCGGAAGCGCGTGCAGCACGAGCTGATGCGCGCGGTGCCGGTGGCATACGTCGCATTCGACGTGCTGTACGCGGAGGGCGAGTTGCAGATCGATCGCGGGCTGCGCGCGCGTGCCGAGGTGCTCGACCGGGTATTCGCCAATGCGAAGGCGGTCGAGCGCGCGCCTCTCGGTGATGCACAGGGCGCGCTGGTGTTCGAGCCGATGGTCACCGAGCCTAATAAAGAAGATGAGCTGGGGCGTGTGCTGCGCGCACCGGTAGCGACCGCGGATTCGGCGGCAGCGCTCGATGAACTATTCGACCGTGCGCAGGCGCGCGGCAACGAAGGCCTGATGATCAAGGACGTCGAGTCGCCGTACACGCCGGGGCGGCGTGGCAGATCGTGGCTCAAGCTGAAGCGCGAGCTGGCGACGCTCGACGTGGTCGTAACGGCCGTGGAGTGGGGGCACGGGAAGCGCGCGCAGGTACTGAGTGATTACACGTTTGCGGTGCGCAGCGGCGACGAGCTGCTGAACGTCGGCAAAGCGTATTCCGGACTGACGGATGCCGAAATCAGTGAGATGACGGAGTGGTTCCTGGCACATGCGGTGGAAGACCGCGGCTTCACGCGCATTGTCGAGCCGAGGATCGTGATCGAGGTCGCGTTCAATGCGGTGATGAAGTCGGACCGGCATGCGTCGGGATATGCGCTGCGGTTCCCGCGCATATTAAGGTTGCGACCGGACAAGCCGGTGAGGGAGATCGATACGGTGGAGAGAGTGCGGGAGATCTACGAGGCACAGGGGCGTTAGAGCAAAACCGACCGGGGTGGGGCACCCGGCTTTTTTGTCCCCTCCGACATGCTGCCATTTTGCCGGCGCTCACTTTCGCCGTCACTGCGTTCCGGCGCGTTCGCTGGCAGCGCCCCTTGCTGCCTACCCAGGATTCCGTCGCGCAAAAGCGCGACTCCATCCTGGGCTAACATCAGCCGCCCTCCGGGCTGTTCATCGGCGTGCTGACTGCGATCAGCGGCTTTCCGCTGCTCCGCAGCACTTCGCCGGGCCGATTGTACGCGCTTGCAGTTTCCGATTGCCTACAGACCGCTCTGGCAGTAGGCTTTGCCGCACTTCTGAACTTCCCAAGCTGGAGAATCCCAATGAATCGCACATGGAAGTGGATGGCTGCGCTCTGCCTGGCGACGGCCTTGCTGCTCTCGACCAGCGGTTTCGCTGATCCGCAAAAGGACAGCGGTAAGGCGAAGACCCAGACGAGCAAAAGCGCTGGGGCACCCAAGTCAGCGGCGGCGCCGGCGGCAGCCGCCCCGGCTGCTCCGTCGGGTCCGGATTATGACGCGGTGCTGCGCGGCCTGCGCTTCCGCGAGATCGGGCCGGCGACGATGGGCGGGCGCATCGACGACTTCGCGGTGGTGGAGAGCAATCCGCAGATCATCTACGTGGGCGCGGCGACCGGCGGCGTGTTGAAGTCAACGAACGGCGGCACCACGTGGGAGCCGATCTTCGACAACGAAGTGACTTCGACCATCGGCGCCGTGACGGTGTCGCAAGCCGATCCTTCGAATGTGTGGGTGGGGACGGGCGAGTCGAACAACCGGCAGAGTTCGTCGTGGGGCAACGGGGTGTACAAGTCCACCGACGCGGGCAAGACGTGGCAGCACGTCGGCCTGGATGCGACGCACCACATCGCGCGCATCGTGGTGCATCCGCGCGACCCGAACACGGTGTACGTGGCGGCGACGGGCGACCTGTGGGGGCCGTCGAAAGAACGCGGCATCTACAAAACGAGCGACGGTGGCAAGACGTGGAGCCTGGTGCTGTTCGTGAACGACGACACGGGTGCGACGGACGTGGCCATCGATCGCGAGAGCCCCGGGACGGTGATCGCGGCGTTCTACCAGCGGCGGCGCTCGGTATTCGGCTTCAACGGCTCGGGTCCGGGCAGCGGTCTTTATAAGACGACCGACGGCGGCGCAACGTGGAAGAAGCTGGAGAAGGGCCTGCCGTGGGATCCGACACCGCGACCGGCGGCGACGGGCGGCGGCGGATTCGGTGGTGGAGGTGGCGGCGGCGGTGGCGGATTCGGCGGCGGAGGTGGCGGTGGCGGTCAAGCAGCAGCAGCAGCGGCGGCGGCAGCGCAGCAGCAACGCCCGCCGGTCCCCGCAGAAGCGATGGGCGAGATCGGGCGCATCGGCGTGGAGTTCTACCGCCGCAACACGAACATCGTGTACGCGCTGGTGGAACACGCCGATGGCGGCATCTATCGCAGCGAGGACAAAGGCGACACGTGGACGAAGATGAGCGACACGAATCCGCGTGCGATGTATTACAGCCAGATCCGCATCGATCCCAACAACGACCAGCGGCTGTGGGTACACGGCGCGCAGATGTTCACTTCGGACGACGGCGGACGCACGTTCCGGCAGAACATCGTGACGCGCATCCACGGCGATTACCACGCCATGTGGATCAATCCCGCGGATTCCAATTTCATGATCGCGGGCTCGGATGGCGGTATCCACATCACGCGCGACCGCGGCCACACGTGGGACTTCGTGAACACCTACCCGCTCGGGCAGTTCTATGAGATCGGGCTCGACATGCAGCGGCCGTACCACATCTGCGGCGGCTTGCAGGACAACAACGCCTGGTGCGGGCCGAGCGCGACGCTGGATGCGCGCGGCATCCAGAACTCGGACTGGATCACGGTGGGCGGCGGCGACGGCTTCTACGCGCAGATCGACCCGACGGACCCGAACATCGTGTATGCCGAGTCGCAGGACGGCAACGTGCTGCGGCGCAACATGAAGACGCACGAATCCATCTCCATCCGGCCGCAACCGCCGGAGGGTGAGCGGTATCGATTCCAGTGGAACTCACCGATCGTCGTCTCGCAGCACGATCCGAAGACGATCTACTACGGCGGCAACTACCTGTTCCGCTCGCGCGACCGCGGCGACAACTGGGAGCGGCTGGGACAGGACCTGACGACGGGCGCCGACCGCGACACGCTGAAGCTCGGCTGGAAGGTACCGGACCGCTACACGCTCTCGCGGCATGATGGCGTGCAGAACTGGCCGGCGATCACCACCATCAGCGAATCGCCGACCAACCGCGACTTGCTGTGGGTCGGGACCGACGACGGGAACCTGCAGGTGACGCGCGATTCCGGCAAGACGTGGAAGAACGTGGCCGGCAACACGAAGGCGCCGAAGGGAACGTACTGCACGCGCGTGGTGGCGTCGCGCTTCAACGAAGGCACGGCGTATGCCACGTTCGACGGGCATCGCGGTACGGCCGCGGCCAACGGCAGCGACTTCAACATCTACGTCTTCCAGACGAACGATTACGGCGAGACGTGGAAGGCGATCCGCAACGGCCTGCCCGATGACCAGGGCACCGTGCACGTGATCCGCGAGCACTTCCGCAATCCGAAGCTGCTCTTCCTCGGTACCGAGCACGGGCTGTACGTCTCGTTCAACCAGGGCGAGCGGTGGAACCGGCTGAAGCTCAACCTGCCGACGGTGCCGGTGGACGACATCGCGATCCATCCGCGCGATAACGACCTGGTGCTGGCGACCCACGGGCGGTCGATCTGGGTCCTCGACGACATCTCGGAACTCGAGCAGATGACGAACGCAACGACGAACGAAGCTGTACATCTGTTCGAGCCGCGCATGGCGACCGAGTGGCGCGTGGCGAACCGTGGTGGCAACACCGGTCACAAACTGTTCCTGGCCCCGAATCCGCCGAACGGTGCGCTGATCAACTATTTCCTAAAGACGCGGCTCACAGGGAACGACCGCGTACGCATCACCATCACGGACAAAGACGGCAAGACCGTGCGCAACCTCGAAGGCACGCGTGAAGCCGGCTTGAACCGCGTGGTGTGGGACCTGCGCGGCGCGTCGCTCGTCGCGGCGGGCGGTGCGGGCGGCGGCGGTGAAGCCGGGCAGGAAGCCGGTGAGGGTCCGCAAGGCGGCTTTGGTGGCGGGTTCGGCGGCGGTGGCTTCGGCGGCGGCGGCGCTTTGCGCGTCGAGCCCGGCGAGTACAGCGTGAAGATCGCGGCGGCAGGCGTCGAGCAGACGAAGAAGGTCACGGTCGAAGACGATCCGCGCATCACGCTGACGGCGGAAGAGCGTGCGGCGCGGCGGTCGGCCATGGACCAACTGGCGCGCATGGTCACATCGGGGCAAAGCGCGAGCCGTAACGTGGTCGGGCTGCGGACGACGCTGAACACGACGATCGAAGGCTGGAAACGGCCGCGAGCGCCGAACAAGCCGCCCGATAACGTAGTGAAGGCAGCGGAAGACCTGCTGAAGCGCGTCGACGAGACGTGCAAGAAGCTGGCAGCGCCGCAGCAGTGCGGAGGCCGGGGACAATCGCTGGGGAACGCCGGCCCGGCGCTGGAGTACACGCCTCCGCCGGTGACGCAACGCATCGGGCAGATCCTGGGCGGGCTCGAGGGCTTCACCGCGCCACCGACGAAGTGGCAGCTCGACCAGATGAAGCTGCTGAGCACGATGCTGGCAGACGCCACCGGGAGCGCGTCGCGGTTCAGCGACGATCTGAAGGCGCTGAACAAGATGATGAACGAGGCGGGCGTGCCGCACATCATTCCGCCGGCGGCGGGCGCGGCCGCGCAGGCGGCAGCCGGGATGGGCGATCCGGATGATCCGGATGCCGATCCCGATGATCCGGAGCGGCCACCGTTGTAAGGGATCTCCAGCCCTCCCCCGAGGACCGCGGCCCCGCCAGGGGCCGCGGTTTTTTCTGGGGCCAGAGGGCACAGCCGAGGCGGTTGTGCCACACGAGGCGGCAAGCCGCAAATTTTTCCTGGAAACCAAAGGGCCGCTCGTCCGTCTTTCCTCTTGACGGTCTAGAGAAGCGGTATACTGTCCTCTTGATTATCTAGAGGAGAAGCGAATGGGCGACAAGAACGCGGCGGCGCTGGTCCAAGGCACGCTGGAGATGCTGGTGCTGAAGACGCTAGTGCTGGAGCCGATGCACGGTTACGGCATCGGGATACGGATCGAGCAGATCAGTAAAGGCGTGTTCCAGGTGAACGCCGGGTCGCTGTTCCCGGCGCTGCGGCGGCTGGAGCGCGATGGCCTGATCAAGGGTGAGTGGCGCGCCACCGAGAACAACCGGCGCGGGAAGTACTACCTGCTGACAGCGGCGGGAAAGCGAAAGCTCAACGCCGAGACGCGCGCGTGGGAGACACAGACGGCGGCGATCAGCCGAATCTTGCGCGCCGCATTGGCGGAAGAGAGCTAACGACGACGCGAATGAGTTGAACGTCACGGGGTCCTTCGACGCGCTGGAGCCCCGCGCTGCGGGCTCCAGCTTGCTCAGGATGAGCGGGCCGTTTTGTGGAGTGCATATGCTTCTAGACAGATTCGTTGCGGGGTGGCGAGCGCTGCTTGGCAGGCAGCGCGTGGAGCGCGAACTCCGCGACGAGCTGGACGATTACATCGAGATCGCTGCGCAGGAAAAGATGCGCCGCGGCATGCCGCGGGAAGCGGCCGTGCGCGCGGCACGCGTCGAGCTGGGCGGCGCAGAAGCGGTGAAGGAAGAGGTGCGTGGCGTGGGGTGGGAGTCGTTCGTCTACAGCCTGCTGACGGATACGCGCTACGGTGCCCGACTTTTACGGCGCAGCCCGGGTTTCACCGTGATCGCGGTGCTGACCCTGGCACTCGGCATCGGCGTGAATGCCACGATCTTCAGCGCGTTCGACGCGGTCACGCTGCGACCGCTTCCTGTGCCCGACGGGTCCGAGCTGCTGCGGTTGGAGAGGTGGGTGAAGAGCAACCTGCACGGGAGCTCGCAGTACGCGTTCTCGTGGGGCGAGTACGTTCACCTGCGCGACCAGCAGACGGCGTTCAGCGGTCTGATCGCCGCGAGTTTCCCAGCGCGCATCGCCGCCGCGCTGCCTGGGAGCGACGGGCGTTCGGCGGCGCCGGAGAATGTGCTGCTGCAGCTCGTCTCGGCAAATTATTTCTCACATCTGCGCGTCAACCCGATCAGCGGTCGCGGCTTTCGTGACGGCGACGCGCAAGAGATGGCGGTCGTCATCAGTCATCCGTTCTGGCAGCGCCGCTGGTTCGGCGATACGTCGGTGGTCGGACGCACGGTACGCATCAACGGCGCTGACCTGACGATCATCGGCATTGCGCCGGCAGACTTTATCGGTACGGCGAATCCGCCCGTCGTCCCTGACGTTTGGGCGCCGCTCGCGCTGCAACCGCAACTGCTTCCCGGGCGAGACTGGCTCACGGATCCGACGGACCACGAGGTGCAGTTGCTGGGACGCCTGGCGCACGGGAACCAGCAACAGGCACAGGCAGAGATGGAATTGCTGCTGCAGCAATTCGACGGGCAGCACGAGCAGACCGATCCGACACTCCGCGTCACGCTGCAACTCGCCACCCTGTTCGGCAACACCGAAGACCCGCGTTTCCAGCTCATCATTGCACTGATCATGGCGGTCGTGGGCCTGGTGCTGCTGGTGGCGTGCGCGAACCTGGCGAACATGCTGCTGGCGCGCGGCGCAGCGCGGCAGCGCGAGATCGGCATGCGGATCGCGCTGGGAGCGCGACGGCTGCGCCTGGTGCGGCAGTTGATGACGGAAAGCTTGCTGCTGGCGTTGCTCGGCGGAGCGGCCGGGCTGCTGGTGTCGGTGTGGGGCAGCCGCCTGGTGTGGCTAGCGGCGGCGCCGTTCATCGGCTCAGGCTTTGCCATCCCGACGGCGCCCGATGGCCGCATCTTTATTTATGCGTTGCTCGTTTCCCTCGCAACGGCCGTCCTGTTCGGCCTGTGGCCGGCGCTGCGGTCCTCGCGTGCGGACATCAACGCCGCGTTGAAGGATGCAGGCTTCGCCGCCAGCCAGCCAGCGGGGCATACGCGACTGCGCACCACACTGGTGGCGTTGCAAACCGGTGTCTGTGTGGTCTTCCTGATGAGCGCGGGGTTGCTGCTGCGCGGCCTGTTGCGTGCGGAATCGGCAGAGCCGGGCTTCGAGACCGCGACCATCTACGCGATGGGCATGGAATTCAACCACGACAACGCCAAGGCAAACGACCTGGCACAGCGCGTGATCGCGCGCATGCGGACGTTGCCCGAGGTGCAGGCGCTCGCGCTCTCGCAGTCGATCCCGCTGGTGAATACCTGGACGGTGACGGTTACGCCGCTGGGAACCACGGCGCGGCCGCAGGACGTGCCGTGCTGCACGCTGATGAACCGCGTGTCGAGCGAATACTTCGGCACGATGGGCATCCCGCTGGTGCGCGGGCGCAACCTGGAACGGGCGGATGAGAGCGCGAGCAGCACCGTGGCGGTGGTGAGCGAGGCCACGGCGCGGGCGTTCTGGCCAGGAGCTGATCCGCTGGGCAAACACGTGAAGCTCGCGCTGAACGCACGGCTGAACCAATGGGGCGAGTTTGAGGTGGTGGGAGTAGTGAAGGATGTCCGGACGGCGAACCTCTCGCGTGCCGATCCCGCGTTCGTCTATATCGCGACGAACCCAGCGGAGCTGCACAACTACGTTCTGCTGGTGCGCACGCGTGGCGAAGAACGGCGAGCGTGGAGTGCGATCGGCGCCGCCTTACAGCCGCTCGATGCGCGCTTCGGTACCTTGTATGCGCCGCTCAGCCTGCGTGACTGGGCGTTGGCAGGCCAACGCCTGATGGTGCGCTCGCTGGCGCTTTCGGCGGCGTTGCTGGCGACGCTGGCCCTGCTGCTGGCGGCGATCGGCGTCTATGGCGTGACTTCGTACCTGGTGGGCCAGCGCGAGCGGGAGATCGGCATCAGGATGGCGCTGGGCGCGCGGTCGGTCGACGTGCTGCGGCTGGTGTTGCGGCAGGGAATGCGGCCCGTCTTGTTCGGCGGAGCGTTCGGCATGCTGGGAGCCTTCGGCGTCTCCGCGATCCTGCGCGCCCTGCTGGTGTTCCCGGGAAGCACCGATTTTTCTTTCGGCGTCGGTCATTTTGATCCGGTCACGTTCATTGGTTTATCGGTTTTCCTCGCCGGCGTGGCCGCGCTGGCGTGCCTGGTGCCGGCGCGGCGCGCGGTGCGTGTGCATCCCATGGTCGCGTTACGGCATGAGTGAGGTGCAACATGAGCACTTGGAGCAGATTCACACGCGGATGGGTGGCGCTGTTCCGCAAGGAGCGTGTGGAACGCGAGCTGGATGAAGAGTTGCGTGGTTACGTGGACGCTGCGGCCGCCGAAGGAGTGCGGGGTGGTGAATCCCCCGATGCCGCGATGAGAGCGGCGCGCGTCGAGCTGGGCGGCGCAGAAGCGGTGAAGGAGGAAGTGCGGTCGGTCGGCTGGGAGTCGTTCGTCGAGTCGGTGTGGCAAGACGTGCGTTATGGCGGGCGCAACCTGCGGAGCCATCCGGGATTCACGCTCGTTGCCGTGCTGTCGCTGGCGATCGGCATCGGGGCGAACACGGCGCTGTTCACGCTGATCAACGAAGTGCTGCTGAAGTCGCTGCCGGTGCCGCATCCGGAAGGGCTGATCCTGTTCGATTCGCTGGACAGCGCGCAGTCGATGCGGGTCTCGACCGACGGCGTCAACCGCAAGGATCCGATCATCGGACGCGTGACGACGACTTCGCTTTCCTATCCCGCGTTCCAACGCCTCGCGGCGGCGAACCAGACACTGAGCGGGATATTCGGCTTTGCTCCCATCGAGCAGCTGAACGTCAACGCCGATAACCAGGCGGACATCGCCAGCGGGCAGTACGTCACCGGCCAGTACTACCACACGCTCGGCGTTCCCCCACAGCTAGGACGCACGCTGGATGAAGGCGACCAGAAGCCAGACGCGGCGCCGGCCACGGTGATCACGTGGCGCTACTGGCAGCGGCGCTTTGCGGGTGATCCGAACGTCGTCGGCAAGCGCGTCATGGTGAACAACCTTGCATTCACCATCGTCGGCGTCACGCCGGTGGCGTTCAACGGTACGCTGCAACTTGGCCAGTCGCCGGAGCTGACGCTGCCGATGGCGCTGGAGCCGCGACTCGACGGTGGACCGCGCAACGATCTGCAGACGGGGTGGTTCTGGTGGGTGCGGGTCATCGGGCGCTTGAAGCCAGGCGTGACGGCGGCGCAGGCGGTCGCGCAATTGGAGCCGACTTTCCAGCAAGCCGCGTTCGATGGCTGGCAACAGGCGCGGACCGAGCCGCGCTTCCGCGGTCGCTTGGAGCCGCGGCAGATGAGCGATGCACCGCGCCTGCGTGCGTCATCGGGCGCACAGGGATTGGTTGATATGCGGCGCGCGTACCGGGACCCGATCCGCGTGTTGCTGGCGATGGTCGTGCTGGTGCTGCTGATCGGTTGCGCCAACGTGGCCAACCTTTTGCTGGCGCGAGCAACGAACCGCGGGCGCGAGATCGCGGTGCGGCTGGCGCTGGGAGCGGCGCGTGCGCGCATCGTGCGACAGCTGCTGACGGAAAGCTTGCTGCTCGCCGTGCTGGCCGGTGCCGCCGGTGTCGCGATCGCGTATGGGGTCAAAGACGCGCTGCTGGTGTTGCGGCCTTGGGGCGAAGCGCCGGGCTTCGACCTGCCCCTCGACTGGCGCGTACTCCTCTTCACCACAGCAGTATCACTAGCGACCGGGACCGTGTTTGGGCTGGCGCCGGCGGTGCGAGCGGCGCGGGTCAGCGTGAATCCAGCACTCAAGCAGGCGGGCACAGAGATGCTGAGTGGCCGTTCTGCGCTCGGTAAGGGACTGGTGACGGCGCAGGTGGCGCTGTCGCTCGTGCTGCTCGTGGCCGCCGGGCTGTTCGTCCGCACGTTGCAGAACCTGAATCACGTGAACCTGGGTTTCGACGCGAACAACCTGCTGCTGTTCCGCGTCGATCCGCGCCTGAGCGGTTATCGGAAGGAGCAGATCGCGGCGTTGTACGGGCGCCTGCTGGAGCGGTTGGCTGCGGTGCCGGGAGTGCGGTCAGCAGCGCTTTCGCGGCATCCGCTGCTCAGCTTCTCGTCGCGCAATAGTTCGGTATTCACGGCGCACAGACTGCGCGACCAGAACAGCGCGAACGTGAACATCGTCTCGGCATCATTCTTCTCGACGATGGGGATCGTGCTGCTGAAGGGGCGCGCCTTACAGGAGAGTGACGACGCTACTGCGCCGAAAGTCGCAGTGATCAACGAAACGATGGCGCGGCGCTTTTTCCCGGACACTGATCCGCTCGGCCAGCGCTTCTGGTTTGGAGACCGTGCGGAGGGCGAAGGGTACGAGGTCGTGGGCATCGCGCGGGACGCCAAGTATACGGACGTGCGTTCGGAAATACTGCCGACGATCTACGACTGCTACCAGCAAGACACGCTGACGCAAGCAAATATCGAAGTGCGAACCGCGTTCGAGCCGATGACGCTGAGCACCGCGGTGCGCGCGGCGGTGCACGACGTCGAGCCGAACCTGCCGATGTTCGACGTGAAGACGCAGGTGCAGTATGCGGCCGAGTCCATCGCGCAGGAGCGCATGTTCGCCGAGTTCTCCGCCGCGTTTGGCATGGCGGCGTTGCTGCTGGCGGCGATCGGACTCTACGGCGTCATGAACTACACCGTGGCGCGGCGAACCGGTGAGATCGGTATTCGGATGGCGCTGGGCGCGCGGCGCGGAAGTGTGCTGTGGATGGTCCTCCACGAGAGCCTGGCGATGGTTGCGTTGGGCGCGCTCATTGGTGCGGGGCTGTCGTATGTTGTCTTCCGCGCTGCGCAGAAACAACTGGCGGAGATGCTCTACGGACTGGAGCCCACTGACCCGGCAAGCGCCGCGATAGCGTTGTTAGCTCTAGTGCTCGCGGCCCTCCTGGCGGCGTACTGGCCGGCACGGCGCGCGGCGAGCGTGGATCCGATGGTCGCGCTGCGCCATGAGTGAGGTGCGAGATGAGCACTTGGAGCAGATTCACGCGCGGATGGGTGGCGCTGTTCCGCAAGGAACGTGTGGAACGCGAGCTGGATGAAGAGTTGCGTGGCTACGTGGACGCTGCGGCCGCCGAAGGAGTGCGGGGTGGTGAATCCCCCGGTTCCGCGTTGCGCGCGGCGCGCGTCGAGCTGGGCGGCGCAGAAGCGGTGAAGGAAGAAGTGCGGTCGGTCGGCTGGGAGTCGTTCGTCGAGTCCATCTGGCAGGACGTGCGTTATGGTGCGCGCAACCTGCGGAGCCATCCGGGATTCACTCTCGTCGCGGTGCTCTCGCTGGCGATCGGAATCGGCGCCAATACGGCACTCTTCACGCTGATCAATGACGTGCTGTTGAAGTCGCTGCCGGTGCCGCATCCGGAAGAGCTGGTGCTGTTCGAGTCGCTCGACAGCCCAAAGCGGATGCGCGTCTCCACCAGCGGCTCCAGCCATCGCGATCTCGCCACCGGACGTTTCCGTACGACCTCGTTCAGCTATCCCGCCTTTGAACGGATGCGCGACGCGAACCAGACGCTGAACGGCATGTTCGCCTTCGCGCCCATCGACCAGCTCAACGTGAATGTTGACGGGCAGGCGGAGGTAGCGAGCGGGCAATACGTGAGCGGGGGCTATTACGAGACGCTCCAGGTTGCGACTGTCGCCGGGCGCACGCTGAACGACGAAGACCAGAGACCGGGCGCGCCAGCGGCGGCGGTGATCACGTGGCGCTATTGGCAGCGCCGCTTTGCCGGGGATCCGCGCACCGTCGGCAAGCAGGTGATGGTGAACAACATTCCGTTCACCATCGTCGGCATCACGCCGGCGAACTTTGCGGGCACGCTGCAGGTGGGCGAGTCGCCGGACGTGACGCTACCGATCACGCTGGAGCCGCAGCTCGATCCCGGGCCACGCAACGACCTGGCGACCGGGTGGAACTGGTGGGTGCGCATCATCGGTCGCCGCCAGCCAGGCGTGACGATGGAGCAGGTGCGGACCCAACTGGAGCCGGCTTTTCAAGCCGCCGTCATGGAGGGCTACGCGCAAGCACTCGGAGAGCCTCGCTTCCGCGGCCGCCTGGAGTCACGTAGTCTCGCGGATGCATCGCGCCTGCTTACGGACTCGGGCGCGCAAGGACTGATGGAGGACCGCCGCAGCTTCGCCGCGCCGTTGCGCGTGCTGCTGGCGATGGTGGTGCTGGTGCTGCTCATCGGCTGCGCCAACGTCGCCAATCTACTGCTGGCGCGGGCAACGATCCGCACGCGCGAGATCGCGGTGCGACTGGCGCTGGGAGCAGCGAGGCGCCGCCTCGTGCGACAACTGCTGACCGAAAGCCTGCTGCTCGCCGCGCTCGCGGGCCTCACCGGCGTTGCCATCGCCTACGCGATCAAAGAAGCGCTGCTCGCTCTGCGCCCCTGGGGCTTCACCGTGGGCTTGGAACTGGCACTCGATACGCGCGTGCTGGCCTTCACCGCCGCGCTATCTGCGGTCACCGCAGTTGTATTCGGGTTGGCGCCGGCCCTGCGTGCTACTCACATGCAGGTGAATCCAGCCCTGACGCAGGCGGGCACGTCGATGCTGCGCGGGCGGAGCCGGCTGGCCAGGTCATTGGTGGCGGCGCAGGTGGCGCTGGCCCTGCCGCTCTTGCTCGCGGCGGGACTGTTCACGCGCACGCTACAGAACCTGAATCGTGTTGACCTGGGCTTTGACGCCGACAACCTGTTGGTGTTCCGCGCCGATCCGCTTCATGCCGGCTACAAAGATGAGGCCATCAATCCGTTGTATACCCGCTTGCTGGAACGGCTCGCGGCGGTCCCAGGGGTGCGCGGCGTCACGCTTTCGCGCCATCCGCTCCTGAGTTTCTCCTCACGTACGACAAGTGCATTCGCCCCGGGTCGGGCCGCGCAGGATGTCAAGGTGCAGATCGTAGCGCCATCGTTCTTTGCGACGCTGCGCATCCCCATGCTGGCGGGCCGCACGGTGAGTGACGCGGATGACAGCAAAGCGCCGAAGGTCGCGGTGATCAGCCAGACCGCGGCGCGGCGCTTGTTCGAGCAGGCGAATCCGCTCGGCCGCCGCTTCTGGTTCGGTAATGCACCCGAGGGGGAGGGTTACGAAGTCATCGGCGTCACGGGCGATGCCAAGTACACCGATGTGCGCTCCGATATTCCGGCGACGGTCTACGTTCCCTATCGGCAAAGCCCGATCTCACAGGCGAACTTCGAAGTGCGCACCGCCGCGGATCCCGGGGCATTGATCGGCGCGGTGCGCGCCGCCGTACGCGAGGTCGAGCCTCGCCTGCCGCTGTTCGACGTGAAGACGCAACGGCAGTATGCCGCCGAATCGATAGCGCAGGAACGATTGTTCGCGGAGTCTTCCGCCGCGTTAGGTGGAGTGGCACTGCTGCTAGCCGTCATCGGGCTGTACGGCGTGATGAGCTACACCGTGTCGCGCCGCGCGAGTGAGATCGGCATCCGGATGGCGCTGGGCGCGCAGCGCAGCCGCGTGCTGTGGATGGTGCTGCGGGAGAGCTTGGCGTTGGTGCTGCTCGGTGCGACGCTCGGGGCGCTGGCGTCGTTCGGCGCGTTCCGACTGGCAGAGAAACAACTGGTTACGATGCTGTATGGACTGCGGCCGGGGGATCCGACCAGCGCATTGCTGGCCATGTTCCTGCTGTTGCTGGCCGCCGGCGTGGCCGCCTATTGGCCCGCGCGACGGGCGGCGAGCGTGGACCCGATGGTGGCGCTGCGGCACGAGTGACAACACAGGCGAGGCGCCTGTGCCACACAGGCATCGCCAAACTCTTGATGCCGGCACAGATGGCCTGCGGCACGAGTGAGGACACATGACGTGGAAGAGATTCACGAGCGGATTGACAGCTTTATTCCGTAAGCAACGTGATGAGCGCGCACTCGACGCGGAACTCCGCGGCTACATCGAGGCGGCAGCAGAAGAGAAGATGCGTGCGGGATGGTCGCGCGAAGCCGCGCTGCGCGAGGCGCGGCTCGAACTCGGCGGCGTGGAGGCGGTGAAGGAAGAAGTGCGCGCGGTGGGCTGGGAGTCGTTCGTGGAAACGCTCTTCGCCGACGTCCGTTATGGCTTGCGCTCGCTGCGGAAGAATCCGGGCTTTGCGACCATCGCGATCCTGGCGCTGGCGATGGGAATCGGGGCGAACACCGCTGTATTCACTGTGTTGCGCGGCGTGCTGTTGCGACCGTTGCCGTTCCGCGAACCAGAGCGGCTGATGTTGGTGGCCTTCTCGCCGTTGGATTCGCCTTTCTTCCGCCAACCTTCGCTCTCCGACGCCGAGTTTGTGCAGTTGCACCAGCAAACGCGCATGTACGAACACATGGCGATGTTCAACGGCGGGCAAGCGACGCTGACCGGTGCGGGCGACGCCGTGCGGTTGCCCGTTGGGCTGGTGACGGCGGAGTTCTTTGAGGTGCTGGGGGTGAATGCCGCAACGGGACGTACATTCTCGGCGAGCGAGAGTAAGGACGGGCTGGACCGCGTCGTCGTGCTGAGCGATGCGCTGTGGCGGGGGCGTTTCAATGCGCGCCCGGACATCGTGGGCACGGCGGTGATGCTGGATGGCGCGCCGCAGACGGTGATCGGTGTGATGCCACCGGGCTTCGACCTGCCGGTAGGCGCGCAGCTGTGGCGGCCCTTCACGATCAAGTTGGACCCGGGCCGCGTGATGGTGTGGCCGGTGGTGGGGCGATTGCAAGCAGGCGTTACGCGCGCGCAGGCGCAGGCCGAGCTGGAGGCATTCACGCGCGGACGCTCGCAGGAGAACTGGACCGATAACAGCAAGAAGGTCGCGCGCGTGCAGCCGCTGCAGGAGCTGCTGGTGGCCGACGTGCGCAAGCCACTGTGGATCTTTGCCGGGGCGGTGGCGTTCGTGCTGCTGATCGCGTGCGCCAACGTCGCCAATCTGCTGCTGGTGCGCGCCGCCGGCCGGCGGCAGGAGATCGCGGTGCGGGCCGCGCTGGGCGCGCGGCGCGGACGGCTGGTGCGGCAACTGCTCACCGAGAGCACGGTGGTCGCTCTGGCGGGCGGCGGCGCCGGACTCGTGCTGGCGTTGTGGGGCGTGCCGCTGCTCATGGCGCTGGCGCCCGAGGGAACGATCCCGCGGCGCGGCGAGATCCACGTAGATGCGCTGGTGCTGGGGTTCACGTTCACGCTTTCGTTGGTGACAGGTGCGCTGTTCGGCCTGGCGCCGGCCCTGGGAGCGACGCGGCGGGAGTTGCAGGATTCACTCGCGCAGGGCGCGCGCACGCTGACCGCGCGTCATGAGCGCTTGCGTGGGGCGCTGGTGGTGGCGGAGATCGCGCTGTCACTCGTCCTGCTGACGGGTGCGGGATTGATGATCAAGAGCTTTGTGCGGCTGCGCAACGTGTCGCTGGGCTTCCAGCCGGGGAACGCCGTGAGCCTGACGGTGGACCTGGATCCGACCACCTATCGCGATGCGGCGCAGATCAACGCGTTCCATGGCCGCATGCTCGAGCGACTGGCGGCGCTCCCGGGGATAGAGGCGGTGACGGCGGTGAACTTCGAGCCGCTGGCGCACTTCCAGATCAGCGGCGACTTCCAGCTGGAGGATGGCCGCAAACTGCCGCGGCACTTCCTGGTGAGCAAGCCGGCGGTGAGTCCGGGGTACTTCCGCACGCTCGGCATCCGTGTGCTGCAGGGGCGAGAGTTCAACGCAAGCGATGCGGCGGGCGCGCCCAAGGTAACGGTCATCAGCCAGGCAGTCGCGCGGAAGCTTTGGCCGGCGGGCGACGCCGTGGGACGGCGGATCGCGATGCCCGACAAGCCGAAGCCGGAGGACTGGATGACGATCGTCGGGGTGGTGGACGACATCCGGCAGGAGTCGCTGACCGATCCACCGGCAGCGGCGGTGTACCAGCCGTACGTGCAGGTGAGATCCCCATTCTTCCTGAGGCACATGAACTACATCGCGCGCGCGGCGGGCGACGCCGAGCCGCTGGCAAACGCCCTGCGCGGCGTGCTGCGTGAAGTGGACAAGGAACAGCCGGTCGAGATCATGCCCCTGCAGCAGCTCATCGCGGCGACGACGTCCGACCCGGAGTTCCAGATGCGGCTGCTCTCCGCATTCTCGCTGCTGGCACTGCTGCTGACTGCCATCGGGACGTACGGCGTGATGGCGTACGCGGTCACGGAGCGGACGCA
>CAYWSH010000026.1:0-29997 GCA_964460655.1 uncultured Terriglobales bacterium | reverse complement strand
TTCGCCAGTCACCTGGAGCGCGCTGCATTGCCGATGGGATTTCTTTTCGGCATCCCGCTACTGGCGGCGCTTCCGTTCGGCTCGGAATTCCAGGCGCGCACCATGACGCTGCGCCTGGCGCAACCCATCGAGCGCAGCGCGATCTGGCGCGAGAAGATGGTGATGACGATCGCCCTGGTCTGGTCCCCGGCCGCGCTGTTCGCTTTCGCAGCATGGCGGCAGGACGCGATCGGTGGCGACATTGCCACACTTTGCAGTGCGATGGCGCTGCTCGCGACGACCAGCGTCATGCCGTTCACGCTCATCGCGCGCTCCACCGTAGGCGGGCTGGCGCTCAGCATCGTGTTTCACAGCATCCTGGGATCTTTATGGCTCTGGGCCCTGAACAGCACCTATGACATGCAGAAAGCGCAGAGCGTGCCTGCGCCGTTCTGGTGGGCCGCTGCCGTGATCATTGTGGCCGACGCCGTGGCGATGGTCTGGTGGGGACGCCGCCTCATGTTGCGCTTCCAGGTGCAGGACGGGATGCAGGCGGGCGAGGCCTTCGTCCCGGGCGTGCAGTTAGTACCCACGTTCCTCGTGGAGATGTTCCGCTGCCGCGCGACCGAGCCGTTCGGCAACCTGATGCGCCGCGAGGTCCGCTTGCTGCGCAGCCTGTGGCCGCTGGTTTTGATGTCCTGTGCCACTTGGGCGTTCATCGCGGCTTTTGGCTGGGTCCCGATCGACAGACGGCAACGAGCCTTCACTGACGTGATTTTTGGGCTCAGCCTGATGCTCAACATGATCATCGCGGTGCTGGCCGGCGCGCTCTCGCTCGGCGAAGACAAGGCGCTGGGCACGCACGGTTGGCACATGACGTTGCCCATCTCGCCGTCCGTGCAGTGGCTGGTGAAGCTGCTGGTCGCGGTCTTCACGAGCGTGCTGTTTGGCGCGGTGATGCCGATCTTCCTGCTGCTCATGGGCGGCTGGCTGCGCGGCGCGCCATGGCGTTACGTCTCCGGCGACCAGCTGTGGGCGTTCCCGCTGGAAGTCACAGTGTTAAGCCTGCTGGCGTTCTGGTGCGCGTGCGTCGTCAGGAGCACGGTGAAGGCTGTGCTGTGGCTGTTCCCGGTGTTGGGCAGCCTGATGATGGCCGGCGCAGTCAGCATGTGGTTCGCAGAATCCTTCGTCGTTCGCCCCTTGCAGGATCGCATCGATCTCATCAAGTGGGGACCGCGTCTGCAAGGCATGTTCTGGCTGCAAGATGGTCCGCAAAGGCTCTTCATAATCGCCGCTTTACCCGTGCTGCTGTTCGCCCTCGTGCAAAGTGGACGGCTGTTCCGCGGTGAGATGACCGAAACGACGCGCCAGATAGCACGCTGCCTGGCGCCTCTCGTTGCCCTTGCTTGCGCCATCGGGCTGGCAAGCACGCTCGTGACGAACGTAGCCATCTCTGCTTGGCAGGTCCAATACGACATGGTGCATGAGACGCACGTCGCCATCGAACTGCTGCGGCCCGGCATGGAGAAAGCCCCGACGCGATCCGCGGAGCTGACGATGCAGGACCTGCAGAAAGTCTCTCCGCTTTCGGCAAGGACGATGTTCCTGCTGCGCGACGCCCGCATCATCGTCGTCACTCAGGGTTTCGCGGCTGACGCCAAGGTCGCGGCGGCGCGTACACGCGGCGGCATGTGGTACACGCTCCGGGCTGCGCCCGGCCAGACGGCGCTGCCGTATTCGGCGATCATTCGCGGTATCAACGGCGGCCACAGCTGTTCGCTCACCTACGCGCCGATGTTCAACGCGCGCTACGGGAGCATGGGCAGCGTTTGTGACTAGGGAATTCGCTTGACACTGCTGCCGCCGTGGCAACAATCACGGCGGCAATGCTCTTGCGCGTTGACTACAAATCGGGCCAGCCGGTGTACTCGCAGCTGGTCGCGCAGATCAAGGCCGCGACGGCTTCCGGTGCGCTGCGTCCCGGCGAGACGTTACCCGAGATCAGCGCCCTGGCTGGTGAGCTGCGGGTTGGCCGGAACAACGTTGCCAAGGCGTACGCCGAGTTGGAAAGCCTGGGCATTATCGAACTCGCGCCCGGTGCGGGCTACCGCCTCAAGGAGCATCATCGCCCGCTGCGCAAGGAGGTGGCGCGGTCTGCGGAAACCGTCGAGCAACCGTCCGCACGGCGCGGCTTCGGTGTTCCGCTTGGCCAGTTGCTGCTCGGTTTCGCCAGCGCGGTCGCGTACTTCGCGGTGGTAGGAGCGGCGGTCTATCTGCTCCTGCGCGCCGGCATCGTACGCGGGGAAGTCGGCGCGACGATCGCCACGCTCCTGCTCGCTGCTGCGGGTCTACCGCTGCGCACGCGTCTGCAAGCGGTGGTCGAGCGTGCCCTGTTCCGCAAACGCCACGATCTGCCGCGCGCGCTCGCTGCCCTGAAGGCCGACTTGTGGGCGCAGCCGGGCCTTGACGCGTTGCTGGAGAAGACGGTCGCAGCGACGCAGGGCTTCATCGGCGTTGCACCGCGCCTCGTCCGCGACCACGGCGACGTCGTCGAACTGGTGAACCAGTACCCGGCGCTGCGTGCTGCGCGCGAACCCCTCGCGCTCGGTGACGAACTCCTGCTGCCGCTGTGCTCGCAGGATGAAGTGCTCGGCGTGCTGCAGTTGCTGCCCAGGCCGGACCGCGCGGCCTACGACGCCGAAGATCGCGAATTCCTGCGCGCTGCCGGCGAACTCGTGGCTACCGCTGCCGGTCAGTTCCGCACGCGCAGCGAGCGGCGCGAATCGGAGTACGCGTTCGACATCCAGCGGGCGTTGCTGCCGCAGGAGACGCCGCAGGCGCCGGGATTCTCTATCGCCGGCGCGTGGCAGCCGGCGCGCACTATCGGCGGCGATTACTACGACGTCTTCTGGCTCAACGATAAGGAGCTGGCGCTCGTCATGGCCGATGTTGCCGGCAAGGGAGTCTCCGCCGCATTGCTGATGGCCAACGTACAGGCGACGACGAAGGCATACGCCACGATGACCTCGTCACCACGCGAGCTCTGCCGCCGCGCGAACCGCGCCATCTGCGGCAGCATCAGTCCCGGCCGATTCGTGACGTTCTTCTTCGCCGTGCTCGATGTGGCCGCGCGCCGTCTCACCTACACCAACGCCGGCCACAATCCGCCGCTCGTCGTCTCGCGCGACGGTACGTCGCGCAAGTTGAGCGCCGGCGGTCCGGTGCTCGGATTGTTCGAGCAGGCCGAGTTCGAGCAGGACTCTGTCGCGCTGCACGCCGGGGATCGCCTGCTCATTTTTACTGACGGCGTGGTCGAGGCCGAAGACGGCAACGGCAAGGACTTTGGCGACGATCGCCTCTTCACCGCGATGACCGCCAGCGCGCGCGCCTCCGCGCCGGAGCTGCGCGACGCCATCATGCAGGCGGTGACGCGCTTCTGCCGCGGCGACTTCGCCGACGACGCGACGCTGCTCACGGTCGTCGTCGAGGACACGGCGGCAACAAGCGCCGGCACCTAGGGGATTAAGGGATAGAGACTAGCTACTTCCGTACGGGCAGGACCTTGGCGCTCGTCTTGCGCGGTTCGCGCGGCTTGCTCACCGGCGGCACGCGGGGGGCGTCGCGCCTTATCGTCGGCGCCGGAGGATGATACGGATGCGCGCTATGCGCGCGCTGCGCGGCGCTGGGGAGCGCGCAAACGGCCAGGGCCGCGATGATCAGGAAACGCCTCATATCTCGGGGGCTCGCGAGAATCAATGATACTGGGGGCTAGGGTACCCGGCAATAGCACCTTAGCGGGGTAGGGCCTTGTCCTACTCGCCGTTAACGACCTTGCGCTTGCGGGGTTCTTCCTTCAGGCGGATGAACCAAAGATACAGCTCGTCCACTTTGCGGATGTCTTCAGCCAGGAGCGGCGCATCGGCGTATTCGGTGACCGAGCCCTCATGGTGACGTTTGCGGATGCTCTGGCAGATCTGGTAGAGCTCCTCGACCTTGGCGTGCATGATGCGGAGATCCGCGACGAGGCGCATCTCATCCAGCGACGTTATGCCCGGCTTGTTGCGCAACTTGCCCTTCGCCTCGGCCATCGACCCCAGATTGTACGCCTGGAGGCCCGCCGACTCCCGTTGGTCGGCGAGGATTTTTAGTAACTAAGTGTGGTTACGCGCTGACTCAGCTCCCGGCAACTTCCCGATACACCGTGAGCAGTTGTTCGCACGAGCTGCGCCACGAGTACCGTTGCACTTGTTCGTAGCCGCGCGCTTTCAGCCGCTCGCGCAGCGGCTGGTCGAGCAGCACACGGTATATCGCGCGCATGATGTCGAACACGTTCTCCGGATTCACCAGCACCGCCGCGTTGCCCACCACCTCGGGCAGCGACGACAGGTTCGACGTCACGACCGGCGTGCCGTGCGCCATCGCCTCCAGCGGTGGCAATCCAAAGCCCTCGTACAGCGAAGGGAAGAGGAAGACCTTGGCGGCATCGTAGAAGATGCGGAGCACGTCGATGGGAACGAATCCGAGGAAGCGCACGTCGTTCTGTACGCCGCCGCGCACGCAAGTGCGGCGCAGGTCCGCGTGGCGCGAAAGCTCGTCGCCGATGATGATGAGCTTCAGGTCGGGCAGCAGGCCGTCTTTTTCGAGTTCCGCCTTCAGCGCGGAGAATGCCTCGATGGTCCGGACCAGGTTCTTGTGCGGCTTGATGTTGCCGGCATAGAGCAGGAACGGATAGGTCACCTGGTAACGCTCGGCGATCAGTTGCCGGTCCGCGTCGCTGGCGTGGCCGCGCTGCAGTCGTTCGTCGATGGCGTTGTAGATCACCTGGATCTTCTGCGCCGGGACGCGATGCAAGCGCACCACCTCGCTGCGCGTGAAGTGCGAGACCGCGAAGATGCGTGCCGCCTTGCGCAGCGCACGCGTCGTGAGCGCCTGCTGCATCCGCGTGCGCACGCTCTGCTTCCGCGCGACCGGCGAGAAGAACGAGAGCAGATCGTGCACCGTCATCACGTAAGGACAAGGCGTCCAGAGCGGCCGCCAGAATAGATACGGGACGTGCAGCAGGTCGCAGCCCTGCCGCTTCAGCAGCGCGTGAAAGTCGAGGTAGTAGCGCGGCGATGGCGGTTCATGCGCGAACGGCTCGGTGCGGAAATTCGCCGGTAGCGGATCGAACTCGCCGAGACGCTCACGTGGTCCGATCAGGATGAACTCATCATTCGCCGTGTCCAGCTGGCCGAGCCCGCGGACGATGTTGCGCACGTACGTCCCCACGCCGAACGCCCCCAGCCGGCGGATGTCGAGCGCCACGCGCATCGCCGGGTAGTGTAAACGGTGCGGGTGGAGCAGGCCTTCAGGTCTGCATTAACGGGACCAGCAGACGATAGTCATGCTGAGCGGAGTCTCGCTGCCGCGAAGCGGGAGCGTGACGGAGCCGAAGCATCCCTATAGCACCACGAACGTCGACTCTTATAATCCGGACGCGTGGCCTCCGCCCCTTCCAAGAGCACGGCGCTTCTGCTCATCCTCGCCGCGTGGTCCCTCGTCTACGTGCCGGCGCTCTTTACGCCGCCGCTGCTCGACGACGCCGACTCGGTCCACGCCGAGGCCGCCAAGGAGATGCTGCAACGCCACGATTGGGTCACGCTGCACATCAACGGCCTTCGTTATCTCGAGAAAGCGCCGCTGATGTATTGGGCCGTCGCCGTCAGCTACTCGCTCTTCGGCGTCGGCGACTGGCAGACGCGCCTGCCGCTGGCCCTGACCGCGCTCGCGCTCGCGCTGGCCACGTGGCGACTCGGCCGCCGCGCCTATGGAGATGCGGGCGGACTCTTCGGCGCGCTCGCCATTACCACGGCGATCGGGCCATACATCTTCACGCGCTTCCTCATCCCCGACCTCATGGTCGGGCTCTGGCTGCTTATTACGTTCGACTTCTTCCTGCGCGCGCTGGAAGAAGAGCAGCCGTCGCGCTTCTCCTGCTGGGGCATGGCGATCGCCTCGGCGCTGAATGTCCTGACCAAGGGCCTGATCGGCCTCGTCTTTCCCTGTGCCGTCATCTTTCTTTATCTCTTGCTCACTCGCGACCTGAAGCGCCTGCTGCGACTGCGTCTGATTTCCAGCACGCTCGTCTTCCTCGCGGTCGCGGCACCATGGCACGTGCTCGCCGGGTTGCGCAATCCCGCACAGGGCGACATCCGCGGCTTCTTCTGGTTCTACTTCGTCAACGAACACTTCCTGCGCTTCCTGAACAAGCGCGTCCCGCGCGACTACGACACCGTGCCGCTCGTGCTCTTCTGGGCGCTGCTCTTGGTATGGGCATTTCCCTGGAGCGCCTGGCTGCCGCAAGCGCTAGTGGATGCGGGGCGCACCGGGAAGCAGCTATTCCGTCATCCTGAGCAAGCGCGCGGGAGCGAAGCGACCAAGCGCGCGCCGAAGGATCCCTATAGCACTCCGAGAGCCAGGGCGTGGCCGTGCGCTGATCTCGTCTTCGCCCTCTGGGCGCTCGTCATCGTCGGCTTCTTCAGCTTCTCAACGCGCCAGGAGTACTACGTGCTGCCCGCCGTCCCCGCGCTGGCGTTGTTGGTCGGCGGATGGTTGGGCAGGGAAGCAGACTTGAGATCAACCCGGGTGCCCCACCCTTCCGCTTCAGCGGAGGGTGGGAAGCCTGCGGGGAATGTCGCGGCAATTGTTCTGCTGGTGCTGGCGACACTCGTCGCCATTGCGACGGTCGCGCTCGCCGTCGTGTCGCAAACTCCGCCACCGAACGCCGACGTCGCTGACTTGCTCACCAAGAATCCCGAGCAGTACGCGCTCTCGTTCGGCCACATCTTCGACCTGACGCCGCAAGCGCTCGGCTTCTTCCGCGTGCCGCTCGTCGGCATCGGTCTCTCGCTCCTCGCCGGTGCGCTGCTGAACTGGATGTTTCGCCGTCGCGGCCGCCTTCTCACCGCGAATCTCGCGCTCACCGGCGGGATGGTCCTGGTGTTGTGGTTCGTGCACGCCGGGCTTGTCATCTTCTCGCCCGTCATCAGCAGCAAGTCCCTCGCCGACGCGGTCCAGCGGCGCTGGCACGAGAGCGACGTAATCGTCATCGACGGCGACTACGAAGATGGCTCCACGCTGAACTTCTACACCGGCCATCCGGTGCGCATCCTGAATCATCGCGAAGCGAATTTGTGGTACGGGTCGTTCTTTCCCGACGCGCCGCGCGTCTTCGAAACGAACGAAACGTTCCTCGCGCTCTGGCGCGGTCCACAACGCATCTTCCTGTGGAGCGAAACGTCGCATCCCGCGCTGCTCTACGGCGAATGGGTGGTTGAGGTTGCGCACAGCGGCGGAAAGTACATCCTGAGCAACCGGCCTTCGCCAGGTCTGCATGCGGTCGAGTGAGATCGATAGGTCAGATTCTTAGACCGCAGATTACGCGGAACTGTCGCAGATTGCGCGGATGCCGCATCTGTGGAATCTGCGAGCAGTCATCGGCGAAATCTACGGTTTAAGGTTTTGCTTTTTCCTCAGTACAATCTCCCCATGAAGATCTCCCTCGGCGCCGACCATGCCGGCTTTGAGCTGAAGGAAAGAGTCCGTGAGCACCTCAAGCAGCAGGGGATCGAGGTTCACGATCGCGGCACGGTTTCCAACGACTCGGTCGACTATCCCGACTTTGCGCGCGAGGTCGGCGAAGAAGTCGCGGCGCATCAAGCCGATCTCGGCATCCTGGTGTGCGGCAGCGGTGTCGGTATGTCGATCGCGGCCAACAAAGTGCCGGGCATCCGCGCCGCCAACGTCAGCACCGAATACGAAGCCGAGATGTCGCGCCGCCACAACGATGCCAACGTGCTCTCCATCGGCGCGCGCGTGCTCGATGAAGCTAAGGCCATGGCGATCGTCGACAAGTGGCTCCATACCGACTTCGAAGGCGGACGCCACCAGCGCCGTGTCGACAAGATCATGGCCATCGAGCGCCAGGAAGCAGAGAAGTTCGTCGCCGATGAACGCAAATGAATGCCGCTTCTGCAGACACTTTTCGGAGGGGCACGGCTTCAGCCGTGCCGTACAGCCGACAAAAAACAAGTGGCTTTAGCCGCTGAGGTAAGGGTTGTGAACTCCGGCTTGTGCGCTACCTGCCGCAACGCGCGCATCATCACCAATGATCGCGGCAGCCAGTTCGTGCTCTGCGAGAAGTCAAAGACCGACCCTGATTTCCCCCGCTACCCGCGCCTGCCGGTCATCCAATGCGCGGGTTATGCGTCGCCATGAGATTCCCTTGTTTGTCATCCCGAGCGGAGCGAGAGATCTGCTGTTCTTAGCGAGAAAGCAGATTCCTCGCTTCGCTCGGAATGACAAACCAAGAGAAGGCTGATGTTGGATACGCCATCAGCGACGACCTCACACGCCTCCAACTCGACGTCATCCACGATTATCTGAAGACCGCCTACTGGTGCGAAGGCATTCCGCGTGACGTGGTCGAGCGCTCGCTCAAAAACTCATTGTGCTTCGGCGTGTATCGCGGGAGCGACCAGGTCGGCTTCGCGCGCGTCATCAGCGACTACGCCACATTCGCCTATCTCGCCGACGTCTTCATCCTGGAAGAGCATCGTGGTCGCGGTCTCGCCAAGCTGCTGATGCGCGCCATCATGTCGCATCCGCGTCTGCAAGGCCTGCGGCGCTGGGCGCTCGTCACCCGCGACGCGCACGGACTCTACGAACAGTTCGGCTTCCGCGCGTTGTCGAAGCCGGAGCGGCACATGGAGCTCTTTCGGCCGGACGTTTATCGCCAGACCAAGTAAAGGCAAACCGCAGAGGACGCCAAGGACGCAAAGGAGGAAAAGATCCTTCGCGTACTTTGCGTCCCTTGCGGTTTAGGTTTTTCAGCGCAGTGACGCGCTACAATTCCGCCATGAAGCCCACCTGGATGTCCGTGCCGCTCGCGCAATCCGATCCTGACGTTGCCGCCGCCATCGACCACGAAGTCCGCCGCCAGCACGAAGGGTTGGAGCTGATCGCGAGCGAAAACTTCGTGTCGGAAGCGGTCCTCGAAGCGATGGGTTCGGTGTTCACGAACAAGTACGCCGAGGGATATCCGGGGAAGCGCTATTACGGCGGCTGCGAGTACGCGGACGTGGTGGAGAACCTGGCGCGCGACCGCGCCAAGCAGCTCTTCGGCGCCGAGCACGCGAATGTCCAGCCGCACGCCGGCAGTCAGGCGAACATGGCGGCGTACGCGGCGATCATCCAGCCGGGCGACACGATCCTTGGACTGAACCTGGCGCACGGCGGCCACCTGACGCATGGCCATCACCTGAATTTTTCCGGCAAGACGTACAAGATCGTGCCCTACGGCGTCACCAAAGAGACCGAGACGATCGACTACGACGAGCTGGAGCGCATCGCTGAACGCGAGCGGCCCAAGCTGATCATCGGCGGTGGCTCGGCGTATCCCCGCATCATCGATTTCGCGCGCATGCGGCAGATCGCCGACAAAGTGGGCGCATTCTTCCTCGTTGACATGGCGCACTTCGCGGGCCTGGTCGCCGGAGGCGTGCATCCGTCGCCAGTACCCCACACCCACATCACCACCACGACCACGCACAAGACGCTGCGCGGGCCGCGCGCCGGCCTCATCCTGTCGAAGCAGGAATTCGCCGCGGCCATCGACAAAGTCGTTTTTCCCGGGATGCAAGGCGGGCCGCTGGTGCACATCATCGCGGCGAAAGCCGTGTGCTTCCACGAAGCGCTGCAACCGTCATTCAAGGACTATGCGCAGCAGGTCGTAAAAAACGCCAAGGCGCTCGCCGAGACGATCGCGGCGCACGGCTTCCGCGTCATTTCCGGCGGCACCGATACGCACCTCATGCTCGTCGACGTCTTCGGCAAAGGCATGCTCGGCAGCGAAGCCGAGAAGGCACTCGGCGAAGCGAACATTACGGTCAACAAGAACGCCATCCCGTTCGATGTGAATCCGCCGCTCAAGCCCTCGGGCATCCGCATCGGTTCGCCGGCGCTGACGACGCGCGGCATGAAGGAAGACGAGATGCGCCACGTCGGCCGCTGGATCGTGGAAGCGCTGGAGAACCGCAACGACGCGGGCGCGCTCGCGCGCATCAAGCGGCAAGTGCTGGAACTGGCTGAGGCGTTCCCGCTCTATGCCGAGCGGCGCGCCAAAGCAATGCAGCCGGCGGGACGGTAGTTACTTCTTCTCGAGCGCCGCCGTCCAGTTCACTACCACTGTGGCCGGCGCCGATGTCCCTTGCTGTTCGATCGCACACAGCAGGAAGCGCTTGCCGTCGGCACTGACGGCATAATTGGAGCGGGAATCCAACAGGCCGCCATTCCGCAAGGAAGCGACAAACAACGGTTGCGGCTTCTCGGCTTTGATGTCGCCGGTCGTATCTACCGCTACAGACATCAGGTTCCCGTCGGACGCCAAATAGAAGAGTTCCTTGCCATCGCGCCGCCAGAACGCCTGGTCGCCACCCGCATTGGAGATCTGCAGCTTGATCTTCGGCTCCGGGAAACTCTGCACATAGATCTCAGCGCGCCCTGATTCATCGGCGGAATACGCTACCCATCGTCCGTTGGGCGAGAACGAGGAGTGCGAGAGGTTGTACTTGCCTTGCAAGTAAGGAAACGGTTTGGACCCGTCCATGGGTAGCACCCAAAGCTCGCTATTGTTGCCCACTATGCCAGGCGTGGTGAGGTTGCTCTGGGTGGTCTCGTACATGATGAAGCGTCCATCCGGGGACCATGTATCGCTGAACTTCTGTCCGTTGCCCGCCAGCACCACTTCCTCACTACCGGCGCCGCTGCTGGCCCGGCGATGGATGTCAAAGGTCTTGCCGTCGCTGCTCGAGAAGAACACTTGCCGGCCATCGGGCGACCACAGCGGGGAACCGACAGAGGCGGATGCGGACAACAAAGAAAAAGTTCCCCGCGCCAGATCCAGCGTCCAGATACCGGGTTTTCGCTCCTCGCCCGAGTACCGGTCCATGGCGACGTGTGTTCCGTCGGGCGAAAGCGCAGGTTCGTCGTACTCTCCCGCCTCCGTAACATCGCTCAGCCGCTTGCCGCCGCGATCGAACCAAGCGAGCCGCAATTTCAGGATCACGGCACTGCGAAAGACCAGCAGCCCAGTCTGCGACACGGTGACGGGCGCATAGGCCGTGGCCCCGGCTTCGCCTTCGGCTTCCACGTTGTCAGCGAGCGGGCGCGGGTCGCCTTCCACTTGCAGCTTGCGCTCGTTGAACACCTGTGCGAAAAGCGTGCGTCCGCGCACGAAGAGTACATAGCCGGAGGCGAACCAGACGCTGGAGTCCGCCCTCAGCAGCGGGCGGCGCTCGCTGGAGCCGAGCGCAGCGATGACGATGTTCTCCGTTCCGGCCGTCACGCCACGACTGCGGAACGCATAGTGCTTGCCGTCAGGCAAGAACTGCGGCCAGCGTTGGCTGCTCTCGTCCTTCAGGGGCAGCAGCGGCGCCGGTGTCCCCCCATTCGCCGCGATCTTAAACAGCGGGGTCGTGGTGTTGGGCGCGTAGATGATGTCTCCATTGCGGTTCCACGTGCCGCCCCGCGGATCTCCGACGTCGGCGAGTACCTGGATGGAATTCGACGCCACCTCCAGCCTCTTCAGCTTGCCGGTGGCGAAGAATCCGATCGACGCCCCATCGGGCGACCAGAACGGGAAGCGTGCCCCTTCGGTGCCGGTGAGCTGGCGTGCTTCGGTGCCGTGCACGGGGCGCAACGCGAGCCAACTCGTACCCTTGCCTTCGACCACGAAGCAGAACTGTGTGCCATCCGGCGAAAGCGCGAGACCGTAACCGAACGAAGTCTTGTCGGGTGGTGCGATCTCGAAGCGGAACTGCCGCGGCGCCGGCGTCGAAAGCGCGCGCCAGCCGGCAATTCCGGCGATGAGCAGCAAAACAGCACAAGCCGCCATCCACCAGCGCTCCCGCGATGCTGCCGATGCCGATACGGTCCCTGTCGCTGCCGCCGCCGAAGGAGCCTTGCCGATCCACGCCAACTCGCGGCTGATATCGCCGGCACTCTGCCAGCGTTGGTCGGGTTCCTTGGCGAGACACGTCGCGATGACGTGGTCGAGCGCCGTCGGCAGCGCCTTCATCACGCTGCTGGTGGGGTCGGGATCTTTCTCGATGATCGCGCTCGCGACGGTAAGCTGCGATTTGCCTTCGAAGGCGCGCTTGCCGGTCGCCATCTCGTAGAGCACGGCGCCGAAGGCGAAGATGTCGGAGCGCGCGTCGGCTTCCTTGCCTTCGATCTGCTCCGGCGCCATGTATTGGATCGTGCCCACGATCATCCCCGCCGAAGTGAGCGGCGAGTGCGCCGGGCTCGGCGACGTAAGGGTGACCGCGGCGGAAAGCAGCGGGGCGCTGCCTTGCGATGCGGCCGCGAGCGTGCTGAGCGGTTTGGCCAATCCAAAGTCGAGGAGCTTGGCGCCGGTCTTCGTCAGCATGACGTTGCCGGGCTTCAGGTCGCGGTGCACGATGCCGGCGCGATGCGCCTTGTCGAGCGCGTCGGCGATCTCGGTGCCGGTCTTCAGCAGCTCGGCGAGCGGCAGCGGGCCGCGGCGGATGCGGTCGGCCAGCGTCTCGCCTTCCAGGTACTCCATGACGAGGAAATCAGTGCCCTCGTGCTGGCCGACGTCGTGCAGCGTGCAAATGTGCGGATGATTCAACTGCGAGATGGCGCGCGCTTCGCGGTCGAAGCGGGCCTTCACGTCAGGATTAGCGTTCAGCGCGGCGTTCAGGACTTTGATGGCGACGGTGCGGTCGAGCCGCGTATCGCGCGCGCGGTAGACCTCTCCCATGCCGCCCGCACCAATGCGGTCGAGCACTTCGTACGGCCCTAGCCTGGTCCCGATTGTGAGTGCCATTGAGTGCCGGGATTATACGGGCAACGAAACACCATCAAGAACACAAACTAAAGAGCCTGCCGCTTTTTCCTTCTTCCTTTTACCTTTTTCCTTTCTACTTTCTTTGTGCGCCTGGCGTTCTTTATCGGCAAAGGCGGCGTCGGTAAGACCACGTGCTCTGCCGCCTACGCGGCAGAGCTGGCGCGCGCGCATCCGCGCGGATCGGTGCTCGTCGTCTCCACCGATCCGGCACATTCGCTCGCAGACGTGTTGCAACTCAAGCTTGGCGACCGGCCACAGCGGGTGCCGCTGGCGCGTGCGCGCCTGTTCGCGTGGCAGCTCAATGCCAGTCGGGAGTTCGAACGCTTTCTTGCCCAGCAACGCGACGCCATCCTGGCGGTCGTGGAGAACGCCACCATCTTCTCGCGCGCCGACATCGAACCGCTGCTCGATTCCACGTTGCCGGGCATGGCGGAGGTCGCCGCGCTCATCTCGCTGCACGGTCTTTTGCAAGGTGACGAGTATGACCACATCGTCGTAGACACCGCGCCGCTTGGCCACACTCTGCGCCTTTTCCAGCTGCCGGAACACTTCGCGCGCTTTCTTGATTTCCTCGAGACCGCGGCGAGTCGCGACGAGGTTCTCGCCGCTACGTTCGGCGGCAAGCGCACGACGTCTGGGCGCTTTCCGTTCCTCGAGACTTGGTCACAAATGACGGACGCATTGCGGGCGCAGCTCAGTGGGCAACACGCGCGGCTTTTTCTGGTGACGACGCCCGAGCCGTTTGCGCTCGCCGAGTCGGAGCGCGCGCTGGGTTGGCTCGCCGATGCGGCGCCACGCCTGCGTGTCACGGACGTGGTGCTGAACCGCGCTGTTATGTCCGGTGGCGGCTGCCCGCGGTGCCAACAGCGCGCTGCTGCCACGCGTGGCGCTCGCGCCTCGCTGCGCCGCACGTTTAAAGGCGCGAAGCTGTGGCTTGGGGATGACACGGGAAGTCCGGTCGTCGGCGTGGCAGCGCTCGCATCGTTCGGTCGCCACGTGTTTGCGCGCGGCAAGCCACCCACTGTCGCGCCACCACGCGCTCCCACGATAAGAATGCAGCCGGCGAAGTGGCCGCGGCTGGCAGCGCCACTCACCCTCACGCTCGGCAAAGGCGGCGTCGGCAAGACCACGATCTCCGCCTCGCTCGCGGTTCACGAGCGAGCCAAGTCGAAGAAGGCGAGCGTCCTCGTCTGCTCCACGGATCCCGCGCCGTCGCTCGACGATGTATTCGCAACGAATGTCGGCACGCGTCCACGTGCGGTGTTGCGCGATCCACAGCTGCTCGCCATGGAGTTCGACGCGGTCGGCGAATTCCGTAAGTGGAGCGAGGGCGTGCGCTACTCCATCGAGCGCGCGATGCAGGCCGAGGTCAGTGGCGTTCACCTCGACCTCTCGTTCGACCGGCGTGTTCTGCTCGCGCTGCTCGATGTCGTGCCGCCGGGCGTGGATGAGATCTTCGCGACCTTCCGCATCGTCGATCTGCTGGCCACGCATGACCGCGTGGTGCTCGACATGGCGCCCACCGGCCACGCACTCGAGTTGCTCCGCATGCCTGCGCGTTTAGCGCACTGGGCGCGGCTTTTGTTGAAAACCCTGGCACGCCACCGTACACTACCGCTCGCGCAAGACCTGGCGGTGGAGATCGCCCAAGTCGAGCAACGGGCGCGCGAGTTGCTCAAGCTCCTGGCGGACGAGAAGCAGGCGCGCGTCATGCCTGTGATGCTGGCAGAGCCGCTGCCTGATCGCGAGACGGAACGCCTGCTGGCGGCCCTCGACGATATCGGTCTGGCGACGCCGGAACTCATCGTCAACCGGGTTCTCCTGGTCGAGGATGTTGGGACATGTCCGCGCTGCCGCCGCGCTTTCGCCTGGCAGCAGGCCACCTTGGCGAAGCTGGGACGACGCGCGCGGATCAATGTTCTGTGCGCGCGCGAGCAACTCGGCGAAGTCGCCGGCGCCCGCCCGCTGTCGCGCTTTACCCGCGAACTATGGCAACCCGCATAAAGTCAGCTCCGCGCAAGCCGTCCCGGAAGTCGCGGCCCGCGTCGCCGCGAGCAACGCCCGCACGCGTCCTTTATCTTTACGGCGTCGGCTCCAAGCGCGTGGGGCTAAAGCAACTGGTAGCCGGGATCGACGGCGAAGCAGCGGTCGAGTCCGTCGTCTGCGCCGGTCTCGTCTGCTGGGTGAGCCGCGTCGACCGCCACGATTACGCCGACGCCCTGGCATCGAACATGGAGAACCTCGATTGGCTGGCCAATGCGAGCGTGCGCCATCAGCGCGCCGTGAGCGCGCTCGCCGCCGTGGGTGACGTCGTGCCTACACGCTTTGGCAGCGTTTTCCTCACGGAGAACTCCCTCGCCTCGGACGTCGCCGCGCGCCGCACAAAGCTGCTGGCCGCGCTGAAGCGCATCGCCGGCTGCGAGGAGTGGGGCATCAAAGTCTTTGCCGAGCCGCCAGCCGCGTCAGTCGCTGCTGTCGCCGCCAGCGGGCGCGACTACCTGGCGCGCAAGTCGGCGCAACTGGGGCAGCAGCGTGCCAAGCCGCAGCCGCCGCCGCAACTCGCGGAGTTCGCGAAGTCACTCGCGCGGCTGGCCCGTGAGGTTGTCACGATGAAGGTCGGGCCCGGCCAGCCGAACCTCGTGTGGCAGGCAGCCGTGCTCATGCGCCGCGCCGATGTCGCACGCTTGCACGCCGCCGTCGAAAGCTTCGCGCGCAGCGTGGAACACGCTCGTGTGGAGACCTCCGGCCCCTGGCCGCCGTATTCGTTCGCCGGTTAGGTTTTGACTTTCCATAGCCAAATAGCGAATAACCAATAGCGAATAGCATGGCCACCGAGCCCATCACGTTCATCGAGGCGGAGAGCGATCCCGAGATCTCCTTGCTCGAGATCCTCGACCACGTGTTCAGCTCCGGCGTGGTCATTCACGGCAGCATCGTGGTGTCGCTGGCGGGCGTCGACCTCCTCTACATCGGTCTGAACGCGGTCCTGACATCGGTGGAGACAGCGCTTCAGCATCTGGGCCGCGCTACTATGGTGGAGAAAGGAAAAAAACCGGCGCGGCTGCGCTAACGCTACCTTGCTCCTTCCTTATTGCATCGTCGAAGACGCGATCCAGCTGCCCGCCGAAAAAGGCGTGCGCGGCGCCGCCCTACGCATCGTGGAGTATGCCGGCTTGCGTTGCGTCGTCTCGGATTACAAGAAGGCGCCGGAGGACTTCGGCCGCGAAGACGCGCTCGCGTATCACAACGTGGTGAAGGGCGTGTTCGCGCAAGCCTCGGTCATCCCGTTCCGTTTCCCGACGTTGCTCGCCGACGAAGCCGAACTGCTCGTCTTCCTCGACGTGCACAGCTTCGACTACCGCGAGACCATCGAAGCGCTGCGCGACTATGTGCAGATGGAGGTCGTAATCGCGCCCGCTGCCGCCGCCGCTACTGCCGACGGCGGCAAGAAGAAGTCCGGCAAGGAGGGTGAAGCGGGCCGCGAATACCTGCGCGACCGCGCGGCTGACGTGGCTGCCCTCGCTGGCGCCGCCGGCCAGATACAGAAAGCGACCGGCGATGCCGTCCGCGAGTGGCGGGTGCGTGAGGGCGCGCGCGGCATCCGGTTGTTCGCGCTCGTCACGCGCGAGGGCGTAGGCCAGTTCCGCGAGCGCATGGCGCAACTTGGCGCACTGCCCGTGAAAGCCATGGTTTCGGGTCCGTGGCCCGCGACGGAGTTCATGGCGGCGTTACACTCGGAAGGATGAGCACCACGCGTCGCTTGTCGCCGGCAGAGATCGAGAGCACGGTCAGCGAGATCCGCCGCGAGCTCGAATCCATCGGGGTGCGTGCCCCGGCGCGCATCGATTGCTCGCCCGACAATATCGAGCAGGGCCTCGCTAAGCTCGTGCTGGGGCTCATCGAACTGCTGCGCCGCCTGCTGGAGCGCCAGGCCATCCGCCGCATGGAGGGCGGCTCGCTCGACGACGCGCAGGTCGAAGCCATGGGGCAGGCGCTGATGCGGCTCGAGGTCAAGATCGCCGAACTGGCAGCGGCCTTCGGCCTGAAGCCGGAAGACCTGAATCTCGACCTCGGTCCGCTCGGCACCTTACTCGATAAGTAAACAGGGAAACCCGCGCGGGAAGCGGGTTTCGCAGAAACTTGGCATTTGACAGTACGCCGCGCGACTGGTTAGCATCCTACCGTTCTGCCATCCCCCGGCAGTCTGGGCAGTCTCACAACGCCACTTATGCAACGTGTGCCGACGATCTCGGGTACCACCAACCTGCTCGACATCCTGGATCGTGTGCTCGACAAAGGCTTGGTCGTGGCCGGCGATGTGCGCGTCTCGCTGGCTAACGTGGAACTGCTCACCATCCGTATCCGGCTGCTGGTGTGTTCGGTGGACAAGGCGGAACAGATCGGTCTGAACTGGTGGAAATTCGATCCTAACCTGACGGCTCAGGGGGCGACGCGAGCGTTGCCGGAGCCGAAAGAGACCGGAGCGCGACGCGCTCCCGCGCGGCCACGACGCAAGACGAAACGCGGCTAGCGCAAAGCGGCAAGTTCGGAGGAATGCAATGGCCGTTGAACGTGTATCGGGTGGATCCAGTCTTATTGATGTCCTTGATCGCGTACTCGACAAGGGCATCGTCATTGACGCGTGGGTCCGCATCTCCCTGGTGGGCATTGACCTGATCACGGTAGAAGCCCGCGTGGTCGTGGCCTCCATCGACACCTACCTGAAGTATGCCGACGCGGTCGGTCTGACGGGCATCGTTTCCCGCCCGGCCATGCCGGAAGCGGCGCTGGAAGAAGAGTTCCCGGCGCCCACGCGCTCGCCTCGCAGGGCGGGACGGCGCTAGGTAGCCGCCGCTGACGAAGGGGCCCTGGATGGCGACGCCCATCATGCGTTCGCGGCAGCAGATCGCGAGTGCGACGGCGCTCGAGGCAGCTACGCCCGGCCGTCGCCGCTCCGTCCTGCGCCTGCTGAGCGCCGAAAGCTCGGAGGAGATCTACCCAGTCCTGCTGGAGGAGATCCTCGCGCTCGGCTTTCCGCGCGCGCTCATCGCCAGCGCTGACTTCGAATCCGCCGTCTTGCGTCCCGTCGCGGTGCTGAACTGCCCGCGTTCTTTCCAGGAAAAGTTCCAGCAGCCGCTATGGGCCGATAACCCTATCGTCAAGTCGTTGCACACGCACGAGCCTGCGGTCCTGACGCTGGCACGCAATCGCAAGCTGTTCGTCCATCCCATCTACTATGCGGGGACGCGCCCTTGCTGGGAGGCCGAGCGCGAACACCGCAGCGATTGCCTGCTGGTGCTCAACAGCAGCGGCGATCGCCGCCTCAACCTGAACGAACAGGTCTGCCAGGCGTGCGACATGCGCGCCTACGCGTCGCTGGTGGCGGTCGAGGTCCCCGCCAGCGGCATGGAGCGCGAGCGCGCCGAGATGCGCACGCTCATCGAGGTCGCGAATCGCTTTCTCGTGCGCCTGTTCAAGGTCGAGCACTACTACAACCGCATGCGCGACCAGGAGCTCACCATCGACCAGATGCAGACGGTCATGGAGAGCATGCCCGATCCGGTCATCCTCACCGACGCGCTCCACCGCGTCATCTTGCAGAACCGCGCCGCCGAACGCTTCTTCAAACTGCCCGACGAGGTCACCGAAGGCCGCGCGCACGCCGTGGAGTTGAACAACATGCTGTTCACCGCGGCGCTCTCCTCGCTCGCGGTGAGCGACGCGGAAACGTCGCGCGACCTCACGCTCGTCGACGCCATCGAGGGCGAAGAAGTCCTGTTCGAAGCCGTGTGTGCGCCGCTGGTCCATGAAGGCTTGCGCGCCGGCATGGTCACCGTGATGCGCGACGTCACCGACCTGCGCCGCGCGGATGAGGAGCTGCGCTCCAACTACGAGAAGCTGCGCAACGCGGAAGAAGTCGTTCGTCAGGACCGCGATCGCCTGAACCTCATCGTGGAGAACGTGGGCGATCCCATCGTGGTGTGCGACCGCAGCGCCAAATTCTTCCTGCTCGATCCGCTCGCGCTCGAACTGTTCGGCACCGACGAGCCGGGCGGACGTACGGCCGAGCAATTGAAGAACTTGGCGAAGTTCGACGCCTACATCAGCTCCTTCACGTTCGCTTTCTCGCACAAGGAGAGCGCGCCCATCCGGCTGTACAAGCACTCGGCGCAGAGCGAGATCGAATTCGACGCCCGCTCCGGCAAGATCTATGACGAACGGGGACAGGTCTCCTTCACCGTAACGGTCCTGCGTGACTTCACCGCGCTGCGCAAGCTCGAGCAGCTCAAGATGGAGCGGCGCATGCTCGAGATGGAGAAGTTCGCCGCTACCGGCCGCCTCGCCGGCACCATCGCGCACGAGGTCAACAACCCGATGGAGGCCATCAAGAACGCCATCTTCCTGCTCGAGTCTTACCTCAAGCCGGAAGCGGGCGAGGTCTACGACATCCTGAAGAAGGAGACGGAGCGCGTGGCGCGCATCGTGCGCCAGATGTTGAGCCTCTACCGCCACAGCGAGCAGGTCTCCACCGTGGACGTGAACTCCATCGTGGAAGACACGCTCGCCCTGTTCGCGCGCCAACTGGAGCGCGCTTCGGTAAAGGTGGAGCTCGAACTGCAGAAGGTACCGCCCGTCGTGGGCTCATCCGACCAGCTGCGCCAGGTCATCTCGAACCTCATGGTGAATGCGCGCGACAGCATGGGAGCCAGCGGTGGCCGGCTCGTCCTGCGCACGCGCCAGGTGTCGTCGCCCGATGGCGTGCACGGCAAGGTGCAGATGGTGATCGCCGACACCGGCGGCGGCATCCCGCAGGAGTCGTTGCAGACCGTCTTCGAGCCGTTCTTCAGCACCAAAGGCGAGAAAGGAACGGGACTCGGGTTGTGGATCGTGAAAGGCATCGTGGAGAACCATAGCGGCAGGATCCGTGTCCGCAGCAGGCTCGGCCAGGGAACGGTGTTCCGTGTCGATATTCCGGTGGTCCGCTGATGCTGGCGACCGGGCCCGCGCAAGCCATGGAAAAGACGAACAGCACGAAGATCCTGGTGGTCGACGATGAACCGTCGGTGCTCTTCACTTATCGCCTGCTGCTGGAGCAGCGCGGCTATCAGGTGACGGCCGTAAGCTCCGCGCACGACGCGATCCAACGCCTGGAGCGCGAGGCCTTCGATCTGCTGCTCTGCGACCTCTCGCTTGAGGCCGAGAGTTCGGGATTTGACGTGATCGATTACAGCCGCAGCCGCAATCCCGAGCAGCGGGCGGCGGTGCTCACGGGGTACGCCACTGAGGAATCCATGGAGCGCGCGGAAAAGCTCCATACCGCCGTGCTGTACAAGCCGATCGATATTGAGCAGTTCTTTTCGACGGTGACGAGTCTTTTGGGGGAGAGCGATGCCAACCAAGTCCAAGCAACTGGCGAGTAAGAAGCGCGTACGTAAGCCGCAGGCCGTTCCGAAGGCGGTGCCGTCGGCACGGACGCCGACGCCGGTCACCACCCGGCCGGCCACCTCGCTGCTTGCGCCCGTACCCATGCCCGCGCCGCCCAAGGCGCCCGAGCGCGCACCCGCGCCCGTCCCGACCGGCGAAGGCCGCTACGTCTACGGCGTGATCGAAGCGCGCGAGACGCAGGATTTCGGCCGCGTCGGCATCGGTGGCATGGGCGATGCGGTCTACAGCGTCCATTACAACGACATCGCCGCCGTCGTTTCCAAGACCAGCGTCTTCATTTTCGACCCCACGCGCGAGAACGCGCTCGCTCACGAGCATGTCATCGAGACGGTGATGAAGCAGCACACCATCATCCCCATGTCGTTCGGCACCATCTTCCGTACCGACGACGACATCCGCGAGGTCCTGCGCTCCATCTACGCCTCGCTCAAGGACGTGCTGAAGCAGATGGAAGGGAAGCTCGAGTTCGGCCTCAAGGTCACGTGGGACCGCGACCGCGTCATCGAGGAGCTGAAGCGCGACGACGAAGAGATCCACCGCTTCCAGCAGGAGATCACGCGCAAGCACCTGCAATCCACCTACTTCGCGCGCATGCAGCTCGGCCGCATGATCGATAAGTCGCTGGCCGAGCGCGCCGGCGACTACGTGCGCGAGATCTACGACGCCTTGCGCTCCACCTGCGTCGCTTCGCGCGACAACAAGCCCATCGGCGACAAGATGATCATGAACGCCGCTTTCCTCATCCAGAAGGAACGCGAAGGCGAGTTCGATGCAGCCGTGAACCGCATCGCCAAGAAATACGGCGACCGCCTGAACTTCAAGTACACCGGCCCCTGGCCGCCATATAACTTCGTGAACATCCGGCTGAAGCTGGAGCCCAGCGCCGGAGGAGCGAGATAGGTTTTTTGGATGTCATCCTGAGCGAGGCGCCTTTTCTTTTGCCGAGTGAAGGATCTGGGCGAGCGACCGGCGCGCTCGCTGCGATAGCAGCGAGCCAAAAGCGCCGACGCGAGCATCGATACTGGAAACTATGTTCCTCCTCGACGATCTCCTCCTCGCGCCCATCACCGGCTTCCAGTTCATCCTGCGGACGCTGGCGAAGGTTGCCGAAGAGCAATACACCGACGACGCGCCGCTCAAGGAAGAGCTGCTGAATCTCCAGGTGCGCCTCGACTCCGGTGAGATCACCGAAGACCAGTACGCCGAACTCGAGACCGCCATCCTGCGCCGCCTGCGCGAGATCCAGGAGCGCAAAATGGAGCTGGCCGGCGCCGACGTCGAGGCCGCCCGTCAGCCCCTCGATTCCTCCGCCGCTTCGCGTCTAGTCATCGATACCGCGCCGCCCGAACACAAAGAACGCGAATAATCTTCACGGATTCGCTACAATCCGCGCCGCATGGCGGATGCAGTCATCAGCGCCGAGTCCCTGGAGCACGTCTATCGTCGCTTCCGTACGACGACGCAAGCGCTCGCCGGCGTCTCACTGCGCGTGGAGCGTGGCAGCATCTTCGGCCTGCTGGGGCGCAACGGCGCCGGCAAGACCACGCTCGTCAAGATCCTGCTCGGCCTCGTTCACGCCACCGGTGGACGTGCTGCCATCCTGGGCGAGCCGCCATCGGCGCACCGCATGCGGCGCCGCATCGGCTATTTGCCCGAGCACATGCGCCTGCCCGAGCATTTGAAGGCGGATTCGTTCCTGCGTTACATGGGCGCGATCAACGGCGTGTCGGCCGACAAGTTGCGGGAACGGATCCCCACGCTCCTTGAACTCGTCGAACTCGCTGACGCGCGCAAGAAGCTGCTGCGCGAATACTCCAAGGGCATGACGCAGCGCCTGGGCATCGCGCAGGCATTGCTCAATGATCCGGAAGTGCTGTTCCTCGACGAGCCCACCGAGGGCCTCGACCCACTCGGGCGCAAGGCCGTGCGCGACCTGCTCTCCACGCTGCGTGCCGGCGGCAAGACCATCTTCCTGAACTCGCACCTGCTCTCCGAGGTCGAGTTGGTGTGCGACGGCGTCGCGATGTTGGAGCGCGGCAAAGTTGTCCGTACCGGACCTCCGCAAGCCTTCGTGGTCGCCACCGGCGAGTACGCCTTGCGCCTGGCGCGCGCCGACGAAGCCGTGCGCCGGGTGGTAGAAGCGCTTGTACCGGGTAGCATCTGGGAAGGCGGGACGGTACGTGTCCGTCCGCGCGACCGCGCGCATTTGAACGACCTGATCGATCGCCTCCGTGCGGTGCCGGTCGAGATCGAAGCGCTGGAGCCGCAGCGCTCCACGCTGGAAGAATCCTTCATCGCTGCCGTGGCGGAAGGCGCCGCGGAAGGCGCTGCGCAAGGTGCAGCCGGAGGCGCCGCCTGATGCTCACGCTCTTCGTGCAGACGCTGTGGGAGTCAGTACACCGCCGCGTGGCGCTCGCCATGATCGTGGTGGCGACGCTGGTCGCCGGCGGCTTCATCTACTTCACGCACTTCGTCACCGTGAATGGCAAGCTCCTCATCGTGGTGCGGCAGTCAACCTATCCCGCGGACATGGAGGTGCGCGAGCAGCTCTCCATCATGCTGAACATCACCTCGGGGCCGTGGATCTTCCTTGGCCTCTTCGCGGTCGCACCGCTTCTGTGTTCGCATTTTGAGAAGGGATGGGCCGAATTGTTGTTCGCCAAGGGCGTGGCCCGCTGGCAGATCGTGACCGCTCGCCTCGCCGGCGCCACCTGCGTCTTCGCGCTCACCGTTCTGCTGCTGTGCGTTGTTCCGGGCAGCTATCTCGCGTGGCGCGCCGATGTTGCGCTCCAGCCGTTCTTCGTGAGCTTGCTGCTCGTGTTGCTGAGCTTTGTAGCTTTCAGTTCTGTCATGTTGTTGGTGTCCACCAGCCAGCCGAATCCCGCGGCGCTGATCGCCGTGGGATTTGTGCAGATGATCCTTTCGCAATCACTGTTCAACCGCCAGGCCATGTACGGCATCATCACGTGGAAGTGGGCACAATCGCTGATCGACTGGACGTATCGCATCCTGCCGAAGAACGCCGAACTCAGCCTGCTCGGGAGTCGATATCTAAGGCAGCCCACTGAGTTCGCGTGGTGGCCCGTCTGGTCCACCGCAGTCTTCACCGTCGCCGCATTCGCGTGGTCCTACTGGCGCATCGAGCGCCGCGCCATCTGACGACCGCCGCCGCACCCTGCTTTCGAGATCGTGTGGCACAGCCGCCTCGGCTGTGCTCGTCATTTCCTGCTATTGGTCTTGTCCAGTGCTGCGCCCAGGCCTTTCGCCAGCTTCACCGCATCATCGTTCGCCCAGAAGTGCATGAAGAACAGGCGCGGCTGCTCGTCGAGCATATGACTATGCAGGGCGGTGACGGCGATGCCGTTCGCCCGCAGCGCGGCGATGACGGGATTCACCTCCGCCGCTACCAGCACAAAGTCACCGGTGATCGCGGCCTTGCCGCCTCCTGTCGCCTGGAAGTTGATCGCCGTCGCCAGGCCCATCGACGCCGGAATGGTCATGCTGCCTTCCTTGATCTCTTCCGCACGCGGCACGGCGAACTGATAGACGCCGCCATTGTTCCTGCCCTGGCGTCCCATCGCCTGGTCGACCTGCGCGGTGTCGAAGTCGATCTTCGGCGGCTCGGCCGGTGGTTGCGCCGCCGCCGGCGTTTTCGTGAGCGCGATGGCGTCATGGATCGCCGTGGCCACCTTCGCCGCATCTCCGTGGCCCGCGATGTGCATGTACATCACGCGCGGCGACTCTTCGAGCACGTGATTGTGCAGCGCGCTGATCTGGATGCCGCCTTCCTGCAACTTCAACATCACGGGCTCGACCTCGGCTTCTGTCAGGACAAGGTCGCCCATCGCCATGGCGTTGCTGCCGCTGCCCGAGAACGCGACCCACGAACCGAGCGCCAAGCCAGGCTTCACCTGCACACCGGCCACGGTCACCGTGAGGTCGCGGCGCGGCAAGGCGAACTTGTATGCGCCATCGGGCTGCGCCTGGCCGCTGCGCCCCATGGCGTCTTCGACGGCCTTCCATCCGGTGGACGCCGGCGTCTGCGCCTGCGCGGCGAGCGACCAAGTGAACATCAGCAGAGATATCAGGACGAGAGCGGTTCTCATCACACACTTCCTTTCGCAGATGGCAGGGGCGGACTGGCCACTCCTTGCGTTGGTGGAGCCGCCTGCCGCTCTTCCGGCGGGCGGAGATGACGGAAGTTACGATACAACAGCACGTCGTAAATGATCTTCATGCTGCCGCCGAGTACGAGCGGCGCGGAAAACGCGATGTGCTGCATCAAGGCGCCCGCGGCCGAGGCAGACAGGGCCCAGGCGCCGGTGCGCGTCAGGTTGGTGACGCCGCTGGCGTAGACGCGCTCATGCGGCTGCACCATCGCGGCGACGTACGATTGCCGCGTCGGCACGTCCATCTCGACGAGCGCTTCGCGCAGCAGCAACAGCACCGCGGCGAGCGAGAACGTTGGCGCCAGCGGCACGAGCAGCAGGAAGACGCTCGACGGCAAGTGCGTGAAGACCATCGTCCGCACCAGTCCGATGCGCTGCGCCAGCCATGCCGCACCCAGGTGCGAGAGCGCATTGAGTACGCGCACCACGAAGAACAGCACGCCGAGGCTCTTCTCATTCACGCCAAAGCGTTCAAAGAACCAGTAGGCGAGCAGGGCGTCGGCCAGAAAACCGCCGCCCGCCGAATCGAGCGCGAAGAGCGACGCGATACGCCGCACGATGCGCCGCGCCTCCGGAGTGATCTCTGCCGCCGGGGCTGCCCTGCCGGGCGTCCTGGTCTCGACGCTTGCGTCGAGCAGCAGATACATCGCCGCGCTGGCGACGTTCAGCGCCAAATAGAGGACGAAGACCGCACGATACGACGTGGCGAGGCTGGCGCCCATCCACGTTTGGATCACGATGGGCAGTGCGCCGGCCAGCGCTCCGAGCGCGCCCGAGGTGTCGAGCACCACGTTGTACCAGGAGAGCGTCCACGTCCGGTCCCGGTCCTGGACAAGGGAAGGGATCGTCGCCTGCTCGATGGCGAACATCGGGCTGCGGTCCGTGCCCATGCCATTCAGCACGCACACGAACGCCACCAGCACGACCGCCGCGACGGAGTGCGCCACCACGAGTCCCGCGCCGCCGAGCGCCGCGAGCATGCTCCCCAGGAGCAGCGACCGCCGCCGTCCGCAGCGCTCGCTGTACTGGCTGGCGATCGCCGTCGCGGTCGCGTTGCCGGCAAGTCCGGCAGCAATCACCAGCCCGATGACCGTGGCGCTGAAGCCCGCGCGCGAGAGATAGACAGCCAGCACAACGCCCAGCATCCCGACGCTGGCCGAGCGGCAGGACGCCGCGGCGTTCAAGAGCACGAGATCGCGGCTGGCAAACACGTGAGCGATCCTGATCCTACTGTCCTTCCGTGATCCTCATGACCCGCCTCTCACGGTGCCGCTGCTCCCTTGCTGCGGCAGTATTCGTAGAGCGCGTCATAGACGGGAAACTGGCGCGTGAGCCGTTCTTCATCGGAGAGGCCCATTCCGGCAAATCCTTCCGCAAGGGCGCGTAATCCGATCCCTTCCGTCGCGGTGTGCTCCTGGCCCTTGATGTCGGCCGCGCGAACGATGAGGGCCAGGCGGGCCAGTCCCGGTGAGTCGAGTCGATAGTCTTCGATGATCGCCTCAAAGCTGCACCGCTCGCCACGATGGTTGAGCTTCACTTCATGCAGTCGCGGCGCATCGAACGGAACTGCCTGCTCACGCTCGGCCGCTTGGAGCAATTGCCCTTCCTCAACGAAGAGAAACTCCGCCTGCGGATCAACGAAGCGGCGAATCAGCCACGGACACGCCACGCGATCCACTTTGACGTTCTTGCGTGTGATCCACTTCATCTCTGCCCCCTAAGTCGCCGCGCGGTAAATGCCTTCGATCATTTCCATGCCGCGGCGCAGCAATTCTTCATCCGAGATGCCCTGCTGCGCCCAGCCGATAAGCACCCGGTCGAGCCCGGCGCCTTCCGTGCGTCCGAACTTGCCGTCGTCGAGATCCGCGTCGTGAATCACCTCGGCGATGGCCGCGACCTTGCGGTCGCGGATGGCGAATTCCTTGCGCAGCGTCTCAAATGTGCAATCGTCGCCGCGATGTCCAAACCCGCCCGCCTGAAACATGTCGAAGGGCACGGCGCCGGCGGCCTTCTTGGGATCATCCGCGAAGGCGAACTTCGCCCGCGGATCGATGAATCGCCGGATGAGCCACGCCGACGAAACGCGATCAATGCCGGGGCGCGGGCGCGTGACCCAGGTACGGCCTTGAAAAGCCTTCTTATGCCGGGATCCCGTGCTGGCGGGCGCGGCGACTGGCTCCGCTGCGCGCGCCAGCAGGCCTTCGACTCGGCTGCGCAGCGGACTGTTGAAGAAATCGATCGCGGAGATCCCCTGGAAGCGACGGCGCAGTCGTGCAAGTTGCGGCCCCTTCCTGCGTGCGGAGCTCTTCAGCTCGCGCATCAATGCCTCGTATTCGCGCGAGCGCGCTCCCGTGAACCGCTTTGCTAGCTCCTCGGAAGGCAGGTCGTCGATGGACTCAACCTGGATCACGGAAGCCTGGCCTTTGTATTTGCGGATAGAGGCTGCCAACCATTCGAAGTGTTCATGGTTCCCCGGCGTGAAGGGCAGCAGATATCCCGAGCTGCCGAGGGGAAGAGCACCGATCCGTCTGAGCTTCCGCCAGATCTCGACCCTCTCGCTGCCGCGCTTCGCCGGCAGGCTGAACACCAGCAGCAACCAGCGGCTCTCATTCGATACATTCATTTCGCGGATATGATACACATATAACATTGTAGACTTGCTGTTGCAGCGAGAAGACTCATGAACAAGCTTGGGATTGCTGCTCTCGTCGTGACGGCGGCGGCGGGCGCTGCCATCTTGGTCTGGTCGGGGCGATCAGAAGCGCGTGACGCGGATGATGACGATGAAGATGCTCCCGCTGTCTCGAGTGCCGCCGTGCAAGAGAGGGCAGCACCAGTGGCGCAAACCGGCAAGGCGATCACCTTCAACTTCGATGCGGAAACGTCAGGCTCTGTCCCTAAGGGCTTCCACGTCGGTTTGACGGGTGGCGGTGCGCCGCCGCAATGGCTGGTCCGAGCGGACGACAGCGCTCCTTCGAAGCCGAACGTCGTAGTGCAAACGTCGGCTGACCCGACCGATTACCGCTTCCCGCTGTTGGTCGCTGACGACGTCTCCTTCCGTGACCTCGAGCTGAGCGTCAGATTCAAGGCCATATCCGGCACGGTGGATCAAGCAGCCGGGCTTGTCTTTCGGCTCAAGGACGCCAACAACTATTACGTTGTCCGTGCCAACGCGCTGGAAGACAACTACCGTCTTTATCACGTGGTTGCGGGGCGGCGCGTGCAGTTTGCGGGCGCCAACGCCAAAGTTACTTCCGGAACCTGGCACGAGCTGCGCGTCGAGGCCGTGGGCAACAAATTCGCTTGCTATATCGATGGCGTCAAGAAGATCGAGGCGACAGACGACACGTTCAAGGACGCGGGCAAGATCGGCGTATGGACCAAGGCAGACTCAGTCACATATTTCGATGATCTGAGGGTCGTGGCGAAGTAAGCGGGAGACTCTCGTGCCGTTCGATAAGCTGAAACTCATTTCGCGATTGAAAACCGCCGGTTTCCTCGCTGCCATGGCCGTCGTCGTGTGGTGGTTCTATTACAACGACTTGGATGCGCACAGCGAAGCCGCGTCCCCGCCTCAGCGCTCCACAGCGTCGCCGTGGCTGAAGCAGGTCGCTACCATCGACCTTCCCGGCCCGCCGGGAAAGCGCTTTGACTACCTCACGATTGACCCCGATGATCACTGGCTCCTCTCCGCCCATCTGGCGGCCGGCCTGCTGTACGTCATCGACCTGCGCACCAACCAGGTGGTCAAGGCGATCCCCGATGTGCCCGGCGTGGAAGGTGTCGAATATGTGCCGGAGGGCCGCAAGGTCTATACCTCCGATTGGCAGGAGAACAAGATCGGGGTTGTCAGCCTCAGCGAGATGCGCGTCATCAAGAAGCTGCCCACGGAGAGCAAGCCCGATGGCAGCACGTACGCCGCGCCTTTTCACAAGCTGTACGTTTCCGACGAACGCGGCAAGGCCGAAGCCGTGATCGACACGCAGCGCGACGAGATCATCAAGACCCTGCATTTTGATAGCGAGACCGGGATGCCGCAGTACGATCCCATCGCCAAGCGGGTGTGGCTCAATCTGCAGGACCAGAACATCCTGGCGGAGATCGATCCGGCGAACGACACGGTCGTGGGCCGATATCCGGTGGGTCGCTGCGAAGGCAATCATGGGATGGCGCTCGATGCCGAGCATCGCCGCGCTTTCTTGGTCTGCGAAGGCAATGACCTGCTGACCGTCTTCGACCTTGCCGCGCACAAGCCGCTGGCGTTCTTCTCCATCGCCGCCGGAGGCGACGTGGTGAAGTTCGACCCCGGCCTGCAACGCGTCTACGTTGCGTGTAGCAGTGGAGCCATCTCGATCATCCAGGAAGACGATGCAGCACACTTTCGCAAGCTCGCGGATTTCCCGGTGCAGCCGAAGGTCCACAGCCTCGCCATCGATCCCGCGACGCACCGGGTCTACGCGCCCGAGCAAGAAGAAGACGGCAAGCCGGTGGCACGCATGGTCGTTTTCGAAGCAAGTGGCGCGAAGGTCGCTGGCGCGCAGCCGGCAGCAGCGACGCCGACCGTCGTCTTCGTTTGCGAGCACGGCGCCGCCAAGAGTGTGATTGCGGCGGCGTACTTCAACAAGCTGGCCGCCGAGCGCCGGCTCAATGTCCGCGCCATCGCGCGTGGCGTCGAGCCGCAAGCCGAACTCGCGGCCTCCGCGGTCGCCGGGCTGGAGCATGACGGCGTGTCGTTCTCCCGGGAAAAGCCCTCGCGCCTCTCACCGCAGGACGCCCATGACGCCATCCGCGTGGTAGCGTTCTCCGCGCTGCCGGCGACCATCCCGCAGGACAAGCGCTTCGCTGCCTTCGATGTCCCGGCTCCGGGCGATGGTTATTCTGCAGCGCGTGACGCTATTCTGTTGCACGTCGCGCGGTTGGTGGACGAATTACAGAAAGGGAAGTGACTGGAGGTCTAACGGTGAAGAAGAGCGGTTTGCTCCTGGTGATTGCCATCGCATTGACAAGCGTTGCCTTGTCGTCGTCCACCACGGCGCAGAGCGGAAAAGGCAAGGCCGCCGCTGCGACCAAACCTACCAAGACCGTTACCGGCTGCCTCGCCCGCGGAAACGAGGAGAGTGAGTTCTCGATCACCGAGAAGGGCAAGACCTACGGTGTACACAGTTCGAAGATCGACCTCGCTAAGCATCTGGGCCACAAGATCGCCGTCACTGGGACCTTTCAAAGGGAAAGCGAGGAGGAAGGCGAAGAGGGCAAGACATAGGCGATATCAACGTGGCCAGCGTGCAAATGATCAAGAACACCTGCAGGTAGTCGACTCGCCTGAAGGGCCTGCGCGCTATCATCCTCATCTCTTGACCCGATGGTCCGAGCTCCCAGCATAGCTCTACTATTGTTTGTCTCGGCTGCGTATGCCCAGCTGCCGACCATCACGGTCACGCCGAGCACCGATCCCACCATCACGCTCGACGGCAAGCTCGACGAGCCCGCGTGGCG
>CAYWSH010000025.1:28478-30583 GCA_964460655.1 uncultured Terriglobales bacterium | reverse complement strand
GCATCGGGTTTGGGATTGGAATAGGTGGTGACGCTGAGGAACGCGCCTGCTTTCTGCGCCTCACGATCGATCGGCTCGGCGAACTCGCGGATGTAGCGGTTGTACTCGTCGAGCTTGCCCGGCTTCGCCTTCCAGAAATGGACCTCGGCAACGGTAGCGGTTGCGTCTTGCGGCGGCGACGGTTGTGCGCCGGCGAACGTGACGCAAGCGAGTACCGCGAGCACGGCGATCCTGCGAGTCATGGAACTCTCCTTACGCCGGCGTGATGGCCAGCACGCGCAGCGGACTGCCTGAGCCGCCCACGATCTTCAGCGGCGCGGCGATCACCATGGCGCCGCGCGCGGGCAGCAGGTCGAGATTGCAGAGTCCTGCCAGGCCGAACCGGCCGCTGCCGTGCATGATGTAGTGGTTCGAGAACGGCGGATCGAAGATGGCGGCACGGCCGGCGTCGGTGCCGACCGTCTCCACGCCCACGCCCAGCACATCGCGCTCGTGCGCCAGGAACTCGGAACAAGCGCGCGTCCAGCCGGGCGTGTGCGGGCCATCCTCGCGGACATTCAAATAGTCATCTGCCTTGCGCTTCGACCAGCCGGTGCGCAGTAAGACCCACGCCGCGGGCGGGATCTTGCCGTGCTGCGCCTCCCAGGCACCCACATACTCCGGCGTGACCAGAAAGTCCGGATCGCTCGCCGCCTCGCGGGTGGCATCGAGCACGCACGCCGGCCCGACGAACTTCTGCGGCGGGATGGCATCCACCGTGTTGTTCGCGAGATCGCGCCCGCTGATCCAATGCACGGGCGCATCGAAGTGCGTGCCGGTGTGTTCGCCGGTCTCGAACGCATTCCAGTACCACGCCGGACCGCGCTCGTCGTAACGCGAGAGCTCGCGCAGTTTGAACGGCGGGGTGTTGTTCCACTGCGGCGGGAGCGGCAGCAACGGTGTGTCGGGGCTGAGCGGTTGCGTCAGGTCGACGACGCGTAGCCGCCCGGCGGTCAATGCGGCGAGGAAATCCTCGATGACAGGCATGATGATTCTTCCGTGTTACTTCGTAGCACGAGGCAGCGATTGCACGTAACGCGCAAAGGCAAAGCGATTCTCGAGCAGACCAAGGTCGGTGACGTACTTCGAGGGTCCCGCAGCCTCGACCTTGGCGACGATACAGCTGAGTTCCCTGCCGGCGAGTGCATCAAGGAATGCACGGCGAAATTCTTCCACCGTGCGCACCGTCTGCGCGTGCTTGATCCCGCTGCCGCGCGCAATGGCTTCCAGGTCTGTCCCGGTAGCGGTGGCAGTCGGGAAGCCACCAACGGAGAGCAGGCTCTCGTTATCAAAGATCACGTGCACCAGGTTCGCCGGATGGTAACGCGCCATGGTGCTCAGCCCGCCGAGATTCATCAGCACCGAACCGTCGCCATCGAGCACGACCACCGACTGGTCAGGGCGTGAGAGCGCAAGGCCGAGACCCGTGGAAGAAGCCAGCCCCATCGCGTGCTGCAGGTAAAAGAAGTTCGGTCGCGAGCCGAGCGACTGCAACTCCGCAGCGACCGCGCCCATGATGGTTACGACGATGCGGCCGGCGAGTTCCTCGTAGACCGCGCGCAAGCATTCGAGGCGCTGCATCACTCCTCCCACATCAGGTCGCGCGTCAGCAACGCCGCGACCGGCTGTAGGCTGCTGTAGGCGAGGGTTTGGGCGTCGCCGAGCCGCTTCTCGACCGTCGCCGGATGATCGAGGAAGCAATACGGGATGCGCAGCGCGCGCAGCAACGGTTCGGTCACGTTGCCGCCCTGCGTCTGCCAGGGATCACGCTCGCCGAACGAGCCGCGCAGCGAGATGAGCATGAGCAACGGGATGCGATACAGGTGCGCGAACGAAACGATGCCGTTGATGCTCGCCAGGAAGCCGTGGTTCTGCATCAGCATCGCCGACTTGACGCCGGCAAAGTGCGCGCCGGCCGAGATGCCTACGCCCTCCTCTTCTTTCGCCAGGCGGACGAGCTGCATCTCCGCGTCTTCCTCAGCCATGCGGATCAGATGGACGAGCCACGTCTCCGGCAGCGCGGAAACGAGACCGACGCCATGGCGCTTCAGCGCGTTGTAGATGAC
>CAYWSH010000025.1:27169-28378 GCA_964460655.1 uncultured Terriglobales bacterium | reverse complement strand
GCCTTGCCTTGCTGCGCGTCCATCTGCTTCATCATCTGGCGCATCGCTCCCAGGTGTCCGGGGGCGCGGTCTTCGGTCCACGTCTCGAACCGGTTCGCCGCCTTCTCCAGGTTGGCGAGGAACAGCGGATTCGACCACATCTTGCGGCCTTCGGCGATGGTGGGCTTCAGGCGCTCCCACACGAAGAAGAACTCGCCGGTGGTCTCGAAGAACAGGTCTTCGTGGAGCAAGCCGTGGTTCAGGTACGCGCACACCTGGTCCCAGTAGCTGACGACCATCATGAAGTTGGTGCCGGCTTCCGTCCCCATGGGCGCGATGCGCATGGCCTCGTCCATCGTGTTGGCGCGATACTTCTGGTTGAACCAGTCGCGCGCCTGGCGCAGCCGCGCCTCACGGCGAAGCTCGAAGAGCTGGATCTGCAGATTGCCTTGTTCATACGTCGGTTTCGTAGCCATCATCTTTCTCCTTAATATTGCGGTTGTTGGCTGGTGGTTGGTTGAACATTTGAGCGTGCGTTGCTAAGCCGTCTTGCGCCCAGCGATCTGCTGGCGCAGTTCCTCTTCCATCCTGCGCAGTTCCGGGGTCAGGTTGTCACCGAAGTCCGCCGCCTCATGCATCGGCCGGATCTCGACCTCCACGCCGCCGTCGAACGGAGCGCGCTTCAGCCAGTCGATCGCGTGTTGCAGCGACTCGACCTTCCAGATCCAGAAGCCGCCTACGAGGTCCTTCGTCTCGGCGAAAGGGCCGTCCGTCACGGTGCGCTTGTTGCCCTCAAACTTTACGCGCACGCCCTTCGCGCTCGGCTGCAGGCCCTCGCCGGCGAGCATCACGCCTGCCTTCACCAGATCCTCGTTGTACTTGGTCATCGCTGCCAGGAACTCCGGGCTGGGCAGCACACCCGCCTCGCAGTCCTTCGATGCTTTCACCAGAACCATGACTCGCATGCAATCTCTCCTTGCTGAAGTTCGGCTCATTCGCCGTATTCAACAGTAAGTCGAATAAAGGATTGTGAAATCTACATCCATAAGAACCTTTTTTTATGCGACGGGTAGCCCGGGGATTTCCACAACTGGACGGATTTCTACGGTGCCCTTCCGGGCTGACGGGATCCGGCCCGCCACCGCGATGGCTTCGTCTAAGTCCTTAGCCTCAATCATGAAGAAGCCGCCCAGCTGCTCGCGGGTCTCGGCGAACGGGCCGTCGGTGACA
>CAYWSH010000025.1:0-27069 GCA_964460655.1 uncultured Terriglobales bacterium | reverse complement strand
ATACCGAAAAAATTACAATCGGGGGATGCCGCCGGACGTGGCCAGCCTGGTCGATGAGCTCTACCGCACAGAGTGGGGGCGCATCGTGGCCATCCTCATCAAACACCTCGGCGATTTCGACCTCGCGGAAGAGTATGCGCAGGAGGCATTTACGGCTGCGCTGGCGCAATGGAGCGCGTCCGGCGTCCCTGACCTGCCGTTCGCCTGGATCATTCAGACGGCGCGGAACAAGGCCATTGACCGCATCCGCCACCAGACGGTTTTCGCGGAAAAGGTCCAGCCTGAGCTATTGCACGGCTCCACTGAATCGGTCGCGCATCCCGGTGAATTGCTGGGCGAGATACCTGACGAGCGCCTGCGGCTCATCTTCACCTGCTGCCACCCCGCACTCGCCACCGACGCCCAGGTCGCGCTCACGTTGCGCACGCTGTGCGGCCTTACGACTGACCAGATCGCCCGCGCGTTCCTCGTGCCGCCGGCCACCATGGCACAACGGCTCGTGCGCGCCAAGCACAAGATCCGCGACGCGCGCATCCCCTACATCGTGCCCGCGGCGAGCGAAATGCCCGAGCGGTTGGGCTCCGTCCTTACCGTCATTTATCTCGTCTTCAACGAAGGCTATGCCGCCACGGCCGGCGAGCAGCTCAGCCGGACCGATCTGGCGACTGAAGCAATCCGCCTGGGCCGCCTCGTTACCGCGTTGATGGCGCCGGTTCCTCCCGGCGAGGCCGTGGGACTGCTAGCGCTGATGCTGCTGCACGATTCCCGGCGCGCTGCACGCACCGACAGCGCGGGCGACATCGTCGTCCTCGAAGAACAGGACCGGACGCGCTGGGACCGTGCGCAGATCGCGGAGGCTCTTCCCCTGGTCGCGGAAGCGCTGCACAGGGGAGGCTCGTCGTACGCGCTGCAAGCCGCCATCGCCGCCGAACATTGCAAAGCCACGCGCTACGAGGACACAGATTGGCGCACCATCGCACGGCTTTATGTCGCACTGGAACTAGCGGACCCGTCACCCGTGGTCGCGCTCAACCGCGCTGTTGCGAGTGCCATGGCGGAAGGACCCGCCGCGGGTCTGGCGCAGATCGACGCCCTCGCAGCCGACGGAGCGCTCGACACCTATCATCTGCTGCACGCCGCCCGCGCCGATCTCCTGCGGCGCATGGGCTCGCAGCACGAAGCTGCCACTAGCTACCGCCGCGCCCTCGAGCTGGTCACCAACCAGAGCGAGCGACGCTATCTGGAGCGACGTCTCGACGAGGTTCAGCGGCAAGGCACGACATAGTAAGGCTGCTGCGGTTGGTTGGATCGAAGCCGGGCAGGAGTCCGGCGTTGCCCTCGCGGTGTTGGCTGGTGGGTTGCCGGTTGAGCGGAAATCGTTATGCCGCCTGGCGCGCGGCGATCTACTGCCGCAGAACTACGACGCGCATCTCATCTCCCCTTAGTGTTGGGCTTCTGGGATGAATGGTTGGGCGAATCCGTCGTGCCGTCGGACCACTTGGCGACGGGAACCATGAACGTGGTCACTCGGTCCTGAGCGGAATCAAACATGAAAATGGGAGACCCGGGCTGATCTGCGCCCCAGGTCTTCGGGTCGGTTCGCGGGACAAAGAACATCAGGTGAGGGTGCCAGCGTCCGTCACGATCGCTCAGGTGCCCGTCCTTCGACAGCATGTAGCACATGGCGCCGACCTCGATCGCAGGCAGATCCTTCTTGTCGAGCGCGGCCGACATCGCGTCGAACATCTCAGTCTTGGATCTGCCGGCCAGTACGAGGCGGGTCTTAGCAACCATCAGGGGAAGGTAGGAACGCGCAGCTGGTGGATTGAAGCAGATCGGCCCGCGCCGTTTCGGGTTCCAGAACTCGGGATCATCGATCCCAGCAGTCCACGACCGCGCCACCATGCATACGAAACCGTTCTTGCCCTTGATCGCAGTGTTGTAGCCCTGACGACCGAGCACCAAGACTTCGGCGCCGTCTGAGATAGCTTTTGGAGCCGCACTCCGGGCGAGTGCGATCTCCACGCTCGCGTCCGCGCTCAAGTATTGCTCCACCGGAGCCATGTGGGCTAAAGGTGCGACAGTTGTCTGCGCGTTCGTGTGCACCAGAAGGCTCATTAGGAAGACCGCCAACGGAACTGTTAGTCGCACTGTCCTCATCATCCTCACCTCGATACGGGCGAACGACCGATACGAGCCCGGCTTCCATCTGCCGTATTCACCAGTAAGTCGAACAAGGACGGTTGGGATCGACATACTTAGGATCCTTTTTTACGCGGCGGGTAGCCCGGAGATTTCCACCGCCGGATCGGTATCGGTGACGCTACCCTTACACTCACACACCCGCAGGCTGGCGGCGGTTGCGACGGGCGGTAGCCGCCACGCGGCCAAGTGTTGCCCGTTGGCCTTGAGTGACGTGAGATCGTCGCGATCAACGCTCAGCGCAGGGCACAATGTAGTACGGCTGCTGCGGGACATTGGGATCGAAGCCTGGCAGGAGTCCGGCGTTGCCCTCGCCATCGTTCCATTGGAAGAAGTACTGCAGCGCGAACGGCGAAGCGGTGTACCCGGCCGGCAGGCTGAAGTGGTGATTGCTGCCGCGCGCAGTCATGCTGGCGACAGAATAACTCTCCGCCTGATCCACATGCCGATAGTGGATCCGCAGTTGGAGCGCAGGCGACTCAGCCTGTAGCTCCAACTCCAACGGCTCTCCCGATTTGAAGCTCGCAGGCGGTGTGTGACGCCAGCCAAAGGCCGCAGCCCTCGGCTTGGCGGTGGCAAGCTGCATCGCCGCCGTCACGCGGTGCGCTGACGACTGCGTTCCCGAACGCGCCGCGTTCAGCTTCTTTTCCATCTCCAAAATATCGTCATCGATCGCGGGCAAACGGTCCGTCCAGTGGCCGCGCAAGTGCTTTTCCGGGCCATACGTCACGTCAGCGAGATAGACGCCTTGCGCGCTCGCCGCCAACGTGGCCCACGCGGCGCGCGCCTCGCGATAGATTGCAAGCGCGCGCTCATGAGCGGACGTGTCGCCGGACGCAGCAAAGATCCCATAGAGGACACCGGCGCGGAACTTGGCCGCGAAGAACTTTCCCAGTCCGATCTGGAGCTGAACGTCGATCGCCACGCGACGGAACTCAGCGCTGTTCGCGTCGCGGACGGCAGCGTCTGCCTTCTTCAGGGAGCGTTCAGCGTTCACGACGAGGTCCTCCAGCCAGCTGGCAACATGCACGGCCGTGTATCTGCCGGAACGTTCACCGCCCAACAGCTCGGCGGCACAGTCATCCACGGTCGCGAAGAGTTCGGGATCGAATGCGCTCACCTTGCCGAAGATCCGCGGCGTCGGGGTGTCGCCATAGATGGGGCGCTTCCCGGTGTCGACGATCGGCATGTTGGTGTACATCTCGGGCCAGTACGTGTTGTTCGCGGCCGACGGCCCGTGCGCCGTGGTGACCAGCGGGAGGATGCGGCTGGCGTTCGCCAGCGCGTCTTCGACGGCGAGCGCCGCGGCGCCGAAGCGCGCGCGCAGGTAGCGCCGCCAACTCTCGGGATCGGCGTCGGGAGAGTAGAGGTGCCGTCCCCACAGGCGATAGGAATACAGGAACTTCTCGAAGTCGTAACGCGGGGCGAGGGTCTTGTCCGCGTAACTGCAACGGCCGCCGCTCACCCCCGACCCACGCCTGCCTTTGAACGACAGCGGTTCGAAGAGATCGGCGCCCACTTCCCCACAGAACTGCGAGCTCCGTCCATACGCCGCTGTCGCCGCCGGGTCGGCCCACAGCAGCACTCGTTGTGTGCCCGGCCACATGCGGCTGTAGACGCCGTAGCGGCGACCGCACGTGAGCAGGTCACCGTAGCTGTAGCGCATGAACTGGCGGGCACCGGAGCTCAGCGCGAAGAAGCTGTTCGGGTTGCTTTCGCGCGGCGGCTTTTCCAGTTCGCGGATCGATGCCTGCTGATAGGCGAGCCCCATGTGCTCGGCCCAGTATTTCGGCGAGACCGTGACGGGCAAACCGGTGGCGAGTGCGTCGTCGATCATGCGGCCGTCGATCCCTTTGGCGTGGAGATTCAGCTCTACGCGCCGGCCGCTGCGCGCCGCGCCCTCGAAGATGGTCTTCCAGAAGTCGTAGCTGCCTTCGGCTACGCCGCTCTCGCCGTGGATCCGCAAGACCACGCCGGCGATCGCCGGACAAGCCGTGAGCACCGCCTGCAGCGCATCGCGGCAATACGCGGCGTGGTTCTCGTTGTTTAAGCCGGTGATGAGGTAGTTCGCATGCGGGCTGTCGGTCCACTGGTAAGCGTGCGTCCACAGCCCGAGCTGGAACATGAGTCCGCGCTCGGCGGCCGCGTCGCTGGCGTAACGCAGCATCTCCAGGTTCCGTTGCCGTTCGTCTTCGGAAAGACCTTGGGCGCGTACGTCATAACCCGGCACCGCGACGAGGAAGGGGTACGCGAAGTGAAAGTAGCTATCGGTGACGTTGCGCGTGAAGTCGTAAGCGAGTCCGAAGGTCAACGCGAAGCGGTTGAAGCGCTGCGCGGCGAGCATGGAAAGATACGCGTCCCAGAACGCGCGGTCATGGAACCAAGGCTTATCTTCGGTCTCGCTCTGGAAGCAACGGCTGATCGCGCGGACAGCATTGGCCGGCGTCGCAACCTCAGGCACCGGCAACCGCAGCGCGCGCAACGGCTCGGCCGAGTAGCGCACGCGATCCGCCAGCTCCGTCAGCGCGTACGCGAGGCCGCGCGCGTCCGGAGCGCACGCATATAGGGTACCTGGCGCATCGGGCACCAAAGCAAACGACTCGGGCGCAGTCGGCAGGGTCAGAGATGAACGCCGTTGCGCCGGTTGCAGCCCTGCGTTGCTGCCGGCGACGATCGTTACGCCCGTGGGTGCGCGACGCGCGGCGTGCTCTTGTCTCTCGACCGCAAGGCCGCGATCGCGCAAAGCTTGTTGCAGCTCGTTTGCCGCCCAAGTCGCTTGCTTGGAGGCAGCGACCGAGTCATCGCCCAGCACGATCTTGACCGAGGCCTGCTCGCTCGCGGCTCGCGGCAGAGCAGCGGCCATGCCCGCCGCCGTCGCTAACTTGCCGAAGTCGCGCCTGGTGACACGTGACACGCGTTCACCTCCAAGGCTCGGAGGTGGAGAGGTTAGAACTATGGGCGTGCAAGCGCAAATCGGCGTCGCACGTTTTCATGCCGTCTCGATGAACACGTACTCGTGCTGGCGATCGCGGATGATGAGCACGCGTTTCCCTGCCCGCTCGCCGACCACGAAGTCGAAACCGTCGTTCGTCGGGTCGATGGTGATGAACGAGACGGTACCGTCGTCGTTCTTGCGCGAGGCCACCCTGCTCTTCCACTCGCCGAGATCGAAGGTGACGACGCCGTCGCGGCTGATCACGTCCAGCTGCCCCAGCTTGTCGCTGACGTAGCGCTTCGCCAGGCGGGCGACCTGCGCGGGATCGGCGGGTACCACCAGCCGTTCGCGGTCCTTCCGGAGATTCGCCTGATAACGCGCGGCTTGGGCCGCCACGTCCGCAGCGGCCTCGGGCTTGCCGTCGAACGCGACCTCGAGCAAACGGCGCATGAACGGACGCAGGAGCATTTGGCCGGTATCGGAATTCGTGAGCACGACGGCGCCGATGCCGGAATCCGGCAGGAACATGATGTCGCTCTTGTATCCCCCCATGCTGCCGCCGTGATGGACGACGGTGGCGCCCCAGGTGCGGTCGACCATGAGGCCCATACCGTAACTCTGGTCCTCGCCGAGCAGGACCTGCGGCGTGCGGCGCATGAGGAGGTTCTCGGCGGAGACGAGCTGCTTGCCATCGGGAAGCTTGCCGAGCGCCAGCTCGAGCTGGACGTAGCGGATAAGGTCATGGGCGGAGGTCCACACGCCGCCGGCGGGCCGGTGCGGCATGATGGAGTAGTTGAGGGCCATGTTGGCGACGGCAGGCTTTAAGTCCAGATCATCGCCGTGCGGGCTGGCATGATTGCCGGCCAGCGCGCGCGCCATGTCGAAGGTGGTGGACTGCATGCCCAGCGGCGTGAAGATGCGCTCGCGCATGGCCGCATCGTAGGCGGCGCCGAGTTCGCGGTCGGGATACACGAGGTGCGCGCCGATGTAGCCCGCGGCCGCCGCCATCAGATTGCTGTACTGGAAGACCTCGCCGTACTTGCTGGTCGGCTGCATCGTCGCGAGCATGGCGAGCGACGACGCCGGCGTGGCCTGCTTGAACTCGAAAAGCCACTCCAGGTCCTGCCGCGGCATTCCGGTACATGCGCAGATCAGGTTCTTCACCAGCACTTGCTTCGTCGTCTCGGGACTGCCAAGCCGGAACGCGGGATAGATCTCGGTGACCGGTTGGTCCCAGCGCAGCTTCTTCTCGTCGACCAGGCGAGAGAGCAGCAGCGTGGTCATGCCCTTGGTGTTCGAGGCCGCCATGAACAACGTGTTCTCGTCGACCTTCTCCGGGCGGCCAAGCTGCCGCACACCTAGTCCTCCTTCGTAGACGATCTTGCCGCCATCGATCAGTGCCAGCGAAACGCCGGGAATGCCGAGTTGCTGCATCGAGCTTTCCACGAATGCCTTGAGCTGCGCGATGCGGGCGGCATCGAGCGCGTTCGCTTTGCGGCCGGCGAACGATTCGCGTTGATAGCCCTTGGGGCGCAAGCTCTGCTGGATCAGCCCCATGGGCGCGCCCCGCTTCTCGAACGTGGGCTGACTCCCGTCGAGCATCAACACCGTCCACGTTGTCCCCGCACGCTGCGCAATCGCCTGCACCACGGCGCGCTCGTTGGGCGAAGTCTCGTAGTCGAATACCTGACGGTCTTCCCAGCCGTTGCGCGCCGGTCGCGCCGTAACGAGGCGGAGCGGGCGATCGAAGCCCGGCTTGTAGGCTGCCCACGCGGCCGCCACCGCTGCCTTGGCATCGCTTGCCTGCGATTCCGCGAAGACCAGGTGCGTGTCCGCCTCAGGCGGGTCGAGGATGACCACGTTATTCACGGTCGAGATCGACCAACCCGCGGGCACTGTAAAGGTCGCGCCGCTCGGGGTGGTGCGCTGCGTGTCGGCGGTCACACGCTCGGGCGCAGGCTGTGCCGCGGCGGCCAGTGCGGCGAACAAGATGATGGAAAGCAAAGCGGCTTTGCGGAGCGTCATGGGATCACCTTTGAGAGATGTTCTATTAGCAGTATTTCGCGTCTTTCGCCAGCCTTCTCGCGAACACCAGGACTGAGAACAATGCGCCGCCACCGCGCAAGTACCTTGCAAGCACGGAGGAGAGATGAGACTGCGCTCGCCAATCGTTGTCGCTCTGGTAGTGATCGCGCTGTTGGTCGTGCCGGCCGGCGCTTTCCAAGCCAAGACCGCCGCCAAGGCTCCGACGTTGCAGACTCGGCTCGACAACGTAGTCCGCTACTTCGCCGACGAGGACCTATTTGCGGGAGTGGTCCTGGTGGCGCGCGGTGATGAGCTGCTGCTGAACAAAGGCTACGGCTACGCCAACCTGGAGTGGAAGATCCCGAATACTCCGCAGACGGTTTTTCGCATCGGCTCGCTGACCAAGCAGTTCACCGCTGCTGCCGTCCTCATGCTGGCAGAGCGCGCGGCGCTGGAGAAGGACGGAGACCTGCAGCTCGACGATCCGCTCAAGAAATACCTGCCCAATATCCCGGAATCATGGAACGGGATCACGCTGCGCCACCTGCTGAGCCACACGTCTGGTGTACCCATCTACACGCAGCAGAAGAAGCGCTGGGCCGAGGAGCTGTCGCTTGAACAGATGCTCGACTTGATCCGTAATGTCCCCCTCGAGTCGCGCCCTGGCGAGGTATTCAAATACAACAACTCCGGTTACTTCTTGTTGGGCGGAGTCATCGAGAAAGTCGCAGGCACCAGTTACGGCGATTTCCTGCAGGAGAACATCTTCACGCCCTTCGGGTTGCACAACACCGGCTTCGACCACTTCTACCCGCTGGTGGCGCGCCATGCCGCGGGTTACAACCGCATCGGCCTCCACGAATTCGAGAACGCGACGTACATGGACATGACGGTGCCATTTTCCGCAGGCGGTCTTTATTCCACCACCGGCGATCTGCTGCGCTGGCAGCACATCCTGTATGGCGCCGAGCTCTTCGGTCGCGACTCCGTGACGCTGATGACGACTCCCGGCAAGGGCAACTACGGCTTCGGCGTTTACAGCGAACTCGACCACGGACATCGGCGCTTTGTTCACTCTGGCGGGATCAATGGTTTCAATTCGTTCCTTACGTACTATCCCGATGACCAGGTCTCGGTGATCGTCCTCTCCAACACCAAGGCGCTGACCACGCGCGTCGGCGACCTGCTCGCCGGCACCGTGCATGGCGACGCGGTGAACATGCCCGCAACCGTCGCGGTGGCGTCGGCGAAGTTGCAGAATTACGTCGGCGATTATGGCGAGCCTGCCAAGGCGGCTTCGGTCTACCTCACGATCCAAGATGATCGCCTGGTCGTGCGGACGGGCGACCTGGTGGACACGCTGGTCAACGAATCGCCGTCCCGCTTCTTCGACAAGGTGACCGGAGCGGAGCTGGTCTTCTCGCCCGATGGGGAGGGCGCGGCGCCCGGGTTCTCTCTCATCCGCAATGGCGCAGAAAAGAAATACGTGCGGATGTCGAGCGCGACTCACGCTGCCACGCTGGCCGGCGAGTGGGAGAGCACATCGCGCGGCGCGGATGGGACCGCAAACGTCTACCGCTTCGCCGTGAACGGCAGCACGTTCACGGGCCAGCTCTATCAGAAGGAAGCAGCGGACCGCGCAATGCCCTTCCGCGATGGCAAGATCGATGGCAACCACGTGTCGTTCACCGTCGCCGGGCAGGACAAACAACCGACCGGCCGTCGATACACGGGAACGCTGGATGGCGACACGCTTCGCCTCTTCTATCTCGACGCGACAAAGCCGCTGGAGAGCACGTCACCCAAGAAGGGTGGGAACGTGCACGTGGTGACTGCGCGGCGCGTATCAGAGCAAAAGAGCGGCGGCCAGTAACGCGCTTCACCACGCCGTGGCTCCAAGGACTCCTAAGGCAAACGGATCGCGACGGTCGTCTGCCAGTCTTGCAGGCCGTCACTGCTCGCTGTGATCCTGACCGGACCTGACTGGCCGCGTTTTCCGCGCACGATCAGCAGCGCCAGCCCATTGAACGCCGTCCGGTGATCTGCTTGAAATGACTCCACCGTGGCGGCGTTCCCGTTGTCCACACCCGCGATAGCGGCCGCCCCTTCCAGGCGGAACTTGATCAGGTTGTCCGCCAGGGGGCAGAGGTTCCCGTCCTTGTCCTCCACGCGCACGGTGACGAATGACAGGTCATCGCCGTCGCTCTTGATCGCCGCGCGATCGGGAGTCAACACGATGCGTGCCGGCGCCCCGGCGGTCTTCCTCTCATCGGTCGCTACGGTCCTGCCGTCACGATAACCGACAACCTTTAATGCACCGGGCTCATACGGCACCTGCCACAGCAGCCGATACTTGCTTTGGAATCTGCGATCTTCGCCGACGCGCGGACCGACCGGGAGCTCCACCGGCTCAGAGAAGCGTTTTTTGCGACCTAATGACCGGCCGTTCAGGAATAGCTCCACTTCGTCGGCGTTGGTATAGACCATCACCGGGATGGGCTTGCCTTCCAAGCCCGCCCAGTTCCAGTGCGGCAGCACGTGCACCATCGGCATGCTGGTCCATTGGCTCTGGTAGAGGTAATAGCGATCCTTGGGGAAGCCCGCAAGATCCACGATGCCGAAATACGAGCTGCGCGCCGGCCAATCGGCGTCGTTGTTGCCTCGCCCATTGAAATAGGGAGTCGGTTCGCCGAGATAATCGAAGCCGGTCCACACGAATTCGCCCATCACGCTCGGGTTCTTCTCCTGCGCGTCGAACTCCACGTCGGGGATGTACGCCCAGGGCGGCGAGATGACGTCGTAGCTCGTCAACTGCAACGATGGATGCTTCTCATATTTCTCGATCGGCAACTGGTAGACGCCGCGCGAGCTGACCGCCGAAGACGTCTCGCTGGCGAAAATGATCCACTCCGGATGGTCCTTATGGATCTGTGCGTATTGCGTGGGGCGATAGTTGAATCCGGGGACGTCGACCGCCTCGGTCAAATGGTTGCGCATGGCGGCATCCGCGCTATTGAACGCGGCCGTGGTCGGACGCGTGGCGTCTTCTTCGTGGCAGATCTCGGTCAAGCGCTTCGCGATCATCGCGCCATCCGCGCGACCTTGCTCCGGCACTTCGTTGCCGATGCTCCACAGCACGACGCTCGGATGGTTGCGGTCACGCCGGAGGAATTCGCGCAGGTCGCGCTCGTACCACTCATCCCAATACTTGGAGAGGCCGTTGCGCTTTTTGGGGACTTTCCACATATCAAAAGCCTCGTCCATCACCACAAAGCCCATGCGGTCCGTCAGGTCGAGCAGCTCCGGCGCAGGAGGATTGTGGCTGGTGCGGATGGCGTTGACCCCCATCGCCTTCAAGATCTCGAGCTGGCGCTCGATCGCGCGCCGGCTCACCGCGGCGCCGAGCGCACCGAGGTCGTGGTGATCGCACACGCCACGGAACTTGCGTGGCTTGCCGTTCAACAGGAATCCGCGCTCCCTGGTGAACTCGATGGTGCGAATGCCGAAGGGCGTCACGTACTCATCACCGGCTCTTCCCTTCTCGCGGATGCGGCTCCGGATGCTGTACAGGTACGGATCATCGAGGTCCCAGCGATGAGGATGCGCTATCTCGACGCGCGTCTCGACGGTTTGCTTCGCTCCCGCAGCGATCGTCACCGGCCGGCTGCTACGGCCCGCCGGCTTGCCCGCAGCATCCAGCGCGTCCGTCTCCAGCGTGATCGTTGCTGGGACCGCGCCGCGGTTCTCGATCTCGGTGCGGACGTTGATGGTCGCCTTCGCGTCCGTGATGACGGGCGTCGTTACGTAGGTCCCCCACTGGGCGACACGCACAGGCGGCGTCGTGATCAACCACACGTTGCGGTAGATACCGGCGCCGGGATACCAGCGTGACGAATCGTCTTCCGGCGCGAGGCGCACAGCCACAACGTTTTCGCTGCCAAACCTGATGTACGGGGTTAGGTCGACGGCAAAACTGGTGTAACCGTACGGGCGACCTCCGGCCTTCTGCCCGTTGATCCACACCGTAGAGTTCGACATGGCCCCGTCGAGCTGCAGTTCCAGCACCGATCCCTTTGTCGCTGCCGGCACAAGGAAATGCTTGCGATACCAGCCGATCCCGTAGAACGGGAGGCCACCCGAGTGCGGATCGTACTTGCGATCGAATGGCCCCTCGATCGCCCAGTCGTGCGGCAGATCGAGCACGCGCCACGACGAATCGTCGAAGCTCGGCTGTTCCGCTCCCGGCGCGTCGCCTTTGAGGAAGCGCCAGTCCTCGGTGAACCGCCGCTGGCGATGAGCATCCTGGCGGATTTCCATGGCATGCATGCTGTTGCATGCGGCCAGGATGAAGGCGGCGGCGCATACCACCCGAATGAACTTGCGCATCGAAGTGACCTCCCAGGCCATGCCGTAAGGGCGTTTAGAATGCTCCACGCATGAGCCGAGCTCTACCCGGAGTAGTCATCGCATTGATCGCCTCGGTCGGCTGTAGCAGCAACCGGAATAAGTACAGCATGACCGACGTGGAGCTGCGATTGACGGCCCAGCAAGCGCGCGGACGGCAGGTATACAACGCAAGCTGCTTGCAATGCCACGAATCGTACACCGACTCGCGCCGGAATTCGTTCGCTTTGCGGGGCGTGTTCAAGAAGCCGTATCTGCCCAGCGGTCTTCCAGCGAACGATGCGCGCGTGGGTGAGGTCATTGCCCAGGGCAAGCGCATGATGCCGGCGACGTCACTCACGGGCGACGACCTACAGGCACTGCTGGCTTATCTGCACACGCTGTAGCCGATATGGGTCAGTGGGTCTCGGCGTCGGCACGGACCACAAAGAGGTAAAGCGCGATGCATCCGAGGAAGAGGACGCCCGACACGGCAGCAGCCGGCAGCGCCACACCATGGTGACCCGCGAGGTAGGATTCGAGGCTCGCCGTCAGGAGCCAGATCTGCACGATCAGCAAGATGATCAAGAGCGAAAGCGCGCCCGTGATCGCGGTGAGGCGCCGGTGCGGAGGCTTGGGTGCGCCGTTCATGACTCTGTCCTCGCATTCCCGTTCTGCACGCCCGCGGCGATGAGTTCGCCGCCGGAGCGCTCCAGGACGATCTTCGGCAACGGACGCGGTGGCGGGCCTTGCAGTACGGAGCCGTCCTCCGCCGAGAAGTAACCATTGTGGCAGGGACAGATAAGCGTTTTGTTCGGATGCGAATAGTAGACCGCGCAGGAAAGATGCGTGCACTTCTGGCTGTAAGCGACGAAGTGGTCGGCCGCGGTCCGGATCAGGATGCAGCGGTCCTCGGCTGACGGATAGGAGAACGTCCGCACTTCACCGATCGCCAGGTCCGAAACTACCGCGATCAACTGTCGCGGATACACCGTCGCGCGCTGCAACCACGACTTCACCAGGATCCACAGGTCACCCACGAACATCCCGAGGCTCGTGAGTACCAGGAACTTGGCGAATTGCCGGCGGGAGACGTAGCGCTCATCGGCGGCGTGAATGCTGAATTCTTCCTTCCAGAGCGGTTCCCGGCTGGACTGACGGAAGCGGAAGAGCGTCATGAACGCGCCTCCCAGATATGATCAAGAACATCCACGACCACAGCAGACTGCGCTGGCGGCGTCATCATGAAGACCTTGGTCGTGACCTTCTGCTGGCCGAACACGAATACATTCGTGGGCTGCTCCTGACGTTGCGCGATCTGCTCCGGCTTGACGTAGGCGAGCGCTTGGCTCGGGCACACCGTCGCACACATCGGCCGCTTGCCCATCGAGGTGCGGTCATAGCACATATCGCACTTCATCATCTGCTGCTCGGGGATGAACATCTTCGGGATGCCGAACGGGCATGCGAGCACGCAGTTATTGCACGCGATGCAGCGTGGTTTGAGCGCCGACTGCACGATACCGTCTTCGCCTTTCTTGATCGCGTCGGCCGGGCACACCTGCGCGCACGTGGGCTCGTCGCAGTGCCAGCACACATAGGCCGCGCTCTGGATGCCGGCGCCGCGGTCGATGAAATCGAAGTTGATCAGCGAGCGGCCGCGATGCGTCTCGCACTCTTCGCACGCCTGCAAGCAGGAGCGGCAGCCGATGCAGCGTGACGGATCGACATAGAACTCGTAGCCGAACACTAGCTGCGCCCTCCCGCGGTGGTGTGTGGCGCCTGTTCCGGCGGCGCAGCCTTGGCGATGCGGCAAGCCGATATTTTGAACTCGGGGATCTTGCTGCGCGGGTCGAGCGTGCGATGCGTCAGCCGGTTGGCGCTTCGGTCCCCCGGCCAGTGATAAGGAATAAAGATCGTGTCCGGGCGGATGGTCCGCACCACCATCGCACGCAGCGTGATCGCATCACGCCGGGTCGTCACTGTGACCCAATCGCCATCAGCGATTCCATACTGGTCGGCAAGACGCGGATGCAGTTCGACGCGCGGCTCAGGATACTGATCGACCAGCGCGCCGATGCGGCGTGTCTGTGTGCCGGAAAGATACTGGCTGACGACGCGGCCAGTCGTGAGCCAATGCGGATATTCAGGCGCGACGGGATCGCCGCTCTCACGCCACTCGGTGACCTGGAAGTGTGCCTTGCCGTCCGGATGGTAGAACTTGCGGTCCGCGAACAGGATCGGCGTGCCCGGGTGATCGGGCGAAGGACACGGCCAGAACACTCCCATGTTCTGGTCGACCTTCTCGTAGCTGATGCCGTAGTAGTCGGCGACGCCGCCTCGCGATGCCTCGCGCAATTCGTTCAGGATGTCGGCGGGGCTGGCGAACTGGAATCTGTCGCCGTGCCCCAGGCGACGTGCCAGGTCCATGATGATCTCAGAGTCGCGACGCGCATTCGCGGGAGGCGCAACCGACGCCCGCCAATGGATCACGCGGCCTTCGGCGGAGCAGCCCAGTCCGTCTTCCTCTTCATGCAGGCTGCCGGCAAGCACGACATCGGCGTGACGCGCCGTTTCCGATAAGAAGAAGTCGATGACGCCGAAGAACTCCAGCTTGCTCAGCGCCTCGCGGGTGAAGTTTGCGTCGGGTAGCGAGACGAGAGGATTGAAACAAATGCTGAGCAACACCTTGATCTCGCCGGCGTGGATGGCGTTCATGATCTCGACCGCAGAGTAGCCGGCTTGTGGGATCTCGTCCGGCGTGACCCCCCACACTTTCGCCACGTGCGCGCGCGCCGCCGGATCGGCGATGTGGCGCTGTCCGGGAAGCTGGTCGCACTTCTGGCCGTGCTCACGGCCACCTTGGCCGTTACCTTGGCCAGTGATCATGGTCGGGCCGCAGCCTTCTCGTCCGACTTTGCCCGTTGCTAAACATAGGTTGATGACGGCGGAGCAGTTTTCGACGCCTTTGGATTGATGTTCGAGGCCGCGCGCGTGCATCGCGATCCCGCGCTGGGCACTGCCGAACATCCGCGCCGCCTTCTCGATGTTCTCCGGTGGGATACCGGTAACCTCGGCGGCCTTGCGCGGGTCCCACGCTTGCGCCGACGCTGCCACCTCATCGAAGCCGGTGGTGTGGTTCGCGATGAACTCGCCGTCCGTCAACCCATCGCGCAGGATGACGTGCATCATGCCGAGCAACAGCGCGAGATCGGTACCGGGACGCACAGGCAGAAACAGATCGGCATTGCGCGCGATCGGCGTGATGCGTGGGTCGGCGACAATGAGCCTGCCGCCGTTGTCGCGGCAGCGCCAGATATAGTCCGTCGTGATAGGCGCGCAATCCCCGATGTTCGCACCGATGACGAACAACACCTCCGCCTTCGGGATCTCACTCCAGGGGATCGTGCTGCGGTCGATGCCGAACGCCAGCTTGTACGCCGTACCGGCCGAGACCATGCACAGGCGGCCGTTGTAGTCGATGTGCCGTGTGCCGACAGCGAGCCGCGCGAATTTGCCGAGCAGGTATGACTTCTCGGTGGAGAGCGATGCACCACCGTAAATCGCGACCGCGTCTTTGCCGTATTTCTGCTGTACTTCGCGGATGCGGCGCACGGTGAAGTCGAGCGCTTCTTCCCAATTCGCGGAGCGAAAACCGGCATCCGTGCGCATGAGCGGCGCGAGCAATCGGTCAGGATGACTCGACTGCAAGTACCGCTTCACGCCTTTCGGGCACAACATGCCACGATTGAACGGGAATTCTTCCCAAGGCTCGAAGCCGATGATGGTGTTGGCGCGCACCTTCAACTGGATACCGCATTGCTGCCCGCAGAAGCAGCAATGCGTCTTCACGAGCTTCTCTGCCGGATGGACGGACTCCTCGCCCCAGCCACCCGGCGGCGCGTAGTTCAGTCGCGGCCCGAACTGCGCGATCAGTTGCTCGTCAGAAGCCGGCGGCTTCGCCATGCGTCTCCTCCTGCAAGCGAAGTTGGACCGCCGAGAGTGTCCGCCGTTTGCACGCGGGGCAGAGCTCCTGCCAGTGGTCCGTCGCGCCGCGCAGCCGATAGTCAAAGCCCACCTGCGGCAGAACGCGCTTCAGGTCGTCGATCTGCATCCGCGAAGCAAAGCGCTCACCGCAGTGCGCACACAGAGCACCTTCCGCGCTCTCTCCTACTTGTTGGTAAAGCTTCACACCGAGCTGCGCCGGCCGTTGGAAAATGTGGAAGAACTTCCCGAATGGCAGATACAGCAGCCCGGCGATCACCGTGATGGCATGGGTGATCGACAGGAACTCGTAGAAGCTGCCGCGCAACCATTCCTGCGAGACAGTCAGGGCAAGCCCAGTGACGGAGATCGCGAAGAGCAGTATGAGCGGGAGGAAGTCCATCGTGAGGTTTTGGACCGCGATCGCGCCCAGGTCGCGCATGCGTCGCGATAGCGACAGCGCGATGCCCGCGAGCACGAGGCACGCGGCCACATCGAGACCGTGAAAGATCATGAAGGCGGCGAAGGTGTGCAGTCGGAAGCGGAACACTGCAAAGCCGAAGACGTGCGTCACGTAGAGCATCTGGTCGTTCGGCGCCGTCGTGAAGTGGATCCACCCGAAGACCAGCGGGAACGTGATCGCTGCCGCCAGGATGCAGCCCCAGAAGAGGAACTGATGCATCAGCCAGCGCGTGGCCGAGCGCTTCGCGATGAACCTCTGGGCGAACAGGTGAGTGCCGGCGATCGCTATCAGACTCGTCAGGCTGCGCAACACGCCGTGTTCACGGAGCAGTTGCCAGCCGCGTTGCCAGTACACGCGCGTAGGTGGCTTTTGCAGCCACACGTTGTAGTGATACACCACGCCCCAGGTCGCGAAGATCACAGCGAAGGTGTAGACCACGAGCGCCGGGTCGAAGTTCTGTAGATTGCGCGAGCCAACGACGATCGACGCTGCGAGCACCGCGGTCCACAACGTCGCCCACGCGCCGGCGCGGAGGCGATCGGCAGTGCGTGTGAACTCGGCAGGCAGATGCAGCTCACCCTCTTCCTGCCGAGGTAAGAAGACGCGCTGGTTCATCCACCAAAGCGTCCACGCGGTAGCGGAGAGTAGCAGGAAGCCCGGCCAGGCGGCACCGATGCGATCACGGAAGAAGCCGAGCAGCAGCGGCGGGAAGAAGCCACCCAACCCACCCATGGCACCGACCAGTCCGGTGATCGTCGCGCGTTCAGCGGGAAAGAACCGTGGCACCAACTGGAACACCGCGCCGTTGCCGAGTCCGAGTAGCGCCGAGCAGCCGAGTGCTCCCACGGTGAACGGCACCATGCGTGGCCAGCCGAGCAGCAGTGAGAACACGCCGATACCGACGAGCACGGCGCTGAGCACACGGGCACCGCCGATGCGGTCGCTCAGCCAGCCACCGAGCGGACGCATCAAGGTTGCGAGCACGACGAATCCGGCGGTACGAAAGCCGGCATCGGGGGCGGTGAGGCCGAACTGGTCGCGCAACAATGTGGGCAGATAGATGGAGAACGCAACGAAGCCGCCGAAGGTCAGAAAGTAGATCGCAGAGAGTGCCCACGCGAGTGGCGCATGCGCCAGCACGGCCATCATGTCGCGCACGCTCTTGGGACGAGCGGTGGACGGTGCATTGCGCGCGCATGCCACGAAGGCCACGGCCCACAGCACGAGCAGAGCAGCCAATCCGAAAAACACGCTCCTTTGGCCGAGCGAAGCGGCGATCACGGGCGCGAGAAAGACCGCGGCGGACTGGCCGATATTGCCGAGCCCGTAGACGCCGAGCGCGCTGCCCTGCTGCTCCATCGCGAACCAGCGCGAGACGTAGCCTACGCCGACGGCGAATGATGAGCCCGCGAGGCCAAGAAAGAAACCGACGAGCAACAGCTGCTCGTAAGTCCGCGTGAACGGCACGAACGCGACCGGCAGCGCCGAGATCAGCATGAGCGCGGAGAAGACGAGGCGCCCACCCCACCGGTCGGCGAGCATACCGACCGGCAAGCGTGCTAGTGCGCCGAGTAGTACCGGCACCGAGACCAGGAGCGCTGTTTGCGTCGCACTCAGTTGCAGCGATTTGCGGAAAGCAGGTGCGAACGCGCTGATCAGCCCCCAGGCGGCAAAGCACAGAGCGAACGAGATCGTGCCCAGGGCCAGATGGCGGGTCGCTGATCTGTGGTCAGCGTTCATGCGCACTTCCCGAACCTTCATTTCTGCTGTTGCGACTGATGGCGAGCATCACGGATTGCTGCCCGCGGAATGGCAATCCGTGCAAGTCACGTCCTTCATGTCGCCGATCTCTTGCGGATGCCGGAATGGTACGCCGGACGTGCGCAAAATGCTGCCGCCTGCAGCGTCTTGTCCCAGTACGGCATGGCAGATGTCGCAATCTTTACGCACGACCTTGCCATCGGCACTGACGTGCTCGCCGTCGTGACAGCGGAAGCAGCCCGGCGAGTAGAAGTGACCGATGTTGTTCGGATGGGTGCGCCAATCCACTTTCATCTCGGGGAAGATGGTGCGCTGGAAGATAGCCTGCGTCTCCGCAATGGCGCGGTCGACCGCCGGTCGCTGTTGCGCGTAGGCCTGCGGATATTTCGTGCGATAGATCTCGTCGAGGTCGTGCGCGATCGCTTGCAAGGCCACGGTGGTCGTCTTGTAGTCCTTGGTCAGTGCAGAAACGGCTAGCGTCTTGATGTTCGGCAGCGACGGATCGATACGGCCGCCGAGCAGTGCCAAGTCGACAGACTGATCTGGCGGGATGTAGGCGTGGCTCGGGCGGCTGTGGCAATCGATGCAGTCCATCGTCCGCTTGGGCGCGGCCGCGATCTGCGCGTCGGTCAGCGTTGCGCCGCGCAGCTTGTATTCCGTCACGCGGCCGTTGCGGTCTTCGAGCCGCACCCAGGGGATCTTCTGGCGCTGCGCGTCGGTGGCGATATACGTCACCTTGACGCCGATGTTCATGTGCCAGTGAATCCCTTCGCTCACTGGACCGGACGCGCTTCCGCCGCCGGTCTTCATCAGCATGCGTACCTGCATGGGCTTGTTGTCGGGCTCCGAAGAGTAGTGGGTGAAGACCTTCATCTGCCCGCCGATGTAGCGCTCCGGCCAATGGCATTGCTCGCAGGTCTCACGGGCCGGGCGCAGGTTGCGGATGGGTGTTTGGATGGGGCGGTTGTAGTTGTTGCGGAACAAGGCGTACAGCTGGTGCGCACCGTTCAGCTTCGCCCGTACATACCAACCGGCGCCGGAGCCGACGTGGCAATCGACGCAACGCACGCGTGCATGCGGAGACAATTGATACGCCGTGAACTCCGGATGCATCGGCGTATGGCAAGTGTTCCCGCAGAAATTGACGGACTCGGAGACCTCGTACGCCTGGTAGCTGCCGACGGCGCTCAGCAGCACGAACAAGACAGCCGCGGTCAGCGCGACCACGAACTTGTTGCGGGTGGCGGCCGAGTTGAGATCCAGCCGTGGATACTCGGAGATGCCGGCGGCTCCCAGGCGCCGTCGCCGGCGGCGTTCGCGCAGCATGCCGCCCAGGAACAGCAGCAAGCCGAGGACCAGGACACTCGGAAAAAGGACCCAGGTGAAGATGCCGAAGTAGGGATTCCCGGAGCGGCTGAAGAAGCCGACGACAAAGAAGAAGGCGATGTTGGCAAGCGCAACGATCGCGACCAGCAGGCCGGACCAGCTCAGCCGGTTGTGATGCAGGCCGGGGACGGCGTCGGCGGATTGCTGCTGATCGTTGGCCATCGCGAATGCGCTTTTGCGCTGCCAGGCGTTACTTCTTCTTTTGCAGCTCGCGGATGTAGGTGATCAAGTCCTTGATCTGCGCGTTGGTCAATTTGCCGGCGAAACCGGGCATCTTGTTCTTGCCCTTCGCGGTGATCTCGATCATCTGGGCGTCGGTCATCTTCACGACATCGGGCGACCGCAGATCGTGTGCGCCCATTTTCTCGCCGGCCGGGGTCTTGCCGCTGCCGTCCGCGGCGTGGCACATCTGGCACTTGGCCTTGTAATCGGCGGCGCCGTCCGCAAAGGCCGCGGGAACAGCGATGGTGAAAAGAGCGGATGACAGGATCGCTACCAGGATTCGACGCATGCTCGTGCCTCCCACGACGCTCCAGTAGACAATGTGCGCAACCGGAGCGCTGTGATGCCGGTCACAAGCTCAGAAGTGGTACTCCAGCGTGGCCGCGACGTAATGCGCGCGATAGGAAGGCTGATCGACACCGAGGAAGAGATAACGCGCGGCGCTGGTATCGCCCACCACGAAATAGGGATAGAACGCGCTGGGCGCACCGATGAGCGGCGAAGGGCATCCGGGTACGGCGGCGCCGGTCAGCGCGCTGACGCAGCCCATGTAGGGCGTCATGGGAGAGGTTTGATAATCGCGATTGTCGAACTGCTGGAAGCGGTACTCGAGCTTTGGCATCACGTTCTTCGTGAGCTTGAACCTGAAGACCGCCGTCACCTCATGCGCGCGGCTCGTCGTCTCCGGGTAATCCACTGCGGCGTTCGTGCCGGTGAGGACGAACTTGTTGGGGCCGCTCGTCAACGTGGGGTCGCCGAGCGGGCGCGAGAAGACGTTGCCCTTCGCCGCCGAGAGCGAATAGTAAGTGGTGAACGAGAGTCGCTTCGTCGGATAAAAGTCGGCGCCGACGGTGTAGATGTCGACCAGATCGCGCGCCGTGCTCTCCCAGTCGTTGTTCGCGCTGTCGCAGGCGCGGCCGGAGACGCTGCAATCCATCGGGAGAGGAGCCGCGCCACCGGGCGTGCGATTCCGCGAGGCCATCCGCTTGTGGTAGCGCTCGTGGGAGTACTCGGCGAACAACGACGTGGTGTTGTTCAGCGCGAAGTCGGAGTCGAAGCCGTAGTCGTACGAGAGGTCCTTCAGCACACCGTAGGCGTAATACGGGTTCGTCGTTCCCGGAATGAAGTTGAGCGGCGTCGGGCTGTTCACCCCGCCGCGCAGGTTGTAGTCATCCTGGGTCGTGCCGCCGAACACCGAGAAGCCCAGCCGGTCCGTCGCGTCGTAGCGCAGTTGCGCGTCGGCGCGATCGCGGACGCGCGCGGCCTCATCGAAACGCCGGTGGGACGGTTGTTCGACCGGGATGCCGCCCGAGATCGTCAGCGCCTCCTCGTCTTCGTACTCTTCCGGATCGCGCACGGCGTGGCGATACGACAGGCGGAAGTTCACGTCTTTGTGCGGATTCAAGTCGAGCGCGGTAACGAAAGCGTTCTCGCGCGAGTGTTCCACGTCGCGATGCGAACGATCCATCCACTCGCCTTCATAGCCAGCCTTGAGTGAGCTCTTCTTGGCGAAGAACCAGTTGCCGGTGAACTCCAGCGTCTTGCGGTTGTAGCCGAACGGAGTGTTCTGCACCGGGCTTGCCAGGTTCGCTGCCGTGAAGTCGCCGAGCACGGGCGTGAAGCTGCGCACGGGCGTGTTGTTGTTGTAGTCGTACTGGCGATATGCGGCCTTCAGCTGCACGTCTTTGAACAGTTTCGTGACGGCGGTGTAGTTCATCGCCAGCGTCTGCTTCTCGCCGTTGAGGCTGGCTGCGGGCAACGCTGCGGTCTGCGCCAGGAGGACCGAGTTCGTCGTGTACGGGACGAAAGGATCGTTCTGCCGCAGCCAGCCTGGCGTGATGCTGGCCATGAGGCGGATGCGCTGGGTCAGGTCGAAAGCACCGGCAAAATTGAAGTAGTGCGCGGAATTATCGGGATATAGGTCCATGCGGCCGTTGGCGGGCCCTTGCGTCGCCGCGGTGCATCCGGTGGGCTGAACGCAGTCGGTGGTGCGGAACGGATTGTCGAACACCAGCGCGTTAATGTTGTTCTGGAAGAACGAGCCGAGGTATCTGAACTGGACGGCCCCATCGTGGCGCGCGTATTCGGTCCCAACGCGGACCGTGTCATTGAAGTAGTCGATGGGCTCCGGTACTTCGACACCGTAGCCTCCGCTGAGCGCAGCGCTCGGACTGGAGTTGAACACGAAGCCGATCGGGCGTGAGCCCTTCTCGTGCTCGCGGCCGTACGAGGCCGAAAAGTTCCAAGCGGGCGTCAAGCTATAGACGAAGGTTCCGGCGGCATTGCGACGCAACACCTGCGGCGTGATGAAACCCATGCCGGGGACAACCTGCGTCTGGATCAGGCTCGGCAATCCGCATCCCACAACGCCGGTGGCGCAGCCGGCATTCGACGCCGCGGCCGCCTGCAACGTGCTACGCAAGGCGGGCGCGATGACCAGCACGCCGGGAGCCGCCTCGGTGTAGAGCGTGCGCGCGGTGTTGCTGAAGACGTGCGGGATCTCGTCGTAGCGGAACTGCAGTTTGAACCTGCCGTACTCGCCGAAAGTCGCGAGGTACGACTGGTCCTTGTAGATCGACTTCTCGGAGCGCAGGCTGAAGTAATGGTGCGTCCCGAGCACGTCGTCGTAGTGCAGGCGTAAGCGACGGATGAAGAAGCCGCTCCGGAGGTCGCGATACTCGTTGTACTTCGACGTGCTGAGCGACGGGGCAAAGGGCAGATCAGGACGACCGTAAACCTCTCCGGTGATGTGGCGCACGCCGAACTCGATCCAACCGTGGTCGGCCGTGGCCTGGTCATCGGCGGGCTTCGGCGTGGCAGGTGGCGGCGCTTGCGCAAGCGTAACGCCAGCCAGGAGCACAGCGGTCGCGAGTCGGATACACACTGCCGATGCCGTCCTCATAGCGCCTCCTTACCGCAGGAAGAAACTGCCCGACGGGTGATTGGTACCGTGGATCTCGGAATGACAGTTCGTGCACCCGCGGTTGAAGTTCTTGATCGAACCGAGCGGTTGGGCCTGAGTGGGGTGCCGGCTCGTTACATGGCACGAATCGCAGACGCGCGGCATCCGCACCTTGAGCAACTGCGGATTGCTGCTGCCATGCGGATCGTGGCAATTCGCGCAGTTCTCCACGACCGGCGGATGCTCGAACAGGAACGGCCCACGGCGCTCGGTGTGGCAGGAGAGGCAGTTCTCGTTCACGGTCGCCTGGATGAGCTGCTTCGGGTTCGGCGAGCCGTGCGGATTGTGACAGTTGGTGCACGTTACCTTGCCTTCGCGATATGGCATGTGCGATGAACGCTGCAGCTGCGCGCGCCGCATCTGGTGGCAGTTGAGGCAAAGCTCAGGCTGCGACTTCTTCGTGCCGTGGACGTCGGTCAAAGGTGCGTTGTAGCGACCGTCGGCGGAGAGCTTGCGGGGCTCTGCGGCCGGATGCCCGACATGGCAATCAACACACGCGAGCGCCCGGCTCTCGTGCGAGCTGCCCTTCCAGAACATGCGATCGCCGTTGGAGTGGCAGCCGAGGCACGACTGGTTCTTCTCATCGACGGTATTCGTCGAGTCTTTGGTGAAGCGGACCGCGACCGTTTCCTTCGTGCCGCCGGATTCCACGTGGGCTTTGCCAGGACCGTGACACGATTCGCAGCCGAGCTTCTCCGCGTCCGTGTGCGGATGTGCAAATGCCTTGCCCATGGGAGTCGAAGCCAAGCGCTTGCCCTGGTCCTCATGACACGTCACGCAGGTCTCGGTGCCGACATAGTCGCCATCGGCGGCCGCTGACGCCGGCTTTCCGGCTGCGGACCTGGACGGCTTCGGTGTCTGGGCCGCGGCGAGCGCAGTCAGCAGCAAGGCGACTGGCGCAAGGTAGCGACAGCTTCTGATCAGGACCGAAGTATTGTCACGTGCCATGACCGTCTCCTGATTCATCCGTTGCGATTGCACACCGTCACCGCGCGTTCAGCAGTGATGTGGGTCACACGGCCTGCATCGTCCAGCGAACGGGCTTATTGCCGCGGCCCAGCCGCCAGCTGCACTTCCAGGCCGGCAATCGCCTTGCGGAGCCAAGCTCCGAGCTTCTCTTCCATCTCGGCTTGTGTGTCGGTGCGCATCATGCTGTCTACGGTCTCGCCTTCCTTGTCGAGCACGATGTGATGGCATGGGTTCTCTTCGCGGCGCTTACCTTCCGGCACGAAGGTCATCAGCTTGCACTCGCTGCACGGATGTGGCCGCGCCTCATCATGGAAATTCAGGCAGCTGGGCGAATCTCGGAATACGATCGACGGGCGCCACGGCGTGCGCACCGAACGGCCGTAGCCGCCTTGTTCGACGAAGGCCAGTTCCGCTCGCAGGAACTCCAGAAGCTCTGTCTTATCCAAGGACATATCGACCTCCCTTCGCAGGCTCACGTGGATTGTTAGGCCAGAGGCGTGGGCGAAGTGTGACGCCGGTCACAGCCCGCAGTGATCACGGCGGCTGATACTTGGCGGTGGAGGCGTAAAATCGCAGCAGCTTTTCAACAGCGAGCGAATAGCGGGCGGGAGGACAAGGTGCGGTCGCCTTACGGGCTGGACATCATTGAAAGCTGCCTCGGCTGCAAGCTGCGCGAGGACTATCTCTTCTGCGATGTGTCCACTTCCGCGCTGCAGCACCTGCAGCGCATCCGTTCCGTCGCCACCTATCCCGAGAACGCCATCCTGTTCATGGAGGGGCAACCCGCGCGCGGCATCTTTATTCTTTGCAACGGCCGGGCGAAGCTCTCTACGTCTTCGAGTGACGGGAAGACGATCATCCTGCGCATCGCGGAGGCCGGCGAAGTGCTGGGACTGAGCGCCACGGTTTCCGGCAAACCCTATGAAGTGACAGCCGAGACGCTGCAGCCATGCCAGGCAAACTTTGTCGCGACGCAGGACTTCCACGTATTCCTGCGCGAGAACGGTGATGCCGCGCTGCGCGTAGCGCAGGAACTCAGCAACAACTATCACGCAGCTTACGCCGAGGTGCGCGCGCTGGGGCTTTCGACGTCTGCCTCCGAGAAGCTCTCCCGGCTGCTGCTGGAGTGGTCCAACGCAGCCAAGCCCAAGGGCCGCAATAGAGATGACGGGCGGATCCACGTCGCGTTGACCCATGAAGAGATCGCGCAGCTCATCGGCACCTCGCGCGAGACGGTGACGCGTACTTTCGCCGACTTGAAGCGCAAACGGCTAATCGAGGTCAACGGCGCCACGCTGGTGATTCGCGACCGCCATGCGTTGGAAAAGCTGGTCAACGCCTGACGAGTCGCCCCAGTCACACGTCGAAGTGATTGCCGTCACTTCGGCGAGCGGCGACCGGCTCTACAACTAGCGCATGGACCCTGTACCTTCCCGCCCGGCAGAACCGGGCTTTGCCACGCACCCGGCGTTCGAGACCTGGCCCGACGATGCCATCCGTGCGCTGAACCAAGCGGTCAGCGTGGTCGAATGCCCGGCGGGCGAGGTCCTCTATCTCGCGGGCGACATCGCAAAGGGCGTCTTTCTCCTGCGTCAAGGTGAAGTCGAGCTCCTGATGCCCGGCCCGAATGGCCAGCAGCTCGTCTCCCATCGGGTCAGGGCCGGCGGAACGATCGGGCTGGGGCCCGTCGTCGCCGGGCGCGCATATGAATTCACCGCCCGCGCCAGCCGGAAGGTCACGGCGCTGTTTGTGCCGCGCGCAGCCTTTATGGAGATACTGGCGGAGTTCCCGCGCGCGACCATCAGCGTGTCGCATGCCTTGAGCAGCGAGGTGGCGATGGCCTATCGTCGGTTGGTCTCCCTGCGCCAGACGTAGGCCGACAGGGATTACCCCGGCAAGCAGCTGACGACCGCCTCTATAACGACAGCATCGCCACTTGCGGCGAGGCACACACGGCACTAACGCGCGACATTCCTAATCGCTGACAGATCGTTCGCATGGCAGTGTTCTCCGGGAGATAGATCGCGACAAGCTGAGCGAAACCTTCGTCGCGTGCGATCTGCAGCAGCCGTCGTGCCATCTCCGTGCCCAACCCGCGGCTCTGGAACGAGTCGCCGACCAGAACAGCGAGTTCGGCGTCGTTCGTGTTCGGGATCCGCGAGAGCCGGCCCACTCCGGCGATCTCACCGTCACGTTCCGCCACCAACGCAGTTTGCAGATCGAAGTCGATGGTGCAGACCCGTGCCAGGCGCTCGTGCTCGGTGCGGTGCCGCAGCGGCAACACCTGGAAGTAACGCATGTACGTGCTGCGTTCGCTCAGCGACGCATGGAAGCGGCTCATGGCCGGCTCGTCGTCGAGCCGGATGGGGCGGATGTGGACCGCCCGGCTATCCCGCAGCGTCACGTCGCCTACGCAGTGCTCGACCGCTACGCGGGATGGCAGGGGAGGAGTCACGTGGCGGCTCCGCAGAGCGGATCGTAAGCGCACAAAGGATCGGGCGCAAACGGATCGCGCGTCGCCGCAAAAGCGCGCGCGCGCGAGCCGCCACACACTTGGTTGAAGCCGCAGATCCCGCATTTCCCCTTCAAGTGCTCGGGATCGCGCAGCGCTTGCAGCAGAGGCGAGTTGCGATAGATGTCCGCGAGCGAGCTCTCGCGCACGCTCCCGCAGAAAAGCGGGAGGAAGCCACTGGGATACACATCGCCGAGATGCGAAATAAAGATGAAACCCTTGCCGTCGTTGACACCGATGCGATCCGGCACGCGGCTGCGCTTCGATGCATCGCCGCCGGCCGCTTCCTTCCTCTTCTGCTGGATCAGGAACCGGCGATAGTGCTGGCCTTCCGTGGTCTTGATGTGGAACCTCACCCGCTTCGCGAGGTCATAAAGTTGCGCGAAGACCTCTTCCGCTTGTTGCGCGGAGATCAGGTCTTCGCTGCGGCCACGGCCCGTCGGCACGAGGAAGAACACGCTCCACAGGACCACATCCTGCCGCTCAAGTAGCGTGGCGATGTTCTCCAGGTCATGCCGATTGTGGGCCGTGACCGTAGTATTGATCTGCACCGGCAGACCGGCCTCCCGCGCCCAGCGCACCGCCTCGAGGGTGCGGCTCCAGGAGCCACGCACTCCCCGGAACTTGTCATGCAATCCCGGCGTCGAGCCGTCCAGACTTAACGCGAGCCGCGCCAGCCCGCGACTCTTCAGCTCGACCAGTGCTGCTTGCGTCAGCAAAGGCGTCGCGCTGGGCGTCAGGGAGGGACGCACGCCCCTTTGGGCGGCGTATTCCACGAGTTCGTAGATGTCGCGGCGCTTCAGCGGATCGCCGCCCGTCAGCACAAAGATCGGTGAGCCGAGGTCGGCGATTTCCCCGATCAGGCGCTTGCCCTCCGCGGTCGTGAGTTCATGCACATCGCGCAACGGCTGTGCCGATGCACGGCAGTGGAAGCAAGCCAGGTCACAGGCTTGCGTGACCTCCCAGATCACGACCAACGGGCGCTCATGGAAGTTCAGCCGGTCCTCCACCGCGGTGTAAGCGGCCGGCGCAGCCTCGAGTCGGATCGGAGGAGTCGCCAACATGCCGGCACTTTGGAGCCAAAGTCGGCTGACGACCGTGAGCTGCGTCACAAAAGAGGGTGATACGCAACGGCGTCGGTTCAAACAGTGATTGGGATTTGTAGGATCTGGCGGAGAGGAAGGGATTCGAACCCTTGATACAGGTATTAGCCCGTATAACGGTTTAGCAAACCGCCGCCTTCAGCCACTCGGCCACCTCTCCGG
>CAYWSH010000024.1:0-31451 GCA_964460655.1 uncultured Terriglobales bacterium | reverse complement strand
GGCATCTTGGGCGACATCGGCGAAGTCTTGGGTGCGGACTGAGGCGCCGATTGCGGAGCGGCCTTGGGTGCGGCTTGCGGCGCTGCCTTGGGCGCCGCGACGGCCTGCGACGGCGGTGCCGTCTTCGGCTGCTGGGCCGCGGCGACTCCCGCCACCATCAGGATTGCCAACGTGCTGTTCACGAGCTTCATGACTGCTCCTCGACCCTACTTGTTCGCCGGCGCCGCAGGCGCGTTCGGCTTCGTGAAATTGTCCTTGCTGAAAAACGTGGTCGTGACGCAGGTCGCTACCACGCTCTCGGTCGGGGCGTACTGGTAGCGGTGCTTCACGCCGGCGTCGCCGCCGCGGGCCAGGTTCGCCACCTTCAGCGTGCCCACGTTGATGATCCGCTCCAGGTTCGCCACCTTGTCGAAGAAGTTTAGCATGGAGTAGTACGGGCCATCGAGCTCCATCTCATAGGGCGCTTCGCTGTAGAACTCGCGTGAGTTCATGTTGCGCGCCGTGTAGCGGCGGATCTCGATGCCCGCGGCCGTCGCCGTGTCCTGCATCAGGTGGATGAACTGATCGGCCAGCTTCTCATCCGGCACGATCTTCTTCATGTTCTCCAGCTGCTGCTTGAGCGACTCGATCTGGCGTTGCATATCGGCCAGCTTCGGCTCGTACTCCTTGAGCCGTTTGTTCTCTTCCACCAACTGGGCCACCTGCTTGGCCTTGGTCGCATTGTCGTCTTCGATGGCCTTGTAGATACCGAAATACGCGGCCACCGAAAGCCCGGCCACGACGCCCAGGGCGATCAGCATCTGCACGGTCGGCGGCATGTCTTTGAAGCCAGCCATATCGTCCCCCTACGAACTCTTCTTTTCCTGCCTCTCGCATACGAGGCTGAACTGGAATGCCGTCATATCCTTCACGCCATCGTCCTGGTACGTCTCCTTGATCTCGACGTTCTTGAAGTACCCGGACTTCTTCAGGTTCCCGATGAGGTTGGCCACCGCCTTGGCGCTCAGCGCGGTGCCGTCAATGGTGATGTTGTTGCCTTCTTCCTTCATCGTGTTGAGCCACACCGCGTCGGTGTTGTTCACGGTATTGCTCACCGCGGTCAACAGGTCGACGGGGCCGCTCTGCTTCGATTGCAGGTCGCGGATCACCTTCACGCGCGTGTCATAGCGGTCCTTTTCGCGCGTCGCCTCGTCGAACTTTGCCTTCACCTGCGCCAAGCGGCGGTTCTCGATGTCCGCATCGTGCATCTCCTTGGCGATGCGGTCGCGCTCGCCGGTGAGGTGGTAGTACCAGTAGCCATTAGCGGCGACACCCAGCGCGGCGATGATCACCATGATCATGACCGGGCTGGTGCCTTCGCCGCCGCCGGCCGGCATGGCGACGCCGCCACGCTTGCCGCGCTTCGGTTTCGGAACGCCGAGCAGGTTTATGCGGATCATAGTTCGAAACTCCTAAGGGCCAATCCCACCGCGATCGCGAGTTGCCCCGCGTTGTGGGCGATCAGGTCGGCGCCCGGGATGGATTCCGCGTAGCCGATCTTCTGGAACGGATTCAGTACTTCCACCGGCAGGCTGAATTCCTGCCGCAGCGCCTCGATGAGGCCCGGCACCTGCGACGATCCGCCCGCCAGGTAAATGCGCTCGATGTGCTCGCCGGCCGCGCTGGCGCGGAAGAAATCGAACGTCTTCTGGATCTCGAGGACGATCAGCTCGGTGGTCTGCTGCAGGATGGGCAGCTTGGCGTCTTCACTGATAGTGCCCACCTGCTTGCCCAGCTTGAGCGATTCCGCGTCGTCGAAGCTGAGGTCGAGCTCCTTCTGCAGCGAATCGGTGTACTGGTTGCCGCCCACGCTGACGTCGCGCGTGAACAGCGGCACGATGCCTTTCACGATGTTGATGTTCATCACGCTGGCGCCCACGTTCAGCAGGGCCACCGTGGCGTTCGAGGCCGGCTCGTAGTTGTATTCGTAGCAGGTCTGCAGCGCGAAGGCGTCAATGTCCACCACCGCCGGCGTCTTGCCCGCCAGCGAGAGGACGTTGGTGTAGTTCAGGATCTTGTCTTTCTTCACCGCCACCAGCAGGACTTCCATCTGCGGGCCGCTCAGGTCCTCGCTCAGGATCTGGTAGTCGATGTTCACGTCCGTGATGTCGAATGGGATGTACTGCGCCGCTTCCGTATGGATGGAATCGGCCAGCTCTCCCTCGCTCATAGTGGCGACCGAGATCTTCTTCACGATCACCGAGTGGCCGCTCACGCTGGTGGCGACCGCCTTCGACTTGATCGCGTTCTCGTTGAAGATCTTCGAGATCGCGCTGGAGACCGAGCCGGAGTCGACGATCATCGAGTCGACCACGATGTCGGAGGCCAGGGGCTCGACGCCGAGGTGTGCCAGCTCGATGCCGCCGCGGCCCTTCTTCAGCTCGACCGCTTTGATGCTGCTGGAGCCGATGTCCAGCCCGACGATGGTTTTATTGCCGCCAAATCCGAACATTGCTGTTCTCCGTAGTGCCTCTGCCTTGGGTGCCCAAAATGCTCTGGGTGCCCCACACAAGCCGGTTTTGCTTGTGTGGGATTACGACCCTTAGTGCCCGCCCGCCATGGCCCGCGCCGCCTTGGGCTTCTTCTTCGCGTTACGTCCCTCTCCCATCGTGCTCTTCCGCTCCATCCACGCGTCCAGGATGGTCTTCTTGAACTTCCAACGATTACCCAGTTTGAAGGCCGGGATGCGCTCCTCCGATACGTACTTGTAGAGCGTGTCCGCACTGATCCCCAAGTAGTGCGAGGCCTGCCGGATATTCATGACTTCAGGCGAATCGGCCATAGATCAAATAGCCCTTTCCACAGAAATGGCGCGTGCTCGGTTTCGGAGCCCTGTGGGTGCTGGTCGAGGAATGTCCTCGTTATCTCGGGGGGAAAACTAAGTGTGCGGAGTTATAGGTCGGTCACGTCCTGAGTGTCAAGGAAATCTTTAGGGTTTCTTCGGGTTTCTTCTGTTTACATGGGTTTAACAGCGGTGTCGAAAGGGCATGTCCGGCACATCTGGCGAGATTTCCACAGGGCACCACTAGTAATTGTGGTGTTAATGCGAAATGGGCAAAGGCAGGGCTTATCGCGGGAGGAAGGTGGGGGGAGGGCTAAGTTCCGCTATTTCCGGTTTTTATAGGCTTTTTGCCTGGTTTTGGCCGTATTTCGTCGGCTGCCGGGTTGCACCGCATGCCGCTCCGACGCCCGCTTACTTCTTCAACTCCGCCGTCCAGTTCGTCACCAGCGTCAGCGGAACGTCGCTCTCCTGCGCGTTCACGCTATGCACCAGGAACTTCTTGCCGTCGGCAGTGGCGTCGTAAGGGCCTGCTGGCCCGCTCGCGAAGTTCGCCTGGAACAGCGCTTTCGGTGTTCCCAGTTTGGGGCTCGTAGCTCCGAGCGTGACATCGACCGCCAGCAACCGATTGTCGCTACCCACGAAGTACAGTTCCTTGCCGTCCCACCGCCACCGTGGGATAGCGCCGCCGGCGGTCGAAACCTGCCACTTGGGACCGCCACCGGGAAACGGCGTCAGGTAAACCTGATACAGGCTGGTCTCGTTACTGACATACGCCATCCACTTCCCGTCGGGCGAAATAGTCGGGAGAAACTCGGCGAACTGGGTCGCGACAATGGGAAACGGTTTGCGGTCACCGAATAAAGGCAAGACCCAGATGTCACTACCGCCGGTCTTTCTGGCGGGATCCTGCTGGTGGTAAGCCAGGTAGCGTCCATCGGCGGAGATCCCGTAGGGGACTTCTGTGATCCCGCCCGTCTCCAGCACGGTCTCTTCGGCGCCGCTGCCATCGGCCGCCTTGGCATAAATGTGGTTCTGGCCTTTGCGGTCTGAGGAATAGAAGACCTTCTTCCCGTCGGATGACCAACGCGGGTTGGCTTCCGTGGCTGGATCAAAGGTAAGCCGCGTCTTGTGCCCTGCCTGGTCAAAGATCCAGATGTCGCGGCTGCCGGTGGCGTCGGCGATGGAAACCGCCACCTGCTTGCCGTCGGGCGAGATCGCAGGGTGAAGAAACCGCTCCACCTCGCCCACGGCGCCGGCCGGCTTGCCATCACGGTCGACCCACGTCAGACGGGTCCCATTGCCGGTATCGCCGCTCTGGTACGCCAGCGTTCCATTATCCGCGGCCGAGAACACCGGCCGGTAGACGTTGCCGTTGACCGCTACATGCTCTGCCACGGGAAAGGCGTCGCCCGTGGTCGCCAGCTTGCTCACACTGAAGGGTTGCGCCATGAGCGTCTGGTCGCGCACAAAGAGCAGGTGACCGGAAGGCTCGTAATAACCCGCCGTGTCGTTGCGCAATACCAATCGGTGTTCGAGGGAGTCGAGCGCCCCTACATGGATGCCGGTATTCTCCGGCTTGGCGCTGCGCACCCAGAAGAGGAAGTGCTTGCCGTCGGGCAGGAATTGCGGCCAGCGGTGCGTGTTTTCGCCCGCGTCGAACTTGCTAGCGGGTACAGGTGTGCCGCCGGCTGCCGGTATCCGCACCAGTGGGTCACCGGTGCTGGCCGCGAGTACGATGACGCCGTCGCGGCTCCACGTTCCACCGCGAGCTCCGTTGACATCGCACAGCGCCTGGGGAGGACCACCCGCAGCCTCGACCTTCCGCAGTTTCCCGCTGTTGAAAAACCCCACCGCGCGCGAATCCGGCGACCAGAAAGGAAGAGTCGGCCCTCCCTCCGTGCCCGCCAACGCCTGCGCCGTCAGTGAATGCAACGGTCGGACATACAGCGCCGATCTGCCTTTTTCGTCGCGCGCCGTGAACGCGATGTGCGTGCCGTCGGGCGAAAGCACGGGAAGCCCGGCGGCGGCGCCGAGGGTGACGAACGTGGTCTTTTCCGGGGCCAGGATGTAGGAGCGCACTACCGGCTTCGGCCGCGTCGCCTGCATTACATAGAAAGTGCTTACCGCCGCGAGCGCCAGAGTTGCAACTGCCGCTGCGATCCAGCCGGTCCGGCTCCGCTTCCCGGCCACTCGCTCCGCCGGCGCGCTCGGCGCCGCGCCGACTTCACCGATCGTCTCCAATTGCAGCTTGAGGTCGTAGACACTCTGCAATCGCTCTTCGGGGTCCTTCACCAGGCACGATTGCACGAGCTTGCTCAGCGCCGGCGGCAACTGCGGCTGGAATGTGGTGATCGGCGGCGGCTCGACGGCCAGGATGCTGCCCACGATGCTCGCCTGCGTCTTGCCCTCGAAGGCGCGTTTGCCCGTCGCCATCTCGTACAGCATGACGCCGAAGGCAAAAACATCGGAGCGCGCGTCCGCCTCCTGACCGGCGATCTGCTCCGGCGCCATGTACTGCACCGTACCGATCAGCGTACCGGCGCTCGAAAGCGGCGACAGCGGCGAGGCCGGGCTGCTTTGCGTCAGCGCCGCCGTGAACACCGATTTCGACGTGCTGCTCGCCACCGCGCCTGCGGCCAGCGCCGCCGGCTTGGCCAGGCCGAAGTCCAGCAGCTTCGCGCCCGCCTTCGTAAGCATCACGTTTCCCGGCTTGAGGTCACGATGGATCACGCCGGCACGGTGCGCCCGATGCAGCGCGTCGGCGACCTGCCCGGCATAGAGCAGCAACTGCGCCAGCGGCAGCGGTCCTTGTCGCAGCCGCTCGGAGAGCGTCTCGCCCTCCAGCAGCTCCATGACGAGAAAGTCGGTGCCATTCTCCGAGCCGACATCATGGAGGGTGCAGATATGCGGATGCTGGAGCTGCGCGACCACCCGCGCTTCGCGCTCGAACCGGCCCTTCAGCTCCGCGTCGTGGCTCAGTTGTGAGGAGAGGATCTTGATGGCGACGTCGCGCTGCAACCGCGTATCGCGCGCGCGATAGACCTCACCCATCCCGCCGGCGCCCAGCGCCGACACGATCTCGTAGGGACCCAGCTTGGTGCCCGCTGTCAGTGGCATGAGTGCGCGGCATTATAGGCGCAGCGCGCATCGACACCTAATAAACAACCTAACGGAATGCGGGTGCCCCATCCTGAGCGCCTTCGTTTGGCGCGAAGGGTGGGATAAACGTGTGGGGACCCCGCTGAGCTCAATTTCCCGTGGCTGCCGCCGTCGCCCCAAGGTGGGCAGCAAAGAACTTCACCAGCTCAACCGTCGACCGTATCCGGTTCGGCACCTTGCGCCACCCGTGGCCCTCATCCGGGAACTTGATGTACTCCACCGGCACGCCGCGGCGCCTCAGGTTCTCCACGATCTGCTCGGCCTCTACCACCGGCACATTCGTATCGTTCGCCCCGTGCTGCACCATCATGGCAGCCTTGATCTGGTCCAACTTGCCGAGCGGCGAGAGGCGTTGCAGCAAGTCGGCCTGCGTCTTCGGGTCGCCGTACTCGATCGTCGAGATCGCGGCCATCCACGGCTCGGTGTGTTCGAAGAACGTGGCGAAGTTCACCATGCCGAACAGGTCCACGCCGGCGGCGAACAGCTCGGGATAAAACGTGACCCCGACCATCGTCATGTAGCCACCATAAGACCCGCCGGTGATGCCGATCTTCTTCGGGTCCGCAAGGCCGCTCTGGACAAGGTAGTCCACGCAGTCCTTGATGTCCTTGATCCCCTCGAAGCGCAGCTCGCCGTTGTCGAGGTTCACGAACTTCTTGCCGAAGCCGCTTGACCCGCGCACGTTGGGCGCAAGCACGCCGATGCCTTCGGCCACGAGTCCCTGATAATCGCTGCGGAAGCCCGGCCGCTCCTGTCCTTCCGGCCCGCCATGGAAGCTGAGCACGTAGGGCGCTGGCTTCGTGCCGCCTTTTGGTTCGTACAACCAACCGCTCAGTTCCAGCCCATCGTGCGCTTTGAACTTCACCAGCCGCGGACGCACCATCTCAGCAAGATTCACGCCAGGATGCGGCGAGAACGTGACCTGCGTGAGCTGCGACGTGCTGAAGTCGTAGACCCACACGTCCGGTGGCGCCGCCGCGCCCGAGATCGTCATCGCCAGCTTGTCGCCAGTTCGAGAGAAGCCAAAGCCGCCCGCAAGTTCGCCCGGTAGCTTCGGGCCCGGCGTTTCGCGGCCACCGACGCTGAGCCGCACATTGCCGCCGGAGGCCGACGCGCGCTTCAGGTCGTAGAACGATATTTCGGTCCTGCCGCCGACGTTCCAGGCGAGCACGGCGCGCGTCGCGTCGTGGTCGAGTTGGAAGCCGTCGAATTCGGCGTCGGCGTGCTGGGCGAGGATCTCGATCGGTCCCGGCTTACCGCCGGCGCCGATGCGGATACGCCCGAAAGCCGTCAGGTCGCGGTCCTGGTTTGTCACGACGTAGACCGTGTTGCCGTCGGGCGCGATGTCACCCGCGAACGTCGCCGGGCCGGTGTGCGGCGTCAGCAGCGTCTCCGTGTGCGCGACCAAGTCGAGCAGATAAAGATTGGAATCGCTGCGGCTCTTCACGCGGCCCAACAGCGCGCGCCGCCGGTCGCGACTCACGCTCTCGATGTTGCCCACGCCCTCGTTGCGCGCGGCCAGCTCCAGCTTGCCGCTCGCCGGATCGAGCAGGTACGCATCCATCGCCGCCGGGTTCGCCACGCTCGACGAGACGGCCAGCCGCAGGCCGTCGTCGGTCCAGCCACTGAAGTTGTTGTTGTCGCGGCCACCGGCGGTCAGGCGGCGCAACCCGCTGCCATCGGACTTCACGACGAAGATCTGCGTGTTCATGCCGCCGCCCGGCGCGAGCGTGAAGGCGAGTTCATCGCCGCGCGGCGACCAGCGCACGAACGTCACCGGATCCGTGCCCGCCGTCACCATGCGCGGAAAGCCGCCACTCGTGGGCGCGACCCACACCTGCGGTGTACCGCTCAGGTCGGCGATGAACGCCAGTTGCTTGCCGTCGGGCGAGAACGTGGGCGACGATGCCCTCCCCACGCGCGCCATGCGCGTGACGGTGGTCTCTAGGTCATCGGCAAGGACAAGTGTCTGGAACACGAGAACGAGCAGAAGCAAGAAGAAGACGCGGCGCATGCTGGCCTCCAGAAGCCGGTATCTTACAATCCCGCACCAGCTTCCTCAGGAGGAACCAGGAATCATGTCCCGCTCGCATCGCCTTCTGTGTTTCATCATCGTCCTTACGCTTTCATCACTCGCGTTGGCCGCGCCTGGCGCGGTGCGCTGCGGCAAGCTGCTCGATGTCGAAAGCGGCCAGATGTTGACCAACCAGGTCATCGCCTACGACGACGCCGGCGTGATCACCAGTGTCGGCGCTACGGCGCCTGCCGGTGTGACGCCCATCGACCTCGGCAGCAGCACATGCCTCCCGGGCCTGATCGACGTCCACACCCATCTCACCGGCAATTCCACCGACCATGGCTACCGCGCGCTGGGCATCTCGGTGCCGCGCTCCACGGTGAGCGGCGTAAAGAACGCGCGGCTCACGCTGCGTGCCGGCTTTACTAGCGTGCGCAACGTCGGGGCCGACGGCTTTGCCGACATCGCGCTGCGCGACGGCATCAACGATGGCGAGGTCGAAGGGCCGCGGATGCGCGCCTCGGGGCCGCCGCTCGGCATCACCGGCGGACACTGCGACGAGAACCTGCTGCCGGCGGAATTCCACTGGAAGGGCGGCGGCGTGGCCGATGGTCCGTGGGCCGCGCGCGAGAAAGTCCGCGAGAACATCAAGTACGGCGCCGACGTCATCAAGATCTGCGCGTCCGGCGGCGTGCTCTCGAAAGGCGACCTGCCGGGTGCGCCGCAGTACACGCTGGAAGAGATGCAGGCCATCGCCGCGGAAGCCCACAAGCTTGGCCGCAAAGTGGCCGCACATGCCCACGGCACGGAATCGATCAAAGATGCCATCCGCGCGGGCATCGATTCCATCGAGCACTCCAGCCTCATCGACGACGAAGGCATCCGCCTGGCCAAGGAACACGGGACGTATCTCGTCTTCGACATCTACAACGACGACTTCATCCTCGCCGAAGGCGCCAAGAACGGCATGCTGCCGGAATCGATCGAGAAAGAACGCTCGATCGGCCGCTTGCAGCGCGAGAACTTCCGCAAAGCCTTCCAGGCCGGCGCGAAGATGGCGTTCGGCACCGATTCCGGCGTCTATCCGCACGGCGACAACGCCAAACAATTCGCCAAGATGGTCGAGTGGGGCATGAAGCCGCTCGACGCCATCCGCGCCGCCACCATCAACGCCGCCGATCTGCTCGGCTGGAGCGAGAATGTCGGCACGCTGAAGAAAGGCCATTTCGCCGACCTCATCGCCGTCCCCGCCGATCCGCTGGCCGATGTGCACGCGCTGGAGCACGTGCAGTTCGTGATGAAGGGTGGAAAGGTGGCGAAGAACGAGCTCGGGCGATAGCGACGGTTGCTTCGCAGAGAGAAGTGCTACGCGTTCCGGCATCGCCGACCTCATCGCCGTGCCCGGCGATCCGCTCACCGACGTCCGTGTGCTGGAGAATGTGCAGTTCGTGATGAAGGGCGGGAGAGTGGTGAAGAATGAGGGCGTGCGCTGACTGCAGCCGTTGCGCTACCTATTTATTGCCGCGAATAGAGGGCTCCTGAGCTAGTTTCATTCGCAGGATGTCCAAGGCCCCGCCCTCTCTTGTTACCGATTCATGTAAACCCAGCACGTCGCGTCCGAATCTCTCGTCAAGTTCCTTCCGCGTGGGGTCTTTATCTACTTCGTGAATTGGCGATAGCTGCTTTTCGCATATCTCATCGAACAGGTTCACGGCCTTCGCAAGCTGCTCCGGTGCCAGCGAAGACACATTCCATACCGGCAAGGTTTCCAATACGTTTGGGGTGATGTTTCCGCGGCCTGATTGCTGCTTGTTGGCGATCCACCAGTGCACTAACAGCCCCAGCGAGCTATTGCCCCAGAGTACCAAGGCCTTTTCTTGTTCTGGCGTCGCCAGCAGTATCGATGTCCAAGCTCGACCTCCGATAGTTCTTCTGGGTGTGAACTGCATCGGTGTCGGTTGGCTGTTGAACTGAAAGTTCTGATTAAAGTGACAATTGGAGGCAGACGCCCAGATGGAGGCGGCCTTCAAATCAATTGCGTCGCGTTCATCTTTGTCAGCCGCCGGCTTCTTCTGTGCTTGCGCCTCCCCCTGGAACAGCATAGTTCCTTCACGCTCCGCTTCGTGCGACCACAAAACCGGATAGGTGGGGACCGCTTTTGGCGGGATCGGGCCAATATCAAACGGGCCTCTAATGGACTTCGTCCCGTCTTTCTTTACGGTGTCACCATTGATGTCGGCATGGTAAGGCCCGACGGCACCGATTGAAGCGACACTCGCCATAGCAATCGCAACCGCCTCGCTCTTGTCCATGGCTGGCAGCCAAATCGTGCCGTTTACGACTTGATGCGCTGCTTGCGCCAGAGAAAGGTCTGCGATGCGAGCGAGGTTCCACCCCCCGGCCGTCGGCAGGGGCGCATCCATCGCTTGACCAACGATGTCATCACCAAAACGAAGGGCGGTGCCGCCAACGGGCCCATCTTCGAGGCGTCGAAGTTTGCCCGACTCAACCAACGCGCGCACTTGTTGTGCAAGGGTTGCACCAAGCAACGTGGATGATGGCCTTTCCCTCAGCACCACGAAAGTCGCCCTGTCGCTGCCCGTGCTGTCTTTATGTCCCACTACTAGGCACTCTCCCATGCCGGTATCGGCAGAAAACGACATCTCTTCGCTTCCTCTTCCCGCAATCGACGCAAAAACCAACCCGCAGTAGTTCTTCGCGAGAACCGCGCGCGAAGCCTCCCACGCGTCACCAGGCATGAGGCTAAGCGGCATGACCAAGGCTAAGACACCACCTTTTTTCAGCTTTCGGTCAGCAATCACCAAGAACGCTGAGGCTTCGCCTGCGTTACCGTGATAAGCCGTTCCAGCTGATAAACGTTTCATGGCCTTCGACATTAATCGCTGCTCCTCATCAGTCGAGTCGAAGGCAGCGAACATCGGCACTGGCACACCAATCTTCGCGCCCTCGTGTCCGGTTGGCCGCACGAACGGAGGATTCATCACCACTAGGTCGAATGAAGCGTGGGGCAGAGACGACCATGTTTCCATCTCCTTCTCGCCCATGCCGCCCACGGCCTTCGCAGTGGTATCGAGTATCTCGATGTTTTTTTGGTCGTCTAACAGGTCGATAGAGCCCAGTGCGATGTTGCCGTTTGGCATCTTGCCGTAAGCAACATTCAGGATCGAGCTTCTGTCGTACGTGACACTGGGGTGCGCGCCCGACAGCATCGATGCTGTCAGGTGCGCAGCCGCAGGTAGAACGTCACACCCAATCAGCGAGCGGGCCATCATTTCTGAGTGGATAGCCTCGGAATCGCCGCCCGCCAGTTCGTGCAGTTGCCCAATCCGCTGGTATGCGGTTGTTAACAGAGTGCCCGTGCCGCAGGCAAAATCTGCGATCTGGAGGGAAGTTATGTTTGTTGGATCGCCCCACGACGTGTTTGCCGGAGTCTCATGAGGCGTAATGGCTAAACCTAACAGCAGAGCAGCGGAGGCCGGGGTCGTGTAGTAAGCCGCCAGAAACTTTCTATCGACGATCATTCGCTGAAACACAGCGCCAGTTAGATCGTGCGATCGCATCAGCTGGTTTTCGAGCAGTCTATCGGCAGTTTCCGCCAAGCGCTCGACGAGCGGTTTACTATTGCCAACGGGGACGTGCTCGAGGATGCGGCGTGCGATGTTGAAGATTGGCCAGTAATTAACGATCAGTATCTTGTGCCACTCATCCAGGACAGACGCTTTATTGAATTTCTTCTTGCCGCGAAGCTCATCTATGGAATTAATTCCCGGAAGTTTCCCGGCTAAGCTTTCATGAAATACGAACGCGTTCGCGAGAATCGTTGTTGCCATGCGTCGCGTCTGTTCACCGTCCTCCTGGAACAAAGCCTCACTTATTTTGTGGATTGCTTCATGATTCACTTTCGCGATGTCACCGAGGATTCCCGCAGCTTCGCTGACGCCGTTCACTAATTGCGTCGTTGCCTCATCGATAACATCGGGAGGAACTGATGCTGACTGCGTCAGGATTGATAAGTCAGCAATAGTTCCACACATCCAGCCATGTTTCGGCCACCGCGTCGCGGTTGCTGCGCTGCCGCCCGTATAAAGGCAAATCTCCAAATCACTCGCTGTGGCCAAGTCTTTAAGCAAGGCACCGCCGTATTTTTTTCGCAATCGTTCGGGCAGCCTCACCGCAATCGCAGACAAGATCTTCCTGCCTGTCGTACGCATTTGCGCGCCCAATCGAGATAGTGCTTCGGCTTCCACCGTCGTCGCGGGGAAGACCTCAGTCTCGATCACAACCGGCGAAACATTCGGTTCATTTACGAGCACATCCGGGCGACCGCTCGTGCCTTTTAGCTGCCCGGTGTCTTCAGAAGTCACTACCTCGCCTTCGCGCCACGCGCGGCGTGTGCCACGCAGAATCTCAGCGAGCGCGTCGTTAATTGAGTGTTCGGTTCTGGCCATTTTGTCGTTAGTTAAAGCATGAGAGGGCCGCAAAGCAAGAACGATTTGTGGCGCGTTGGTGCAAAGACGTATTCTCTGCGGCGATCTTTGGAATCATCGCGTTAGGAAGGAATTCTCCGCAAAATCTAGAGCGAAAAGGACTTGCGGGCAAAATCTAGAAAAGACGATGGTTATGTCGCTGTTTGGACTTGCTTGCCACGATGCGCACTGCAAATGACCTACTTCCAGCGTAGCAAATCGGGTGGGGTGAAAGTGCAACCGGCGCGAACTTTATATTCCGTGCGAGATGAGGGGGGTAAGGGGAGGGGTCTCCGCATAAGCTAAGACGCGGGCGAGGTCGCCCGCGTCCACACGATCTGCTAGCAGCCGGCAGCCAGCAGCTAATTAATATCGAACTGCTCCTGGTGGAGCAGCGGATCGCTCTTGACGATGATGTTCCGCTTCGTCAGCTCTTCCATCTCCTGGATCCAGCGGCTGCCGTTCGCCTTCAGCGCTTTCGCGACCTCCGGATGAACGCGCAGCATGATGTCCGGATGATCGAAGTCGCGCGCCATCTTGCGCATCTCCACCCAGATCTCGTTCGCTACGCTCACCGGCGATTTCGCAAAGCCCGTGCCGGTGCAATACGGACACGGCGCGCCGAGCGTGCGCTCCAGCGACTGCTTCACGCGCTTGCGCGTGATTGCCACGAGGCCGAAATCGTTGAACTGCAGGACCTTTGACGGTGCACGGTCGTGCTGTAGCGCTTCTTCCAGCGCCTGCATCACGCGCTGCCGATTGCGGCGCTCATCCATGTCGATAAAGTCGATCACGATGATGCCGCCGAGGTCGCGCAGCCGTATCTGCCGCACGATCTCCTTGATGGCGTCGACGTTCGTCTTGACGATGGTGTCTTCCAGCCGCTGCGTCTTGCCGACGTACTTGCCGGTGTTCACGTCGATCGCCACCAGCGCTTCCGTCTGGTTGATCACGATGTAGCCGCCCGATTTCAACCACACCTTCGACTTCAGGGCTTTGTTGATCTCTTCCTGGATGCCGAACTGCTCGAACAGCGGCGTCTGCTTGGTGTAGAGCTTCACGCGCTTCACCAGCGCTGGCTGGAAGCGGTTCACGAAGCGGATCAGCCGCTCGTAATCCTGTTCGGTGTCCACCCAGATAGCGGTGAAGTTGTCGTTCACCTGGTCACGCAAGATGCGTTCCACCAGGCTAAGGTCGTGATAGATCAGCGCCGGCGGCTTCGACGTCTCGCTGCGCGCCTTGATCTCGTGCCACAGGTGCTTGAGGAAGCGGATATCCGCACGCAACTCTTCTTCCGGCGCGTGGTCGGCGGCGGTGCGCACGATAAAGCCGCCGTGGCCGTTCTCGCGCTCGCTGATCACGATGCGCTTCAGCCGCTGCCGCTCTTCTTCCGACGATATCTTGCGCGACACGCCGACATGGTTCACCGTCGGCATGTAGACCAGGAAGCGCCCGGGCAGCGCGATGTGGCTGGTGATGCGCGCGCCTTTCTTCCCGATCGGCTCCTTGGCGATCTGCACCAGGATCTCCTGGCCTTCGCTGAGGAGCTCGGAGATCATCTGCGTGCGCTGCGGCTCGCGACGGAAGCCTCGACGGCCGCCCGGACCGCGGCGTCCGCGGCCTCCGCGACGCCGGTCCCACTGCTGCCGGCCCGCGCGCTGATAGCCGGCAGTGCCGCTGGGAGCGCGGACTTCCGCCTGGTCCGCCGTGCCGAATTCCGCTTCAGCGGCGGCGTGGGCTTCCTCCGCCTCGTCGTATTCCTCTTCTTCTTCGCCCTCGGCTTGCTCACCGTTTTCCGCGTCGGCACGTTGCTCGAGCTCTGAACCTTCGCCGCCCTCGCCGGCAGCGACGTCAAGCGACGGTGCCCCGGCAGCGCGCTCGAGCGTCTCCTCTTCCATCTCTTCGTCGTAATCCAGATCGTCGGAGCCGGCATCGAGCGCCGCCATCTCCGTCTCTTCTTCTTCGATGACTTCCTCTTCGACGTGGCCGGCGCCCGGTGCGAACGACGTTCCACCCGGTGCACCGTGCTCGGCAACCTCGAGTGGCGCGGACTCGTCCGCAGACGACGCCTGCGCCGTCTCGACTTGTTCCTCATCGCTTCCGAAGATTGCCGCGACGTTCATCTGCTCGTAGCGACGCTCGTCGTCATGGCGCTGCACCGCTTCGGCAGCTGCGACCGGAACCGTCTCCTCGTGCTGGTCTTCGTGCTTCGTGGTTGTGGTCTCGGTCGTATCTTCGACTTCGACGCCGGCCATCACGCTGACACCTTCGTCGGCAGAGCGTGGGGCTGCGGTGTAATCGGCCTGTGGCTCGGCCGAGAACTCGGTGCTGCCTGCATCGGCAACGCTCGTCGCGTCTTCGCGTGAGCGTTCGTCGTGCACTTCTTGTACGTGTGCTTCTTCTGCGTGCACTTCCGGCGCCGGCGCCGCACTCGGACGGTTACGGTACTTCGAGATGGATTCACCCGGCAGGATGATCGGCTGGTATCCCGGCGGCGGACCGAAATCCTGCCGCGGACGGCGCTCGCGACTCTCAAAACGCGGTTCCGGACGTGACTCAGCCGGCGGCGCTTCGCTGCGGCCTTCGTTCGAGAACTTCGATTCAGGGAAACCTTGCCCGCGACGTCCGCGGCCACGGCGCCTGCGTCCACGCCAGCGGCGTGCGCCTTCCTGGTCGTCGGCGGCGCGCTCCTGGCCGTTGGCCGGTGCGGTCTCGTTGCCGGCCTGCGATTCTTCCGTAGTGTCTTCCAGGTCGTCAGCACCGCCTTCGAAGACGATAGGCTCGCCGGCGGGCTGCGCCTCGATCAGATGTGGCTGGACTTCCTGCTGTTCTCGCGGCTCGCGCGGGCGGAACTGGCTGCGGTCGGGGCGCTCCTGCCGCTCTTGCCGGTCAGGCCGCGAGGGCTGCGCGTTGACGGGCTCCAGTTCTTCGCTCTCGTCCTGCTCTTCGAGAAAGTCGGTGACGTAGAGGAAGGCGTCGCGTTCCAGCCCGATATCGACGAATGCCGACTGCATGCCCGGAAGCACGCGCGTCACGCGGCCTTTATAGATGGAACCTGCCAGGGTGTATTCGTTCTCGCGCTCGAAATGGATCTCGGCGAGTAAGTCGTCTTCGACGACCGCGACCTTGGTCTCGTGCGGGGTCGAAGCGATAAACAGTTCTTTGTTCATTGCATCTCCGTGTCCCGAACCTTCGGGACGTTATCGGCGCGGAGACGGCGTGGACGAAGGAGAGATGCGGGTGGGGTGATACCGGCGCACTGCCGCGCCGCTAGGCGAGACTAAAGACACACCTGTGCCCACATTAGGGGCTACGCCAACGTGACCTTTAATGATCGCTGAGATCTTTATACCCACCGCGCCCGCAGGGCTTGTGACCGCACTGCCGGGTCCGCACCGCGCTTTGCGCTGGTGATCGACTCGACGGGGCCGTTACCCAATCCCTGGTGCGCCATCCCCTCCCGCTCTGCGGGACGGGGTGCGAATCTTCTTCCTATCGTCCGGCCGCTCTGGCCGTTTTGTCCCACTCTGGGGACGGTACTTCTTGATCCTTTTCTTCTTCCGCGACTTACGCGTGCACGCCACGGGCGTGCTGCAAGTTTTGCTAGTTCACGAAACGGCGCATCCGGACGTTATTCACGATACCCAGCGCCAGGAACATGAACAGCACTGACGAGCCGCCATAACTCATGAGCGGCAACGGGATCCCGGTGACGGGCATAAACCCCACCACCATGCCGACGTTGACCAGGATGTGGAACAGCAGCACTGCCACCACACCCATCACAACGAACGTCCCGGCACGGTCAGGCGCCGTTTGTGCGTTGTGGATCAACCGCATCAGCACCAGGAAGTATAGCAGTAGGACGGTCACGGCTCCCACAAATCCGTGCTCCTCGCTGAAGGCCGCGAAGATGAAGTCGTTATGGGGCTCAGGGATGAACGAACCTTGTGTCTGTGAGCCTTTTCCGGCCCCTTTCCCGAACAGGCCCCCGGAGCCGACAGCGATCAGGGATTGCTGAAGTTGATACCCCGAACCCTGGGCGTCGGACTGGGGGTTCACGAACGCGATGAGGCGCTGCTGCTGGTAGGGCTTCATGTGTCGCCAATAGAGCGGCATCGCCACCACCACCAGGACCATGATCACCGCCGCGTACTTCATCCGCATGCCACCCAGCACGAGCGCCATCCCGGCGATCGGCAGGTAGGTAAGTGCCGTGCCCATATCCGGCTGCTTCAGCACCAGCAGGAACGGCAGCAGAACAATCGCGCCCACCTTGGCGATGTCGCTCAAAGTAGCGTCGCGGTGCTGCTCCTGGAAGTACTTGGCCAGCGCAAGGATAAGGATGATCTTGACCCACTCCGACGGCTGAAAGTGCAGGCTGCCGTGGATCTGGATCCAGCGCTTGGCGCCAAGGTAGCGCTGTCCGAAGAGGAAGACCGCCAGCAGCGAACCGATGGAGGCGATGTACAGCCAGTGCGCATGGTCGAGCAGGACTTCGTAGTTCACCAGGCTGGCCACGAACATGATGAACAGGCCCGCGCCGATCCAATACAGCTGGCTGATGTGCAGGTGGCGCGCCGCCAGCTTCGTCGCCAGCGTGGCGCTGTAGATCTCGCTGACGCCGACCGCGCAGATGAGCAGCACCAGCCCTAGCAGGATCCAGTCGAAGTCGCGGTAGCGGATGTAGCGCGCCATCAGTGCGTACCGAGTTGCGAGTACCGAGTTGCGAGTAGTGCAGGTGCTCGCAATAAGGTGGCAGCGGGTGCCCCACCCTTGTGCGGCCGCTGTTGCCGCACAGGGTGGGAGATATGGAAGCGCGCGGTCTTCAAATCGTTGCTGGCTGAGTCGGTCCACACACCGGTGATGTCGAGCGCCGCCGTCGGCTTCGGCGTTGGTTTCGGCTCGGGCTGCTTTACCGGAGGCTTGGTCTCCGCCGATTTCTGCTGTTGCTGCGTTTCGCGCGCGTGCTTCTTATCGACGTAGGCTTTGATCACCTGTGCGGCGATGCGCGCCGCGAACTGGCCGTGCTCGCCGCCTTCGAACAGCACGCCGACCACGACGTCGGGGTTCCGCCGCGGCGTGAAGCCGACGAACCACGAGTTGTCGTTCATCGAGTGCGCATGGCCGAGCTTCTGCGCCAGGGCGTTGCTCATGGTCTGGGAGCTGCCGGTCTTCCCGGCGAAGTCGATGCCGGGCAACTGCGCGCTGGGCGCCGTGCCGAGCGGCGACGGGACCTGTGACATCGCGTCCGTGATGCGTTGCCAGTTCTCCGGCGCGATCTCCAGCTTCACATCGGCGGGATAGGCAGCCGCGATCTTTTCGAGCTGTTGCTGCGGGACCTCGTCGTCGAAGACCAGGTGCGGCCGGCGGAGTTCCCCGCCCATCGCCACCCCCGCGATGGCGCGCGCGATCTGGACGGGCGTCACCGTGATCGCGCCCTGGCCGATCGCCACCGAGATGGTCTCGCCGACATACCATTTCTGCTTGAAGTTCTTGATCTTCCACTCTTCGCTCGGCATGATGCCCGCGGCCTCGCCCGGCAGGTCGATGCCGGTGCGCTTCCCGATGCCGAAGCGCGACGCATACGCCGCGATACGATCGATCCGCAGCTTGTCGCCCAGCGTATAGAAGAAGACGTCACACGACTGGTAGATGCCCTTGGTCAGGTCCGTCGTGCCGTGCCCGGTCTTCAGGTGGCAATGGCGGAATGTGCCGTAAAAGACGCCGCCGCCCGCACAATGCACGACCAGGTTCTGCGCGATCCCTTCCTGCAGGCCCGCCACCGATTCGATGATCTTGAACGTCGATCCGGGCGCCAACTGCGCCTGGATGGCTTTGTTCATCAGCGGATGATTGGGGTCGTTGATCAGCTGGTTCCACTCGGCACGCGAGATGCGCACCGCAAAATCGTTCGGATCGAAGGTAGGACGCGACGCCATCGCCAGGACCTCGCCGGTATGCGGATCCATGGCCAGGATGGCACCATTGCGGTCACCGAGCGCCTGCTCGGCGGCGATCTGCAGGTCGAGGTCGATGGTCAGCTTCAGCTGCTTACCGGGGACGGCCTGCGTCTCGCTGAGCCGCTCCATCTCCTTGCCCTTGCTGTTCACCACCACGCGGCGTTCGCCGTCCTTGCCCATCAGCAGGTCGTTGTACTGCTGCTCCAGTCCCGATTGGCCGACGATCATGCCCGGCTCGTAGAGCTCAAAGCGCGGGTTGTTGAGCATGTCTTCGCTCACCTCGCCGACGTAGCCGATCACGTGCGCGAGGAATCCGTATTTGGGATACAGGCGCCGCTGCACCTTGATGGTCTCGAGCTCCGGGAATTCGGTCTTGTGCGCTTCGATGAAGGCGAGGTCGTCGGGCGTGATGTCGTCCTTCAGGACGATCGGCTGATAGCCGGGCGCGGACGCCGCGCGGCGCAGGCGATCGCGGATCTCCTTCGCCGGCAGATTCAGGCCGGCGGCGATCGGATCGATGTCCTGCTCCACCGTCTTCAACTGGTCGCGCAGCAGCAGCACGGAGAACGACGGATAGTTGTCGACCAGGATGCGCCCTTCGCGATCCAGCATCTTGCCGCGCGGTGCGAGGATGGGGACCGTGCGGACGCGGTTCTTCTCCGCCATCACTTCGTAGCGATCGCTGCCGACTACTTGCAGCCGCCACAAGCCGTACGCCAGCACCAGAAAGATCGCGAGGATGCCGTACTGCACCATCGTGAGCTTGAACTGCGGCACCTTGTCGTCGCGATTGAGCGGCATGGCGTGGACGGACGCGTGCCCGTCACTGATCGTTTGGATTCAGAATGGCGGGCCGATGGCTCGATTGTAACGCCGTTAACCCATTAACAGAACAGTAAATAGCCGGGTTCCGCCGCACAAAAGGACAAGTTACTGCAGCTTCGGGTGGAGCAGGCCTTCAGGCCTGCCATCAGACAAACTTACTCTAGTGTCATCCTGAGGGAACGCGAACGTGCGGGAACGAAGTGACCGCGAAAGTGAGCGCGACCGAAGGATCCCCCCGGGCCTGCACCACGCTACCGTCGGTAGCTCCCTTCGACTGTGACGCCGTAAATGAAGCGACCCTAGTGCTCCACTGCCGCCTCAAGGTCAACGAACTTCTCAAACACCTCGTTCGACAGCAACCTCCCCCGCGGCGTCAGCCGCATTACTCCGGCCTCCACCGTCGCCAGCCCTGCCGCCACGCACTCCTCGATCCTCTCTCCGACCGCCACATCCTCTTCGCGCAACTCCACGCCACGGTTCATGCGCAGCCCGAGGAAAAACCGTTCCTCGAGCGCCGCCGTCGGCGAGACGATCTCGTTGCCAGGAAAACCGTCGCAGGAAAGGTAGTCGTCGAGCGAACTCGGCTGGCTGAAGCGGATGGCATTCAACGCCGCGCGCAGTTCGTCATCCGGCGGCAGCATTGAGGCCGCTTCGACCCCGAATCCGATATACGGCTGGCGCGTCCAGTACTTCAAGTTGTGGCGCGATTCGTGCCCCGGTCGCGCAAAGTTCGAGATCTCGTACTGCGCGATGCCGGCAGCACCGAGCCGCCCACACGCCGCTTCGTAGAAGTCGGCGGTCGCGTCGTCGTTCGGCGTGAAGTGCGCGTGGTAGCGCTTTCCGCCGGCGATCAATTCCGAGCCAAGTCGCGAGTCGTCGTCGACTTCGAGGATGTAAACGCTCACGTGCGGCACACCCGTGGCGATCACGTCAGCGAGCGAGTGCTGCCAGGAAGCGGCCGTCTGGTGCGGCAATCCGGCGATGAGGTCGACGTTGATGTTCGCGATGCCCGCGGCACGCAGACGCGCGATATCGTCCAGCACGACCTGGCGCGTGTGCAGGCGGCCGACCGCGCGCGCTTCTTCATCCACGAACGATTGCACGCCGAGGCTCACGCGATTCACGCCACATTGCAGCAATAGGTCGATCACCTGCGGCGTCAATGTCCCCGGCGCGCACTCCACGGTCGTTTCGGCGTCGGCTGCCACGTTGAAGTGCTCACGCGCGCAGCCGAACAGACGCTGGAGCTGCGCGGGCGTAAGGATCGTGGGCGTTCCGCCGCCGATGTAGATCGTGTCAACGTCGCGTGGGACGATGGCGCCTTCTGTGGCGGCGACTTCGTCCGCGCGTTCCATGTCGCGGCACACACGCGCGACGTATTCGTCGTACTTCGCCGCCGCGAACACCCCGCTCGCGAAATTGCAGTAGCTGCATTTCGAGCGGCAGAACGGGACGGAGATGTATAGACCCAGCGGCATGCCTTGGCGCAAGCAGGAGGAGCGCAACATCCATTATAGTTTTTAGGCCCTTTCCTGCCGGAGGCCTCTATGCCGACCAGCCGCGCGCGCCACACCCTCTTTCTCGTTTTGTTGTCCGTTGCTTCGTTCGCGCAGGAACACGAGCACCCGGCAACGCCCGGTGACAAACTCGGCACGGTGCACTTCCAAACCTCGTGCAAACCAGCCGTGCAAGCGGATTTCGACCGCGCCGTCGCGCTGCTGCACTCGTTCCAGTTCATGCGCGCCATCGAGGGCTTCAACGCCGTACTCCAACAAGATCCGAAGTGCGCGATCGCCGGCTGGGGCATCGCACTCAGCACGTGGGGAAACCCGATGGCGCCGACCATCCGTCAGCCCGTGCAATTGCAGCCGGGTCGCGAAGCCTTGCAGCGCTGGTCCTTCGGACCTCCCGGCGACGCCGCCACGGCACGCGAGCGCGCCTACATCGACGCCGTTGCCGGCCTCTACAGCCATTACGAGACCACGCCACAGCCCGTACGGTTTGCCGCTTATGAGGACTCGATGGCGCGTCTTGCAGCCGCTTATCCGCAAGACAGCGAAGCGCAGATCTTCTATGCGCTCGCGCTTGCGGCTGCCGCCAGTCCTGCCGACAAGACCTATGCCAAGCAGCTCAAGGCCGGCGCGATCCTGGAGAAGCTGTTTGCCCTGCAGCCCGACCATCCCGGCCTGGCGCACTACATCATTCACGCGTATGACTTCCCACCGTTGGCGCCCAAAGCCGTGAACGCGGCGCGGCGGTACTCCCAGATCGCACCGGCGGCGCCGCACGCGTTGCACATGCCGTCGCACACCTTCACGCGCGTCGGTTACTGGGAAGACTCCATCACCAGCAACATCGCTGCCGGCGAAGCCGCGCGCCGCGAAGGCCAGACGGGCGAAGAACTCCACACCATGGACTACCGCATGTACGCGTACCTGCAGAGTGGGCAGGACGCGGCGGCGCGTCGCCTGCTCGACGCGCTGCCGGAAGTGTCGTCGCGCTTCGATCCTAAGGTCTTGATCAGCGGCGCGGGCGGTCCGTGGTCAGGCGAATACGCGCGCGCTGCCATTCCTGCACGCTGGGCGCTGGAGCACGACGACTGGATGGCCGCGGCTGCGCTCGCGACGCGCACGACGCAATTTCGCTATGCCGACGCGGTGACGCACTTCGCGCGTGGCCTCGGCGCTGCGCGCGCCGGTGACACCGCAAAGGCCGTCGCGGCCGTGGCAGCGTTGGAGCAGATCCGCGACGAACTGGGCGCCGCGCACGAGGCCTACTGGACGGAACAAGTAGAGATCCAGCGGCGCGGCGTGAATGCCTGGCTTGCGCTCGCGGAAGAACAATCGCAGGAGGCTCTCGGCGAGATGACCGCCGCGGCCGAACGCGAGGACGCGACCGAGAAGAACGCCATCACGCCCGGGCCACTCGCTCCCGCACGCGAACTCCTGGGCGACATGCTGCTGCAACTCGATCAGCCCGAGGTCGCGCTCGCCGCCTATCAGGCAACGCTGAAGAAGGAACCGAACCGCTTCCGCTCACTCTACGGTGCGGCTGAAGCAGCACGGCTTGCCGGGGACTCGAAGACGGCGGCGCAGTATTACGCGCAGTTGGCGAAAGTCTGCGAGAAGGGCGACAAGCCGGGACGTCCGGAACTCGTCACCGCCCGGCGGCAAGCGCAAACGGCGGTCGCCGGCAAATGAGTACGCGCCGCGTCGTCATCACCGGCATGGGCGTGCTGAGCCCGAACGGGCTCGGCAACACCGGATTCTGTCATGCGATCCTCGCTGGCCGCAGCGGCGTGCGCCGCATCACGCGCTTCGATCCGAGCGACCTGCCAGTGCAGATCGCCGGCGAGCTTCCAGATTTTGACGAATTCGCGTGGATCGACCGACATGAGCGCAAACACGTCTCGCGCGCCGTCCCCATGGCGATCGCCGCCAGCGATGAAGCGTTGCGTGATGCCGGGCTCGACGTCGCCGCGATGTCGCTCGCTGAGAAACGCCAGATCGGCGTGCTGCTCGGCACCGGCGGCGGCGCCCAGGAATTCAGCGAAGAGCAATATCGGCTGTGGCTGACGGGAAAGATCAAGCAAGTCTCGTTGTTCAGCATCCCCAGCGGCACCATGGGAACGCTCGTCAGCGAGATCAGCATGCGCTTCGGGCTGCGTGGGCTGAGCCACGTGGTCACCACCGGCTGTACGTCTTCGACCGACGCCCTCGGCTACGCGTTTCGCGAAGTGCAGCGCGGTGCGCTTCCGCTCCTGCTCGCCGGCGGCGTGGATGCGCCGATCGCCCCGGGCATCGTGCGCGGCTTCACCCTGATGAAGATCCTCACGCCGTCGTGGAACCACGCACCGGAGCGCGCCTCACGGCCGTTCTCGCTCGATCGCGATGGGTTTGTGCTGGCGGAAGGCGCCTGGATGTTCGTGCTCGAGGACTTCGAGCACGCACGCGCTCGCGGCGCACGCATCTATGCCGAGATCCGCGGTTACGGCTCGACCTGCGAGGCCTTCCATCGCGTGCGGCTCGAAGAGTGCGGCGAAGAACCCGCGCGCGCCATCACGTTGGCAATACAGGAAGCAGGCATCGCGCCGAGCGACGTCGATTACGTGAACCTGCACGGCACGTCCACGCAGTTGAACGACCGCATCGAGACGCGCGCGCTGAAGCTCGCGCTCGGCGAACATGCAGCACGCGTCCCGATGTCATCGCTGAAGTCGCAGATCGGTCATCCGCAGGGTGCCTGCGGCGCGGCGGGCGTGGCGGCGACGCTGGTCGCGATGCACCACGCGCAGATCCCACCGACGATCAACCTCGAGACCCCCGACCCCGATTGTGACCTCGACTACGTTCCGCTAGCCGGACGCAGCGCGGCCATCGAGCACGCGGTGTGTAACTGCATTGCCTTCGGCTCGAAGAATTCCGCGTTGGTGCTGGGCCGCGCCTAGTTTGGCGCTGCCACCGCGTTCGCGATCTCGCTGAGCGGCTGGTCTTCCGTCTCCGGGCAGACCGCGCGATAAGGACACGCCCCGCATTTGCGGTACTCCGGAGCGGGGGCGAAATCGCCGGCAGCGATCCGCTGCGCCACTTCGACGACTTTCGCTTCCACCGCGGCGAGGTCCTCGGGTGCACGCGTGCTCACTACCGCAGCATTGTTTTCGAGGTTGTAGAAGATGAGTTCGCGCGCCTCGAGACCGAGACGCCGCGCCGCGATCGCATACAGCGCAAGCTGCAGGCTGTCGTCGGCTTTTTTCTGGTCCTTGGGCTTGCCGGTCTTGTAATCGATGACGGCGACGGAGCCGTCCGCGAGCCGATCCAGCCGGTCGAGCCTGCCGCGGACCCGTATACCGCCGATCTCGATCGCAAACGTCTGTTCCGCCGCGATGACCTGCGGCAGCGGCTCCGCTGCGCGTGCCGCGACGAAGGCGCGCAGTTGCCGCTCGCCCTGCCGGCGGAACAGCTGGTCTTGCAGCGCCTCCTCGATGGGATGTGCGTCGAGCGCGGCGAGGAACGACTGTACGACCTGGTCCGCGTGTGGTGGCGTTCCCTGCATCGCTCCTTCCGACCAATACTTCAGCGCCTCATGCATCGCTCCGCCATGATGCAGCGCTGCGGTCGGTTTGGCGCGGAGACGCCAGTCTTTCTCCAATTTGAACCGCAGCGGGCACTGCTCGTAGTTCTCGATCGCCGACGCGCTCAAGGCTGCGTGCGCCAATGCGGGCGCTACCGGCAACTGCATCCACTCGGCGAGCGGCGTCGCCGGAGCGGCCACGGCAGCGAGCGTCAGTCCCGTGGGCGCGATCATCCGCATTTCGATGAACGGCTGGAGCGCCGGCATTCCCAACAGGCCGCGGAGTATGCCCGAGGGCGTCTTGTCCCGGCCGCGACCCGGCGCCGCGCACAACGTGAGCGTGTCGCCGCCACGCGTCATCGCAACGTACAGCAATCGTCGCTCTTCTTCCGCGTGCAGTTCCTTGTTGTCCTCGGCCTGCGAGAGGCGCGAACGCAGTTCTGGCGGCACGTCGAAAAGTGGTGGATTGAATTTCCCGGGGAACGAGCCGGCCCGCAGCAGGTACATCTCGCGAAATTCCAACCCCTTCGCCCCGTGCACCGTCATGAGTCGCACGGCGTCTTGCACGCGGTCGTCGCCGCGGTCTTCCGGCAGACCGATCTCCCTGACATGCTCCTCGTGCCAGTGCAGGTAGTCGAGCAGGTCAGCCAGTGTCCGCTCGCCGCTGATGGGCTTGCGTTCCCAGTTCGCGACGAACTGGGTGAGCACCTTCAACTCCTCCGCGGCGGGAAGTCCGAACGTCGCGACCGCGACCTGCAACGCCTCCGCCGCGGATGTCTTCTGCGGATCGATGCTCCCTCGCGCCGCTGCCAGCGCACGCAATACCGCGTCACCGCCTGGCGCCTTCGCCAACGCTGCGGCGAGCGACGTGTCTTTCGTCAGTGCCATCTCGTCGCGCAGCGTTGCCGGGTCGACGGCGAACTTCGGCAGTGCAGCCACACGAAACATGCTGAGCGGGTCGCCGGGATGCGCCACGGCGCGCAGCGCCGCGAGCGCATCGCGTACCGCTGTGGTGTCGCCCACGCCACTGCCCTTCACCACGAATGGGACGTTTCGCCCGCCCAGCTCACGCACCACGGCCTCGCGCTGCGAGTGGTACCGGTACAGCACGGCAAAGTTGCACCAGCCCTGGCGATGCTTCTCGCCGGCGCAGGTGCAGCGCAGCGTGCGCTGGCGCTCTTCGATCTGTTGCGCGATGAACGCCGCCTCGTCATCCTTGTATCCGCACGCGACTTCCACCTTTCGTGCCGGCTTCGTTCCCGCCGGTGCGCCCTCGTCGCGCGCCGACTGCAGCTTGCGCCGCTTCCACTCCGCCGCGGTGGCGTCGCTCATCGCCTCCGGATTCGCGCGGATGACCTCCCACGCGCACTCCAGGATCGGCGTGCGCGAGCGGCGATTCAGCACCAGGCTTGCGCGCTTCGTGCGCGGAAAGCGCCGCACGAATTCCTCGAACGTGGCGCTGCACGCGCCCCGGAATTTGTAGATGGCCTGGTCTGGATCACCGACGGCGAAGATGTTCTGCTCCTTGCCCGCGAGCAGGGTTGCCAGCTCGATCTGCGCCATGTTCGCGTCCTGGAATTCGTCCAGCAGCAGGAAGCGCGCGCTCGCTTGCGCCTTCGCCAGCACCTCAGGATCACGCTGAAGCAACTCGACCGCGCCCAGCACCATGTGTCCGAACGTTCCCCAGCCACGTTGCGCCAGCTCATCCTCGGTGGTGCGGAACACCGCCGCGATCTCGCGGCAACGCGCGATCACTTCATCGCGGTCCAGTTCCTCTTTCTCTCCACCGATGCGCGGCAGCGCCGCATCCGGGTCCTTGGCAAGCTGCTCTACGTAGGCCGCATACCGCGCTGCGTTCACTAGTTCGTCCGTGCAGCGGACGTAGAAGCGCAGCAGGGCGTCGATGAAGGCGCCCGGCGATGCAGCTTTCACGAACCGTTCCAGCGGCAGCCGCTGCTCGCGATGCATGCGCTGCAGGTGGATCCACAAGTCGTCTTCTTCGATCACCTGGAATCCATGACCGTGCTGGTTGAGCAGCTCGAGGCACCAATCGTGGAACGTGCAGGTAACGACGTCGCGCGCCCACAGCGGCTTGATCAGTTGCGCCAACTTCTCGCGCATGCTTGCCGCCGCATTCAGCGTGTATGTGATGAGGACGATCTCGTCGGGCCGCGCATGGCCGCTATCGATCAGGTGGGCGACGCGCTGCACCAACACCGTCGTCTTGCCGGTGCCTGCACCCGCGGAGACGAGCATCGGTCCGTCGCGGTGCTCGATCGCGACCTTCTGCTCGGGCGTAGGAATGAATCTGGAAGACGGCGCTGGCATGTCCAGCGCGCATTATGGCAGAAGAAAAAGCGAAAGTCGCTGTGGAAAAACGGCTGTGATGGAGCGAGGGGCTCTCAGTTCTTGGGTGCCCCAGACGAGCGTCTCTTGCTCGTCTGGGTTTCAATCGCCCAGCTACCTTACCGCTTGCACTATGGCAACTGCCGCCATCGCCGCCGTTTCCGTGCGCAGAATGTTCCTCCCCAACGACGCCGCCGTCCAACCGGCACCGACAAACCGCGCGACTTCGTCTGCTGTCCACCCTCCCTCCGGACCGACTGCCAGCGCGTACAAATCCGCCTCGCCGAGAACATCCGCGAGCATGATTTCCCTTTCCGCCTCGGCCAAGACGATGCGCTTCGCCCCCGCGAGCGCGACTACGTCCTTCAACTTTGCCGGCTCGGCGATCTCCGGCGGCGCCGTCCGCCGCGACTGCTCTGCGGCCTCGCGCGCAATGCGCCGCCAGCGCTCCACACGTTTGGCGGCTGCCTCGGCAAGATGCTTGTCGGTTCGCGCGGCGACCAACGGCACGATGCGTACAACCCCGAGCTCGGTGAGTTTCTCCACCGCCCACTCGAAGCGATCGAACTTCACGATGGCAAGTACGACGGTGATGGGAACGGCTGTCGCGACTGGAACGTCCTCGCCAAGCTCGAATTCAACGCGCTCGTCGCTCACACGCGTTACACGCCCACGACGGACGCGCTCGCCCACAGCGATATCGAATTCCTGTCCGATGTTTGCGCGCAAGACACGCGCGAGATGTTCGGCATGCGCGCCAACGAGTGCAGCGCGGCGGTCATCGAATTCGTCGGCGATCCAGCGGCGGCGCATTGGCAGTACGGAGTTGCGAGTACTGAGTACCGTGTTGGGAGTGTACGGCTTTAACTCAGTACTCGGTACTCAGTACTCGGTACTCACGAAAACATGTCCTTCATCTTGCCCAGCAACGTCCGCTTCTGTGGCTGGTTGTCGATGGGATGTGCCGACTCGAGTTCGCTCAGAATCTCGCGCTGGCGTTTCGTCAGCTTGCCGGGCGTTTGCAGCTTCACTTCGACGAACAGATCGCCCTTGCCGCCGCTGTTCAGCGACGCGACGCCCTTGTGGCGCACTTTGAACACGGTTCCGCTCTGCGTGCCTTCCGGGACCTTCAACGTGTAGTCGCCATCGAGCGTCGGCACGCGGATCTCGGCGCCGAGCGCCGCCTGGCCGAACGAGATCGGGATACTGCAATACAGGTCTTTGCCTTCGCGCTCGAAGAACGGATGATCTTTGACGCTGAAGACCACGTACAGATCGCCCGCCGGCCCGCCGAACACCCCGGCCTCGCCTTCGCCGGAGAAACGCATGCGCGTATCGGTCTCGACGCCCGCCGGCACTTTGCACGGCAGCTTGTGGTCGCGCACTACGCGGCCTTCGCCGCGGCACGTCTTGCACGGATCGGTGATCACCTGTCCTACACCGCCGCATGACGGACACGTGCGCGCCACGGTGAGGAATCCTGTCTGATAGCGCACCTGGCCGCGGCCGCCGCACGTCTTGCACTGCGTCGCTGACTTCCCCGCGGCCGCGCCGGTGCCGCCGCATGTGTTGCACGGTTCACGCCGACGCACCGTGACTTCCGTCTCTTTGCCGAACGCGGCTTCTTCGAACGTGAGCGTCAGGTCCACGCGCAGGTCGGCGCCGCGTTGCGCGCGTGACCGCTGGCGTCCACCGCCGAACAGGTCGCCGAATCCGAAAATGTCGTTGAAGATGTCGGAAAAATCGGCGAAGTCCGCGGGATTGAATCCGCCGGCGCCGCTCGTCACGCCCGCGTGGCCAAAGCGATCGTACTGCGCGCGCTTCTGCGGATCGGCGAGCACACCGTACGCCTCGGTCGCTTCTTTGAATCTCTCTTCCGCGTCCGGATTATCGGGATTGCGGTCCGGATGGTATTGCAGCGCCAGCTTGCGATAGGCGCTCTTGATCTCCTGCGCCTCCGCCGTGCGCACGACGCCCAGGATCTCGTAGTAATCGCGTTTGGTCTGGGTCGGCAAATCAGCTCTCAGTCCTCAGTAAAAAACCTTGCCACGGATTCCACGGATTCTCACCGATCAGGATTCGATCCGCGTAGATCCGTGAAAATCCGTGGCAAAGCATTCAAGGTTTTTTCGCGACCCGCACCATCGCCGGCCGCAGCAATCGCTCTTTGATCTTGTAGCCGCGCTGCAACTCGTCCACGATGTGATGATCGGGCACGTCGTCGGTCGCAACCATTTCGACCGCCTGGTGCAGCGCCGGATCGAACGGCTGGCCCTTCGTCTCGAGCGGCTTCACCCCCACGCGCGCCAGCGCATCCAGGAACTGCCGCTGGATGAGCTCAATACCGTTCCGCTGACCCTCTGCCGCGTGCGCAAGGGCCAGCTCCAGCGAATCGAGTACCGGCAGGAATGACCGGGCCGCTTCGGCGACGGCGTACTCACGGAAGTCGGCCTGCTCGCGCTGCGACCGCTTGCGAAAGTTATCGAACTCCGCTTGCAGGCGCGCCAGCCGATCGAGCACCGCATCGCGCTCATCTTTCAGCCTCTGCAAACCGAGCTTCTGCACCTCGGCCGAAGCGGGCGTCTCCGCCTCCGCCGGCGGCAACTCGTGCGCGACATCCAGCTCAGGCGCTTCGGTCTCTGTTTTTCCGTTCTTCGCCATTAACTATTCTTCATTCCTAAGATCTTCATTACTTCTTGAAATCCCCAACCCTGAACCATCATCCTGAGTCCTGAGCGACGCCGAAGGGCGAAGGATCTACGGGTTCCGGGTGCCCCATCCTGAGCGCCGTCGAGCAACGCGAGACAAGCGAAGGGTGGGATTCCTTTTGCCTTTTGCCTTTTGCCTTGCCTTCGCGTCCTCTGCGTCCTCTGCGTTAGGTGTTACTCCGCCTCATTCAATATCTGGTCAAACAGCTTCGCGATGTACTGCACCGCTGTGATCGTGTGCTCGTAATCGATGCGCGTCGGCCCCAGCACCGCCAGCGACCCGACCATCTCGTTCCCCAGCCGCGCTGGCGCGCCAATAAGAACGAGGTTGCGCATCTCGGGCAGCGCGTCTTCCAACCCAATAACGACGCGCACCGCTTCCTGGTGCGCATCCACGTACGCGGCCAATAGGTCAGCAACGCGCTGCTTTTCTTCCAGCGTTTTCAGCAGGCCGCGCAGCCGCTCCTCATCTTCTTCGCTGCCGATCAAGTTCGCCGCCCCGCCGATAAACACCGCTTCGTGCTCCGGATCCGACGCCAGCGCGCCCTGCTTGTAAAGTTGCGCGATCGACTGCGACAGGCGGTCGTACTCGCTGCGCTCCTTCTCCAGCAGCTTCTCGATCTCGGCGCGGACGTTATCCATCGTCCAGCCGCGGAAGTTGTCGTTGATGTAGCGCGCCGCCAGGTCCAGGTCAGCCTGCGCCAGCTCGCGCTCCACGCGCAGCAAGCGGTCGCGCACCACGCCGGAGCGCGTCACCACGACGGCTAAAACCTTGTGATCGCCGAGCCGCGAAAAGTAAACATGCTCGAGCGCGTTCTTCGGCCCGGTCATCGCGATCGCCACGCCGACGCCGCGCGACACCAGCGACAGCACCTGCGACGTGCGCTCCATGAACTCCTGCACGTCGGTCGAGCCGGTCAACTGCTTCTGGATGACGCTCTGGTCTTCCTGCGAAAGCTGCGCCTTGCCGGTAAGCTGGTCCACATAAAACCGATACGCCGCCGCCGTCGGCACGCGCCCGGCAGACGTGTGCGGTTGCGCCAGGAAGCCGCAGTCCGCAAGGTCAGCCATGACGTTACGGATCGTCGCCGAACTCAGCCCCTGCGCCCCACCGCGCGCCAGCGTGCGCGACCCCACCGGCTCGCCCGTGGCAATGTACGTGTCCACGATGGCCGTCAGGATGTCGCGCTCGCGCTCGCCGATCTGATTGGGTGGTTGCGCCATTAACTACTTTAGATGCATCGGCTTAGCCGAAGATTCATACCTCGGCCATTGAATACGATTGTAGGAAGATGGGGGAGGGGCGTCAAGAGTGGGAAAGGGTTAGGAGACAGGGGCGCTCAAAACTGCCCTCTGGCTTCCTATCACCCGTGTGTGTCAGCGTGGTTTGGCGAGTCGAGTCCAGCTCTCTCCGTCACTCAACTGGACGCCCATACCGGACATCTCTCGTATGGCTCTCTCGCCATCGCCCGGGTAGCGATCAATGGGTCGAATCAGATTCTGCCGGGTGCCCCAGACGAGCGTCCTTTGCTCGTCTGGGTGTCAGTACCGGAGGGACCTAGATCCTGCCTCACACTTTCCCCAAACATTTCCCTCTTGCCGTACGTCTATACGGAATCGCGTGAGGTGGCATCGTGATCCGAGACCTGCGCCACGCCATCCGCTTACTGCTGCGCACCAAAGGCTGGACCCTTACCGTCGTCCTGTTGCTAGCGCTCGGCATCGGCGCCAATACCGCCATCTTCGCCGCCATCAATGGACTGCTCCTCCGTACCGTCCCCGTCGCGCATCCCGAGACGCTGGTGCGCTTCCGCTGGCTGGGCGACAACGACATGGGCACCGACTTCAGCGACTACGGCTTTGTGCAGCAGGAAGGTGGGCAGCGCCTGAGCAGCACATTTTCCTATCCGATGTACCAGCAGTTTCGCGACGCTAACAAGACGCTGGAGGACTTGTTCGCTTGCGCGCCCGAAGGACGTGTGAACGTCGCGGTCAATGGGACGGCAGAGATCGCCACCAAGTTCATCGCCTCGGGCAATTATTTCGACGTCCTGG
>CAYWSH010000023.1:0-31666 GCA_964460655.1 uncultured Terriglobales bacterium | reverse complement strand
TACAGATGACGCGCGTGTTGCCGATCTCGATCAGCACCGAGCCTTCGGCGGTCGAGATGAAGTCGGGGATTATGTTGACCGGCCGCATCTGGTCGGCTGTGCGATTGTCGGAGCGAAAGACCATGAGTTGCGGATGATAGCAGGCGTTACTTGCCCGCGCCGACCCAGCTCGCTACCGACGCTGTGTCGTAGAAGTCGTGCAGGTCGGCATGGCCTGCCAGCGTCTCGCGCTCATGGCCATCGACGAGAAACTTCACGCGCGCCAGTCCCGGTGAATTCGCCGCCAGCGTCTGGATCAGCGACACGATCGTGAGTGATTCCTCGAGCACACCCGAAGGGTGGTCGGCAGCGAATTGCGCCGTGAGGTCGATGACCGCCGTGTCATCCCGTACGAGATACACCGCCCGTATGTCGGCGCCGGCGCCGATGGCGTGCGGCGGATCCTTCGCCTGGTATATGGCCAGCACGGCGCGCAGCAGTTCGCGGTCGCGTTCCGCGGGATCCGCAGGCAGTGGCGTGTTGATCTTCTGGCTGCGCAACTGCCGCGCGGCGTCGTCGGCGAAATACAGCATCACATCGGCCGCCGCGCCCTTGACCGGCGGCTTGAGCGGGCGTTGCGCTGCCTTCTGCTCGCTCTCCATCTCTTCGTTGCGCTGCTTCAGGTGAAGCACGTACAGGCCCATGCCGAAGACGCCGGCCACCAGCAGCACGACGGTGATCTGCAGCGCGCGCGGGATCATGACGCGCCTTTCCCCCGGCGCGCGCGATTCGCGGCCTCGAGCGCGCGTTGCGCGTCGGCCAGCGCCGTGGCGAGCGCGACGGCGGTCTGTTGCTGGAACGGTACCGACGCCAGTTGATCCACGCCGCCCGGCGTGGCCGGAGGTGCGACCTCGATGCCCAGCGCGGGCGCGAGAACATTATTCAACGGACGCAGTGGCGCGGCTGCGAGCGATGCCGCGATCTTCTTCTCCTGGAGGCGTGCGAGCAGTGCGTCGCCCAGGCTGCGGCTCGCTGTCCAGGAATTCTGCTGCGCGCGTCCCCACAACACGAGACCGGTGGGCGCGCCCGGTGGCGCGGGCAGCAACGGCGTGTAAACGCGGATGCCGGTACCGCTCGAAGCCGCATGCAGCGCGATGTAGAGCCACGGACGCGCCGAATTCGCGGCCTGTGCGCGCTGGTCGAGCGTGAGCGTCGTGTCCTGCTCGTGCAATAGTGCCGCCGTGATGCCGCGCGCGTTGAGCTCCGCCTTCAGGCGGCGAGCGAGCGCGAGCGTCACGTCTTTTTCCGCGAGCTTGTCGCTTAACTGCGCGCCGCGCTCTTCGCCGCCGTGCGCCGCGTCGATCAGTACTAGCATCCGCGCGTGCGCCGGCGCAGGCGTCGGAGCCGCGGGCGTCGTCGCCGGCGCTTCGGGCGTCACCGCAGGGGGAGGTGCAGGCGCGGGCGGCTGCTGCGCTGCGGCTTCGGTGGTTGGCGGCGCGGGCGCGAACGTGATCGTTTTGTTCCCGTTGCTGAAGGATGCGAGCAGTGGTGCGGTGCTCGCCACGGTCAGTTCCGCCGTGCCGTTGGCCTCACTGTACTGCACACCGATGATCGTTTTGTCATCGAGCGCGATGTGCTCGGCGCTCGCCAACAACGGCTCGTGTGAGAACGTCATGCGCACCTTGCCAGGCTCGGTGCTCACGGCGGGATTCACCGGCTCGGTGAACGTCATGACCAGCGCCAGGGGCGTGGTCTTCATTTCCGTGGTGAACCGCGTCCCGACCTCGCCGATGAACAGGCGATGCGACTTCTCATGCAGGTTGATGCGCGTGCCGAGCAGCGCCGCCAGCACTGGCGGCAGCGACGCCACCGGGACGAAAGGCCGGCCGCCCTGCACGCTCGCGATCGCGCCCAGCGCGATATCGCGATTGCGGACGCGTGCCTTGTCCTTGCCGTCCTCGAAGCGCAGCTCGATCGCCTCACCGGGCCTCGCGGCTTTGAGGGCAGCCGTGGCCGTGAAGCGTGCCTTCCACTTCCGGCCGCTGTCCTGTATCTCGATGCCGCCGAGCGGCCCGAGGACGTTGACCACATCCACGGATTGCTGCTCGTTGGTCATCACCACGAAGGAATTGCCGGGCGCGAAGATCGCCAGGCGATGCGCCGCGTCGTTGGCAGCTGCCTGCTCGCTGGCCGCGACCGCGGAGACGGGTAGGGCTGTCCCATGCAGCGTAGGAATAAAGAGAAGCAGCGGGCCGGAAGCGCGCACGCACAGCTCCGCCGTCCGGCTGGGCACGATGCAGACCGCGCCGACCAGCAGCAGGACCGCGTGCCACTTATTCCAGCGCATAGATCGTCAGACCGCTGAGCATCTTGGGATAGAAGTCCGTGGACTTTTGCGGCATCACTTCGCCGGCGAAAGCGACTTCGGCGACGTCGTGCACGCTCACCGGATTCAACAGGAACGCCGCGTCGGCGCCTTGGCGGACGCGCTCCACCGCCTCCCGCGCGTCGCGATAGTAAGCGATGTGCTGCTGCTCACGGACCGCCTCCTCGCTCAACCCGAGCATCTCCTGCAACAGGACGCGATGCAGGACGACGACATCGAGCTTCTGCTGCCGGGGCGACAAATCGCCGATTAGCCTTTGTGCGGCCTGCGGACGGAAGGTAAGGAGCCACGTCCCGAGCCTTGTGACCGCTGCCAGCTTGATCTCGCCCGGCTGGCGTGCGGCGATCAGGGCGAGCAACTTATCCGGCTCCGGGCTTCCCGCGAGCTGCTGGAAATCGAAGACGAAGCGCGCCTTCTCCACCAGCGCGCCTGCTTCAAAGCTCGGCAGCCCGAAGACCACGCGATGCGTCGGCAGGACCAGCAGTCCGGGCGCATCCATGTTCACCAGCGTCATCATGGCGCGCTCGAAGGCAGTCCATTCTTCCTTCCACATGAATGACCCGGTGCCGAGCCCGGTGCCCGCGCCTTCGGCCGCTGCCATCGTCTTCAGGACCTGATCGCGACGCTCGTTGCGGTAGGCCAGCGCCGTTTCGTAGCGATGGTGGCCGTCGGCGATGACCAGGTTCGTTTCCGCCAGTGCATCCTGGATGGCCTGGATCTTCTTCGCGTCCGCGCAGCGCCACACCCGATGCACAACGCCATACTCATCCTTTACTTCGATGAGTGGTGGCACCGTTGCCGTGAGCAGCTTTTCCACGCGCTGCTGCGGGTCGCTGTACAGCATGAAGAGCTGGCCGGTGTGTGCGCGGGTGGCGCGCAGCAGATCCAGGCGATCGGCCTTCGGGCCGGAATGCGTCTGCTCGTGGCGGAACACTACGGCGCGCTTGTAATCCTCGAGCTGACCGGCGCATACCACGCCGCTCCGCTCGAACTGTTTCCCGGCCAGCGCCGAGCCGGCAGGCGCGGTGAACGTCTGCGAGTAGCGAAAGAATGCCGGTTCGGCATCGGCGATCAGGACTTGCTCGGCACGCCATCTCCGCAGGCATTCCGCGGCCCGCGAATAGACGTTGCGCTCGGCGTTGTCAGCCGCTTCCGCGCGGCCCAGCTCGATCCGCACCAGGTTGTAAGGGCTGGCGTCGTAATACTTCGCCTGCATCGTGGGCGTGATCTTGTCGTATGGCTGGGTGACTACCGACGCCACGTCGACCTTCTTTGGGTCATACCGCAGGGCGCGGAACGGGAACACCTGGGCCATGAGGAAACCGTAACACAACGGCGCTCCCGGCGAATCGGCGGTTGCCGGTTGTACGAAAAGGAGTTAGCGCTTGCCCGGCGGTCAAATATCGCGGTCGTGACGAAAGAGCAACGGCCATGGCCTTTGGGACATCCAACGAGGTGTTGTACTTTTGGCTCGTCGTTGGTGGCTTGCCCCGTGTGGTAACATGCCGCCAAATTGGCAGAGGGTATATGGCCCGCAAGCTCGTCCCAGGGCACGAGTCCAGCAGCCCTACTGGACGTCGTGGGGTTCTCTATCGCATTGCCTGCCTGATCTACCTCGCCCTCGGTGTGGCTGCCTGGGCGCAGAGTGGTTCCCAGGATGTTCACGTGCAGCCGCGCGTCGTTACTCCGGCCGCACCGGCCGTTCCCGGCGGTGACATCGATCCCGCGCTCAACACGCGCACCAAGCCCATCAAGACGAATGTCGACCTGGTGCTGGTGAACGTCACCGTCACCGACCCGATGAACCGCCTGGTCACCGGCCTCGAGAAAGAGAATTTCAACGTTTTCGACGGCGAGCAACTGCAGCCGATCCGCCATTTTTCCAGCGAAGACGCGCCCATCTCGCTGGGCGTCATTTTCGACATCAGCGGCTCGATGGGCGACAAGATCGAGAAGTCGCGCGAGGCCGTGGTCGAATTCTTCAAGACGGCGAACCCGCAGGATGAGTTCTTCATGGTCACGTTCGCCGATCGGCCCGACCTGATCGCCGATTTCACAAAATCCATCGAAGAGATACAAGGAAAGCTGGTCTACACCGTTCCTAAGGGTAGGACGGCATTGTTGGACGCGATCTACATGGGCATGGCGAAGATGAAGGATGCGCAGCACCAGAAGAAGGCGCTGCTCATCATCTCCGATGGCGGCGACAACCGTTCGCGCTACACCGAGAGCGAGATCAAGAGCATGGTGAAGGAAGCGGACGTGCAGATCTACGCCATCGGCATCTTTGACCGCGACCCGCGCACGCCCGAGGAGCGCTCCGGCCCGCAATTGCTGGGCGAAGTCACGGACGTGACCGGTGGCCGCACGTTCACCATCGATAACGTCAATGAATTGGCCGACGTAGCCACCAAGATCGGCGTGGAGCTACGCAACCAATATGTGCTCGGCTACCGTCCAACTAATCCACAGCGTAACGGCAAGTGGCGCAAGATCAAGGTGAAGCTCTTGCCACCCAAGGGTCTGCCGCAACTGCACGTTTACGCTAAAACGGGTTACTATGCGCCCCAGGAATAATCGGCTCCTCCTCGTTCTTCTTCTGTCGTTCTTCGTGCTTGCTGCGCCGGCGCAGCAGCCTGCTCAGCAGCCCAAGCCCGATCCTAACGCCCAACAGCAGCAACAGCAGCCGGGCGACATCGTTCCGCTGGAACCGCAGGCGCAGAAGCCGCAGGACCCGACCGCCAATAACAACGGCATCTACGTCTTCAAGAAGAACGTGGAAGAGGTCGTGCTGCATGCCACGGTCGTAGACGACCACGGCAAGCTGGTCACTACGCTGGCGAAGGCCGATTTCAACGTTTTCGAAGATGGCAAGCCCGTACCAATCACGTCTTTCCGCCGCGAGGACATACCGGTCTCGCTCGGTATCCTGATCGACAACTCCGGCTCCATGCGCGAGAAGCGCCCCGAAGTGAACGCTGCTGCCATCAACCTGGTGCGCTCGAGCAATCCGCAGGACCAGGTGTTCATCGTCAACTTCAACGACGAGTACTACCTCGACCAGGACTTCACCAACAGCATCCCCAAACTGCAGGAAGCGCTGGAGCACGTGGAAGCGCGCGGCGCGACCGCGTTGTATGACGCCATCATCGCCTCTGCCGACCACTTGAAGAAGAATTCGGCGCTCGACAAGAAAGTGCTGCTCGTCGTCACCGACGGCGACGACAACTCCAGCCGCGAGTCGCTCGAGCAGGCGGTGCGTCGTCTGCAGGATGAAGGCGGGCCCACGGTGTACACCGTCGGCATCCTGGGCGACGATCATGCCAAGCGCGCCAAGCGCGCCCTGCAGGCCCTGAGCGAGCAGACCGGCGGCATCGCATTCTTCCCCAAGGGCGCCAGCGAGGTGGATGCGATCACCCAGGCGGTTGCGCGCGACATCCGCAACCAGTACACCATAGGCTTCAAGAAGAACCCCAGCTCCGCTCCGGGATACCGTCTGGTACGCGTCACCGCCAAGGCCAGCGGCTACAAGAACCTGCAGGTCCGCACCCTCACCGGCTACTGGAGCGGCCAGGAGCGCGCTTCGCGCTAAGCAGGACTCGCTGTCGCAAAAAGAGCCCGGTCGATTCGACCGGGCTCTTTTTTGTCAAACAGAGTTTACTTGCCTTCCTTCGGTTTTGGCTTGTCGGAGGCCGCCGCTGCTGCCTTGGCCATCATCGGCTTCGGCTTCCAGAAGCCCGGGTCCTGGGCAACGGTCTCGGGTGCCATGTTGCTCATCTTCGGATTGAACGCGAAGATCGCGTCTTCCGAGCTCAGGATCGACTTGCTCTGCAGGTCGGCGATCTTAGCGCGGCCGCTATCGCCCAGTGCGTCGCGGTAAGCCTGGTTGGGTGGCGCGTCGGCCTCCGCCAACGTCTTAAGCGGCGTGAAGATCAGGAACGTACCGTTCGGCGCGCCCGAGGCCACCTGATACACCGCATTGTGAACATTCGGTACGTTCGCCTGCTTCTGCGCCGCCACCACCATCTTGCGGATGTCTTCATACTCACTGTTGTGCCCCGGGCGCACCCGAATAGTGCGCACATTGAAATAGCGCATCTCGCCCAGCTTGATCTCGCCCGCGTTGCTGAGATCTTCGCGATACGCGCACAGGACGCTGCGTCCGCCGTTCAAGAAGTCTGCATCGCCGGCCAGCATCTGCTGCGTGATGCCGGTCACCGTCGGCGACGCCTCCTGCATCTTCGCTTCTTTCTCGAAGGCATCGAACGAATCGAAGCCGACCAGCCACCATGCTTCGGACGGGCCGCTGACCGAATTCATCCCCAGCCAGGCCGCGCCTTTGTACTTCGCGTTGACGAGGGCAGCGGTCCACGCCGCCTCGTGCTTGTCGTGGGCCGGACCTTTGCCCGGCTTGACGATCTCCATCTGGATCTGCAGCACCTTCGGTGGTCCCATGCGTTGCTGCGCCACGAGCGGCGTCGCGAACGCCAGCAGTAGTAGAACGACACAAAACTTGCGAGTCATCTCTCTCCTCCTGAGTTTGCACAATGAAGCCGCACACGGGCCGCAGCACGAATGAATGCGCAGATAAGAAGTGGGTAGCTGGGAAGCGACGCGAAGCCTAGACCCGCAGCGGGCGAGTGTCAATCAGGAAAGCGGCCATGGCCGGCCGACCAGCGCCGGCGCATAGCAGTTGGAGTATTCACGCCAGGGCTATGCCGCGCCTGCGGTGCCCTTTTTGGGGAACAGTTCGCCGATGCGCTTCACCTGCGCGCCGACGGCGCGCAGCTTCTCTTCGATGCGCTCATAGCCGCGGTCGATGTGGTAGACGCGATCGATGATCGTCTCGCCCTCAGCCACCAGCGCCGCCAGGACGAGCGATGCCGACGCACGCAAGTCCGAACACAGCACGGCAGCCGCGCTCAGCTCCGTCTTGCCGCGCACCGTCGCCACCCGTCCCTCGATCTTGATGTTCGCGCCCATGCGGTTCAATTCCTGCGCGTGCATGAAGCGGTTCTCGAAGATGTTCTCCGCGATGACGCTGGTACCCTCGGCCTGCGTGGCCAGCACCATGTACTGCGCCTGCATGTCGGTGGGGAAGCCTGGGTATTCTTCAGTGGTCATATCGGCGGCGCGCAGGTCGGCGTCGCCGATCACGCGCACGCTGTCGCTGCCGACCTTGAACTTTACTCCCGTCTCCTCGAGCTTCTGCAGCAAGGCGCCGAGGTGTGCGGGCTGGCATTCGCTGATCATCAGGTCGCCGCCGGTCAGCGCCGCGGCCAGGATGAAGGTGCCGGCCTCGATGCGATCGGGAATGATGCGGTGCTTGGCGCCGCGCAGCCGGCTGACGCCCCTGATCTTGATGACCGATGTGCCCGCGCCCTCGATGTGCGCGCCCATCTTGTTGAGCAATTCGGCCAGGTCGGCGACTTCGGGCTCGCGCGCGCAGTTCTCCATGATGGTCTCGCCGTCGGCCAACGTGGCCGCCATCATCATGTCTTCCGTGCCGGTCACGGTGATCTTGTCGAAGTTGATGTGCCCGCCACGCAGCCGCTCGGCCGTCGCCTCGATATAGCCGTGCTCCTGCGTGATCGTCGCGCCCAGGCTCTCCAATCCCTTGATGTGCAGGTCGATGGGCCGCGCCCCGATGGCGCAACCGCCGGGCATGGAGACGCGCGCTCTTCCGGTACGCGCGACCAATGGCCCGAGTACCAGCGTCGAAGCGCGCATCGTCTTTACCAGTTCGTACGACGCTTCCGGATTCGCCAGCTCGCGCGCGCAGATGGTGGTGCGATGCTGTGCGCGGCCGTAGCCAAGCTCGACCTCCGCTCCCATCGCCACCAGGAGACGGCGCTCCGTCTCGATGTCGCGCACAGCAGGAATGTTCTCGAGGATGACGGGCTCTTCGGTAAGCAGCGCGGCCGCCATCGCGGGCAACGCCGCGTTCTTCGCGCCGGAGATCCGTACTGTCCCGAGCAGCGGCCTGCCGCCGCGGATCACTAATTTGTCCACTTGCTCTGCGCTCCAGCCCAGCCACGGCTTCCGCACCGCCGGCTGTGGGATCTGTACGACCGCCGACCCAGGAGCGGCGGCTCCTCTGCCCGTACCCGATTTTACGCGCATAAAAATTAACCGCGGAGAGTGGGATTGCGGAGTGGCTTGGGGGATTCTCGGCGACTTCCGGCGCGACGCCTAATTACGAAAGTCCGATTGCCCGCCGCACATGGCCGTGGGCTTTCTTAAGCCGTCTCCGGGCCTCCTTAGTCCCTACGCCGCCCTGCAGGATGACGAGCGCGATCGGTACGCTGTGCTTGGCCTGCTCGAGCGCGCGCACCGCGTCTTCGCGGCCCGCGCCTGTCAATTCGCAGAGCACACCGATGCCGCGCTCCACCAGCTTCTCGTTTTTGAGGGCGACATTGACCATAAGGTTGCCGAAGACATACCCCAGGCGCGTCATGGCGCCGGTGGAGATCATATTCAGCACCAGCTTTTGTGCAGTCCCCGCCTTCATGCGCGTCGAGCCACTCACCACCTCAGGCCCGACCTCGGCCTCGATGGCGATCTCCGCCGCCTTCGCTAGCGTCGAGTTCGGCGAGCAGACCACCGCGACCGTGCGCGCGCCCTTGCGCCGCGCATATTCAACCGCCGCCACCGTGTACGGCGTGCGACCACTGGCCGCGATGCCGATGATGACGTCTTTCTTGCCAGGCCTTAGTCGCGCCAGGTCGCGTTCGCCGTCTTTGCGCGAGTCTTCGTTGAACTCGGCGGCGCGCGTCAATGCTTTTTCGCCGCCCGCCATCACGGCTCGCACCACCTTCGCGTCGACGCCGAACGTCGGTGGGAGCTCGGAAGCGTCAAGCGCCGCGATACGGCCGCTCGTCCCGGCGCCGACATAGATCAGCCGCCCGCCGCGCCTGATGGCGTCGGCCACGGCGTCGATCGCCTGCGCGACGGCCGGCAGCGCGCGCTCCACCGCCTTCGCCACCTTCTGGTCCTCGGCGTTGATGATGCGCGCGATCTCCAGCGCCGATTTCGTATCGAGGTCGGCCGCTGTTGGGTTACTCTGCTCCGTCGCGAGTCCCCGCAGGTCCACGCGCTTTGCTGGCTCAGGCACCGATCGCCTCCACGACCGCGTCATGGAACCGCGGCCTGATCTCCTTGATCTGTTCGTTCTCTCGGCTCGGCCACGTGCGGTTGGTCAGCAGGATAACCGCCAGCTGTCGCTCCGGATCGATCCACAGCGATGTCCCGGTATATCCCAGGTGTCCGAATGAACGTGGTCCAAAATGCTTCCCGGACTGCGAGGGTGCATTCGGCGTGTCCCAACCCAGCGCGCGCGAACTGCCGGGAGTTGCGTCGCGGTGCGCAAAGAGCTCCATGGTGGGTGCCTTCAGGATGGTCGGCCGCAGCCAGCACGGCGCGAAGCGCACGACATCGAGTGCGGTACCGAACAGACCGGCGTGGCCCGCGACGCCGCCCATTGCCCACGCGTTCTCGTCGTGGACTTCGCCTTGCACGGCGCGGCCGCGGAACGCGCGGTCGTCTTCCGAGGGCGCAATGGTCGTAGTAGAGCCGGCCTCTGGCCGGCCAGCCGGCGAGACGCCGGCGCCCCGAAAAGCAGTCGCACTCATACCCAGCTTTCCAAACACGTCCCGTGCGCAGAATCTGTCCAGCGCTTCGCCTGCGACCTCCTCCAGCAGCGCGCCCAGCACGATAAACCCGATGTCGCTGTATTCCGCGCGCGTACCCGGAGCGGCCTCAAGCGGCACGGCACACGCGGCTTCGAGCATGAGGCCTCGTCGCTCGTCGTGCGGCATGGCCGCCCACTGCGGGGCCCGGAAGCGCTCGAACAACCGCGCGTATGCCGGCAATCCCGAGCTGTGCGTGAGCAGCATCCGTGCGGAGACGCCGCGTCGGCGGGAATCGTCGCTCAAGAATCTCGGCAGCAGATCGCCGACCGGTCTGTCCAGGTCCAGCACGCCACGTTGATACAGCAGCGCAGCCATGGTGGTGGTAGCGACGACCTTCGTGAGCGACGCCAGATCGTAGATGGTCTCGCGCGTGACCAGTGGCGCGTCCGCTTCATAACGCACGCGTCCGACGGCCTCGCACAGTACCACTTCAACATGCACGCGTCCGAACAGTTCCACGTCTTCGCCGTGCACGACCGCGCAAGCCGCTCCGGGAAACGCCTTCTGCTGTATGGCAGCGCGCAGCACGTCCAGCGCTGGCGCAAGGCGCTGGGCGATCGCCGGGGAGTCAGGAGTGGCCTTGTCTGGCAAAGGGGTTTCGTCCGTCAGGAGTAAGATACTAGCTCGTATCGTTGCTGGAGGGGCCCATGTTGACTCGCCTCAGCCGCTGCATCTTCCTCTTCCTTGCTTGGCCAATGGCCGCCCAACAGCAGCCCTATCAGGTCATCCCCGACTTCAGCCACATGCCCGATACCGGCGCTTCTGGCGGCGTGCGCTACCAGCAGTTCGACAAGACGCCGCTCAAGTTCACCGCCACCACGCAGCAGGTGCTGGTGCCCGTCGTTGTCACCGACAAGGACGGCAAGCCGATCAGCGGCCTGAAGCTCGAAGCTTTCCAACTTTTGGAGAACGGCAAAGAGCAGAAGATCGCGCACGTCGAGGAGATGAAGTCGGGCACGCAGACATCGGGCACCGCGCCGCACGCGCCTAACGAATTCACCAACCGGACCGCTGACGAAGCGCCGTTGCGCCTCGTCATCATCGCCCTTGACCTGGTGAACACCCCGTTCGTTGACCAGGCGCGCGCCCGCTGGCAACTGGTCCGCTACCTCTCGCAGAACCTCGATCCCAACAGCCTGTATCAACTGGTCGCCATCGAGAATAACGGCCTGCGCGTGCTGCACGACTACACGCAAAGCACGAACGCACTCATCGCCGAACTGAAGAACGCCGAGTCGAAGATCCCGACGATGCAAAGCGTGGATCGCGGCGCGCTGCGCAACGTTGCGACTGACAGTACCGACCGTGGCCCGACCCTCATCCACGAAGGCGCTCCGAGTCCTTCCGGGAATGGCGACATGAGCGGCAGGAACAATCCTGATAATCCGCAGGGGATTGCCGGCGCCAACGTTGCCGAGCTGGGCCTTGCAGCGAACGCCACGATCGCGCGCTGGGAGTCCGAATACAGCTCCGTCCGCCAGGCCGATGCCGCTTCCAGCACGCTCAGCGCGCTGCAACAGATCGCCAGCCGCCTCAGCGGCGTTCCCGGACGCAAATCGCTCATCTGGGTCACCGGTGGATTCCCGTTCAGCGTCGATCCCCGCAGCGGCGCCATCGGGGAAGGCGTTGCGTTCTCCGCCTACCAGCACGTCATGCAGCAGCTCGACAACGAGATGATCGCGGTCTATCCCGTGGACGCGCGCGGACTGTTGACCGACTCGCCCGACGCCGAAGCCAAGCTCAGCAAGAAGCAGAACGCAGTCGTTGCTGACGTGCTGCGCAGCGAATCCGACCGACAGCGCGACATCCTCGACACCATGCGCGCTTTTGCCGACATGACCGGTGGGCGCGCCTTCGTGAATACCAACGACACCACAGGCGCTATCCGCGAGGCCGCTGCCGACGCCTCTACGTACTACTTGCTTAGCTATCCCGTGGACAAGACGAACAAGCAGGCTGGGTGGCGCAAGCTCAACGTCAAGGTGGGCGACTATCGCACGCGGGCGCGGCAGGGCTACTACATGACGCAGGCCACGCTTGATCCGTCATCCAGCGCGAAGTACGACATTGACGTCGCGCTTACGTCACCGTTCGTCTATACGGGCCTGCCACTCAAGCTCACCGTGAATCCGCCCGCGGGTGCCGGCGACAAGCGCAAACTCGAGTTCGCCATGATGGTCCCGCCTAAGACCGCGACGGTAGACGCCGACCAGAACAATCACATGAACCTCGAGATCGCCTACGCGCTGCGCAATAGCGCGGGCAAAGACGCCGGCCACAAAGGCGTCACCTATAACCTGAATCTCAACCCGCAGCAACTCGCCGCCATCGTCACCAGCGGTGTCGGTTACAACGATACGGTCGAATTGGCGCCCGGCAATTACACGCTCACGATGGTTGTGCGCGACAACTTGAGTGGACGCATAGGCAGCGTCCAGGCCCCGATTGAAGTGAAGTAGGGATTCAGCTTATTCCAAAACTGGTAGCCGGCTTTATTATGTTATTCCATTTTTGGTAGCAGCATCATCAGGACAGGCGAAGGAACCGGATAAGTTGTTGATTGTAAAAGACAACTATTCCGATGAATGGAAATTCAGATGCACACACTGATGGCGGCAGAATGTTGTTACCGCTTACATTCCACTCTTTTTTTCCCCCCGCGCGTCCTCCGCGCGGCACAAACCAGTTAGGAGAAAACTACATGGCACGACTCTTCCGCGTGCTGGCTCTCGCTCTTGTCGTACTGGCTTCGGTGTCTGCCTTCAGCCAGGCGACCAGCGGTGACCTGATCGGCACAGTACAAGACAAATCCGGCGCGGTGGTCCCAAATGCGACGGTCGTCGCGACCAACGAGGCGACCAACGTCAAAACGACGGCCACCACCAATGCGAGCGGCGAATATCGCCTGGCCAACCTGCTGCCGGGCAGCTACTCGCTCAACGTGACGGCGAAGGGATTCGGCGCCTCCACCGTCAAAGGTGTGGTCGTCGAGTTGAACCGCACCGTCACCCAGCGCGTCACGGTCGATGTGGGCCAGGTGGCCACCACCGTGGAAGTGAACGAAGGCGCGCCGCCGATCGACACCACGACGGCGCAGATCCAGACCACCTATGACCTGAAGCAGTCGGCCGACCTGCCGGTCGCAGCTGCCGGCAGCGGCGTGCTGAACCTTTCGCTGCTGCAGGCGGGTGTGGGTTCTTCGGGCGGCATCGGCGCCGGCTCGGGTCCGAGCGTCGGCGGCCAGCGGCCGCGCAACAACAACTTCACCATCGAGGGTGTGGATGTTAACGACAAGGGCGTTACCGGTCCGGACGTCAACATTCCCAACGATGCGACGCAGAACTTCACCATTCTGCAGAACCAGTACAGCCCCGAGTTCGGCCACTCCACCGGCGGCCAGTTCAACCGCACCGTGATCGGCGGCACCAACAGCTGGCACGGGCGCGCATACGAGTACTTCCAGAACCGCAACCTGAACGCCATCGACGTGTCGAACAAGCGCCAGGGCCTGAAGGAGAACCCGCGCTACGACAACAACCGCTTCGGCGGGCAGATCGGCGGCCCGATCCTCCGCGACAAGCTGTTCTTCTTCTTCAACTACGAGTACAACCCCATCGGCCAGGCGGCCACGCCGAGCGCGAACGTTTACGCTCCCACGGCGGCCGGCTACACCACGCTTGCCGGCATCGCCAGCGTCTACCAGCCGAACGTCAACCAACTGAAGACCTATGCTCAGGCGGCAGCGCCATGCACGGGCGCCTCGGATCCGGGCTGCCCGTTGGTCCAACGTCCCGGAGCGGCTGTATGCACTGAGGCCAGTCGCGCCACCAATTGCATTGCCGTGGGTAACATCCCGATCGTCGCGCCCAACTTCACGAACAACAAGGCGTTGGTGTCGTCGCTTGATTTCAACGTCTCCAATCGTGACCAGGTACGCGCGCGCTACATCTACAACCAGTCGGCGTCCGTGGACACGGGTGCAACCTTGCCGGCGTTCTTCACCAACCAGATCACTCCGGCTCACCTGTTCACGCTGAGTGAGTTCCACACGTTCTCCCCGACCGTGACCAATGAACTCCGCGTCGGCTACATGCACTTTGGTCAGACCTTTGCGGTCGGCAACCAGACGTGGCCTGGTCTCGACCAGTTCCCGAACGCCTTCCTCGAGGACCTGAACCTCAACCTTGGGCCTGACCCGAACGCACCGCAGTTCGCCATCCAGGGTCTCTACCAGTTGACCGATAACATGACCTGGATCAAGGGGAACCACACGTTCAAGTTCGGTATCGACACCGCCGAATACATCTCGCCGCAGTCGTTCACCCAGCGTTCGCGTGGTGACTACGATTACACGGACAGCTCGTTGTTCTTCACCGACCAGGTGCCCGACGACTTGGCCGAGCGCAGCCTGGGCAACAACGTCTACTACGGCAACAACCACTGGTTCTACGGCTTCCTCAACGACAACTGGAAGCTGCGGCCCAACCTCACGGTGAACCTCGGATTGCGCTATGAGTACCAGGGCATTCCTCTGGGCTGGAACAAGCAGGCGCTCAACAAGGTGGCCAACGCTCCCGGCCTGATCACCTTCAACGCTCCGGTGCCGCCGCTGTTGGATTTCGCTCCGCGCATCGGCTTCGCCTGGTCGCCGGGCAGCAGCGCCACCTGGTCTGTCCGTGGCGGCTTTGGCATGGGCTACGACATCCTCTACGACAACATCGGCGTCCTCACGATCCCGCCGCAACTGGGGCAGACGAGCGATTGCCCGGGAGGCCCGGGTTGTGGCCCGAATAACGCGTTCCTGCGCAACGGCGGTATCAAGCCGTTCAGCGGGGTGCCGGTCTTGACGGCGTCGTTCTGCGCCAACGTGATCGGCGTGACCGTGGCGGACGATACGCACTGCGCCCGCCTGCTCACCGCCGCGCACTTGCCGAACACGGGGCCGCCTTCCGGCGATGTGAAGTACCCGCAGTCGTATCAGTGGAACCTGGGCGTGCAGCACCAGTTCCTCAACAGCTACACCTTCGAGTCTCGTTATGTCGGTACTGCGGGCGTTCACTTGAACGTGCAGAACCGCCTGAACAAGATCGCCTCGGTGGATTCAACGCACTTCCTGCCGCTGTTCATGAGCGCGCCCAGCGCCTCACAGATTGCGGCCCTGACCACAACGCTGTCCGGCCTGCGGGCCCGCTACACCAGCACGTTCGGCGGCGTAGGCTTTGATCCGGCCTTTGCTGCTGCGGGCTTCAACCTGGTGAACATCGTCGGCTTCGAGCCCTACGGCCACTCCAGCTATCACGGCTGGGCCAACCAGTTGAACCGCCGCTTCACCAATGGCCTGATGTTCCAGGTGGCTTACACCTGGAGCCACACCATCGACAACAGCACGGCCGATTTCTTCTCCACCGTGCTTTCACCGCGCCGCCCGGAGGACTTCCGCAACCTGCAAAAGGAGCGGTCCAACTCGGCGCTCGATCGTAATCAGCGCTTCAACATCAGCCTGATCTACGACGTGCCGTGGTTCAAGAAGTCCAATTGGTTCGCGCACAACGTCATCGGCAACTGGCAGTTCTCGCCCGTGTACACGTACGAGACCGGTGAGTGGGCGAACATCCAGTCGGGCCAGGACGCTAACCTCAACGGCGATGCCGCCGGCGACCGTGTCGTCATCAATCCTTCCGGGAACAAAGCTCTCGGCAGCGACGTCACTGCGGTCACCAACACGGCAGGCGCTACGGTGGGCTACGTGGTCAGAGACCCCAACGCGTACTGGATTCGCGCGCGCCAGGGCATGCTGACCACCTCCACCCGCAACACGTGGCAACTGCCGGCGATCAACAATGTGGACCTCTCCATCATCAAGCGCTTTGCCGTCACCGAGCGCGCGAGCGTGGAGTTCTCCACGGTCGCCCTGAATGTCTTGAACCACGCTCAATACGTCGGTGGCGTGCTGAACGACATTCGCTCGATCGGCCAGACCGGCGCTGCCGCCACCACTCTGCTGCAGCCGCAGGGAACGAACTTCCTGAAGCCGGCACTCACCTTCCCGAGCAATGCTCGGTCGCTGGTGCTCGGACTGAAGTTCATCTTCTAAGCGACAGTCAGCCACAAGCATCGCGGGGAGCCGCAAGGCTCCCCGCTTTTTTTGACTTCGCTCATCGCTTCGCGCACAATCGCTCGTCCCCATGCGCAAACATCTGCTGCTGGTCCTGGCTCTCTCTCTCCCGCTCCTCGCGCAACCGGCGAAGTCACAGGCAAGAGCTAGGCCCGCAAAAGCCGCGTCCCGCGCGGCTTCCGGCACGATCAACGACCCGCGTTTCGCCCCCGTCGCCGCTGCCGTCGAGCAGGCCATCGCCGACCGCAAGATCCCCGGCGCCGTCGTGCTCGTCGGCCACAACGGCAAGATCGTGTACCGACGCGCCTTCGGTCATCGCGCGCTCGAGCCCACGGTCGAGCCCATGACGGTCGACACCATCTTCGACATGGCGTCGCTCACCAAGCCGATCGCCACCGCGATGTCGATGATGCGGCTGCTCGAGCTTGGCGAAGTCCGGCTGAACGATCCGCTGGCGAAGTACATCCCTGACTGCGCGCAGAACGGCAAGCAGGACATCACGCTGCGCCAGTTGCTCACGCATTACTCCGGCCTGCGCCCCGATATCGACCTGAAGCCCGACTGGACCGGCCACGATGAAGCCATCCGCCTCGCCTGCGCCGAGAAGCTGGCGGCGCCGCCGGGCTCGCAGTTCATCTACAGCGACACGAACTTCATCCTGCTCGCTGAAGTCATCGAGCGCGTGGCCAAGATGCCGGTCGACAAGTACGCGCTGGCGCACGTCTTCCAACCGCTGCGTATGACGCGCACGCGCTTCCTGCCGCCGCGCGAATGGGTACCGCGCATCGCGCCCACCGCACATGAGATCGACGACACCAGCGGCCCGATGCTCCGCGGCATCGTGCACGATCCGCGCGCGCGGCGCATGGGTGGCGTCGCCGGGCACGCCGGCCTGTTCAGCTGCGCCGACGATGTCGCCAAGCTCGCGCAGGCGCTGCTCGACCACAAGCTGCTCGCGCCGGTGACGATCGCGAAGATGACGACGCCGCAGCAGCCGCCGAATGCGACCGCGCTGCGCGGGCTCGGCTGGGACATCGACACGTCATTCTCGTCGAACCGTGGCGACCTGCTGCCCGTCGGTTCGTTCGGCCACACCGGCTTCACCGGCACGTCGCTGTGGATCGACCCGACGACGAACACCTACGTCGTGCTGCTGGCGAATGGTGTGCATCCGCGCGGTCCCGGCGGATCGGTGGTCGAGCTGCGCACCAAAGTCGCGACGGCCGTCGCCGCCGCGCTCAAGCTTTCGCCGAGCGTGCCAGAGAAAGGGCGCGTTGCCGAGCTCACAGGCTACAACGAGCTGCTGCCGGGCATGCGGCGCGTGCTGTCACGCAACGGCGCTGTGCTGACCGGCATCGACGTGCTGGAAGCGAGCAACTTCGCCGAGCTGAAGGCCGACACCGCAAAGCCGCGCCAGATCGGCATTATCACGAACCAGACCGGAGTCGACCTGCAGGGCCGCCGCACCATCGACGTGCTCGCCAACGTCCCCGGCCTGAAGCTCGCGGCCATCTTCAGCCCGGAACACGGCGCTACCGGCACGATGGATACGACCGCGATCGGCGACAGCGTGGACACCGCGACCGGCGTCAAGATCTACAGCGTCTACGGCAACACCGACGCGAAGAAGCGTCCACCGCTCGATGTGCTGAAGCAGCTGGACGCGGTTGTGTATGACATCCAGGATGCCGGCGTGCGCTTCTACACCTTCGAGACGACGCTTGGTTACTTCGTCGAGGCCGCGGGGCAGAGCGGAGTAGAGCTCGTTGTACTCGACCGGCCCGATCCCATCACCGGTATCTTCGTTCAGGGTCCGGTCTCCGACGGCGGCTCGCGCGCACCTGGCGGGTCGTGTGAGAGCTCGGCTGGCTGTCCCTTCATCGACTATTTCCCAGCTCCCGTTCGGCAAGGGATGACGGTCGGCGAGCTGGCGCAGATGTTCAACGGCGAGCGTAAGCTCGGCGCTAAGGTCACCGTGGTGCCGATGCGCGGCTGGCTGCGCGGCGATTGGTTCGATTCCACCGGCTTGGCGTTCGTCGCGCCCTCGCCGAACCTGCGCAGCCTGAATGCCATGACGCTCTATCCCGGCGTGTGCATCGTCGAAGGCACGAACGTCTCGGTCGGACGCGGCACCAACACGCCCTTCGAGTTGTTCGGCGCGCCGTGGATCAAGCCGCGCGAACTCGCCACGCATCTGAACGCGCGCAACATCGCAGGCGTGCGCTTCGTGCCGATCACGTTCACGCCGGAGAAAGACGCGAAGCTCGGCGGACAGCTGCTGGGCGGCGTGAACATCGTCATCACGGACCGGAACATCCTCGATGCACCCGAGATGGGCGTGGAAATTGCCTCCGCACTGCACGCTTTGTATCCCAAGGATTTCCAGACCGAGAAGATGATCATGCTGTTGGGGAACCGCAAGGCGTTCGAGGCCATCGTTGCGGGCGTGGATCCACGGCGCATCGCTGAAGACTGGCGCGAGGACGTGGAAAAGTTCATCGCGATGCGGGAAAAGTATCTGATCTACGGCGAGCGCGAGCGCCGGGCAGGGCAATAACTCTTTGTTGTCATCCTGAGCGAAGCGGCGCGGCGTAGCCGGGCTGCGAAGTCGAACGATCCCTTTAACTACGAGGACATACGGGTGCAACAGGGATGCTTCGGCTACACTTCGGCCGCCGTTGCGGCCGTCGCTCCGCTCAGCATGACGAACTGGATGGATATGAAGCGTCTCCTGATCGCAATCCTCTTCGGTGCCACCGCCCACGCTGCCGACCTGCAGACCCAATTGCAAGACATGGCCAAAGCACATGAGGGTCACGTCGCGCTGTTCGCCAAGAATGTGAAAACGGGAGCTACGGTCGCCGTCGACGCCGATACGCCGATCAAGACGGCGTCGGTCATCAAGCTGCCCATCATGCTGACGGCGTTCACGCTGGCGAAGGAAGGCAAGCTGGACCTGAGCGAAAAGATCACGTTGACGAAAGAGAATCAGGTGCCCGGTTCGGGCATCTTGACCGCACTCTCGCCCAGGCTGGAGATCACGGTCGAAGATGCCATTGTCCTGATGATCCAGCTCAGCGACAACACGGCGACGAATCTCGTCATCGACAAGATCGGCATCGAGCCGGTGAACCAGCAGCTCGCCGCCATGGGGCTGAAGAACACGTATCTCTACAAGAAAGTCTTCAAGCCAGCGACCGGACCGGTGCCACCCGACCAGCCGAAGTTCGGACTCGGGAAAACCACGGCGCGCGAGATGGCCGAGGTCATGCTGGCGATCGACCGGTGCGACCTGAAAGACAAAACGATGTGCGACCGCATGCTCGCCATCCTGAAAGGCCAGCACGATCGCGACGACATCCCGCGCTATCTCGAGACCATGGACGCCTCGGCGAAGCCTTCGGCCATCGCCAACAAGACCGGAGCACTCGACGACACGCGCAACGATGTCGCCATGGTCTACACGAAAGCTGGCCCGATCGTGATCTCGGTGTTCACCGTGGAGAACAAAGACCAAAGCTGGACGAGCGAGAACCGCGCGCAGGTGCTGATCGGCAAGCTGGCGAAAGTGATCGTCGAGGCGTGGGCACACTAGCGCAGCGCAAGGCCGCGCCAATATAGCGTTCTAGCTGCAAGGGGCCCAGGGAGATATACCTTGGTTTATCCTTGTGGCTGTCCGAGGGAGGGTGCGGTATGCGGAAGTTGACTGCAGCGGCATTGCTGGCGAGCGCGGCTCTTCTGGGGCAAGACACACCGCGACCGCAGTTGGTGAAGCGCGAACAGCCGGCGGCGAAGGAAGTCACGTCGCGCGTCGACAACGGCGCTGGGCGCGACTACGTCATTCCCGCTGGCACCAGCGTCCCCGTCTCGCTGGAACAGGCCGTCACCACCAAGAGCGCGCGCCCCGGCGACAAGATCTACTGCAAGACGGTCTTTCCGGTCGCCATCGACAACCGCATCGTCATTCCCGCCGGTACATATGTTCAGGGCGAGGTCACGGAAGCGAAGCGGCCCGGCCGCGTCAAAGGCCGCGGCGAGCTGCTGCTGCACTTCACCACCATGATCATGCCGAACGGCTATATGTTCACGCTGCCGGGTGCCGTAGAGAACTCTCCGGATTCGGACGCGAGCAAAGTGAAAGACAAAGAAGGCACGATCCAAAGCGAGGGAACAAAACTAAAGGACCTCGGTACGGTCGCCACGACCGCCGCTGCTGGTACCGCTGTGGGCGCCATGACGACGGGTACGCGCAAAGGCGCGCTCGCCGGTGGCGCTATGGGCGCAGCCGCTGGCACGGCGATCGCCTTGCTGACGCGCGGCGCGGACCTTCGCCTCGAGCGGGGCGCCACGCTGACCATGGTCTTCCAGCGCCCGATCACGATGGAATCGTCGAAGCTGATGGAGCCGGTGCACTAAGTGCGGTTGCGTTTACGCTACAATCGCGCCCATGAGCTCTCCCGGGCCCCTCTTCAAGCCCTACGAACGCCTAGTCAAGATCTCCATCAAGGGCAAGGAATTCCAGGTCCCGGAAAGCAACATGCTGCTGCGCGCCATGCAGTTCCTCGCCCCCGAGAACATCAGCATGGGGCGCTTCTGCTGGAATGAAGACTGCCAATACTGCCGCGTGACGTGGGACGCCGGCGAGGGCACGAAGTCGCACACCGCGATCTCCTGCAAGCTGATGGTGCAGGACGGCATGCGCGTCACGGATATGGCGACGGAGATCCGCTACTGCCTGCGGGACCTGGGAATACCGAAGTAGCCGGCGCTACACGATTCGTTTACTGCATCTGGCGCTCCGTCCGCGTCGGCGCGGAAGCCGTCAAGCGGCGCAAGCGCTCGTTCGCCTGCTGCGCTTCGATCGACCGCGGATAGCGTGCCACGAGCGCACGCAATTCCTTCGCGCCGGCGTCGCGCTGGCCCAGTTCGAGCAGCGCGAATCCCTTCTTCAGGCGCGCCGCAGCTTCTTTGTTGCCGCCGGGATACTGCTCGAGCACCTTATCGTAGTCGCGGATCGCGTCCTTGTAGTTGCCCTGGCGATACTCGATATCGGCCAGATAGAACTGCGAGTTCCCGGCTAGGTCCGTGGTCGGGTAGAACTTCAAGTAGTCCTGGAATTCCTGCGTGGCAAGGTCGTACTTGCCGCCGTTGTAGTCACGCAGCGCGTTGTTGTAGAGCACGTCAGCGGGAGGTGCCTGTTCAGCCGGAGGCTTGCCGGGCATGGCGGGGCCAGGCTGTTGGCCGGGCGCGCCCGGTGTCGCGGGCATGGTGCCGGCCGCCGGCTGCTGCTGCTGGATGTTCTGCTGCGTGCTGGCCACGTCTTCCAACTGCTTCGACACCTTCGCCATGCGCGCCTTCAGCTCGTCCACCGAATCGTTCAGCGCCTGGATCTGCGCCGAGACCTGGTCAACGCGTGCGCCCGTGTCGGTGTGCTGTTTCGCCAGCTCCTGATTCAGCGCCGTTACGGCGGCCGTGACCTTGTTGACGTTGTCGGTGGACTGCTCGATGAGGTTGCGCATCACGCCCATGCGCTCGTCGAACGACTGTTGCATGCGCGCCATCTGGTCCTGCAGCGCCTGCACCTGCGTCTGAATCTGCACGATGTTCTTGTCGACGCTGAAGGCGGGCAGCGAGGCCAGGGCGAAAACGATGAGACAGATTCGCGTTTTCATAATGTCTTATAGGTTAGATGCGAGAGTCGTGTTTCCCGAGACACTTTAAGGACAGGGACGTTATTCCGAGGGTTCCCGTTGCGCGGCCGGCCATGCGATCTGCGTTGGCGTAAAACATGGACCCTTCGCCGCCCCTTAGGATGGCGGCGCCAAAAAGGATCAGGCCGAGGCGCTAAGGCCTCGGCCTGAGATGGTTACTGCGCCAGCGTGAAGTGCGCGCGGCGGTTGCGCTGCCAGCAGTCTTCGTTCTGCTCCGTGCATTGCGGCTTCTCCTTGCCGTAGCTGATCGGATTCAGCTGGTCGGCGGAGACGCCCATGCCCGTGAGCGCGCTCTTGGCGGCACGCGCCCGGTTATCGCCCAGCGCCAGGTTGTACTCGGTCGAGCCGCGCTCGTCGCAGTGCCCTTCCACCGTGACCTTGCGGTTCGGATGCGCCTTCAGCCAGTTCGCCGTCGAAGCCAGCGACGACTGCGCGTCGCCGCGGACGTCGTACTTGTCGTAGTCAAAGTAGATGTCCCGCACTGCCTTGGCGAACGATTCCTCGTCCGTCTCGACGTGTTGCGGGGGCGGTGGCGGAGGCGGCGCCTGCGGCTGCGTCACAGTGACGCGCGCCGTGGCTTCGCGCGTGCCACCTGCGCCCTTTGCCGTCAGGTGATAGGTGGTGGATTGCGCCGGCGTGACCGAGCGTGAGCCGCTCGGCTGTACCGCGCCGATACCGTCGATCGAAACATCGGTGGCGTTCTCGGTCTGCCACGTGAGTTGCGTGGCTTGGCCCCGCTCCACCGACGCGGGATTGGCACTCAACGACGCCGTCGGCGCCGCGGGCGGCGGAGGCGGTGGCGGTGGCGGGGGCGCGACCTTCTTCTTGCAAGCACCCAGGACCAGGATGCAGGCCAGCGCTACCAGGGTGAGTGTGCGGTTCAGCTTCCTCTGTTTCACCTCTTCCTCCCAAGCGCGTGTGCGCAATGACAGCGGCGATCCCGTGCGTCGTTCCCAGCGCGGGCGGGATTCGCCGATCAAAAAAAACTACAACATCGGGCCGCAGCGGCTCACTTCGCGCTCCAGTTTGGCTGTGAATTCTTGCCGGTGCGCGTCAACTGCCGCTGTTGGGAGCCGTCGGCCAGCATGGTCCAGATCTGCTCGCTGCCCGTGCGATCCGACTGGAACACGATGTGGCGACCATCGGGCGCCCATGAAGGAAAGTCGTTGCGGCCGGCATCGTGCGTCAACTGTTCGAACTTCCGGCTCGCGATGTCCATTATATAGATGTCCTGCCCGCCGGGAGCCCCCGGCCCATAGTGCCGTATCCAGGCAAAGACGAGGAACTGGCCGTTCGGTGACCACGAGGGCGAGACCGCGTAACCCTCTTCCGTGATGCGCTGCGGATTCGTGCCGTCGGCTTCCATGATGAAGATCTGGGGCAGTCCGCTGCGTCCGCTCACCCAGGCGATCTGCGCGCCTGTCTTGGGATTGAACACCGGCGAACTGTCGGGGCCGTTATACGCCGTCAGGCGGCGCGGCGTACCGCCGGACGCTTCGACGACGTAGATCTCCGGATCGCCGGGCAGGGAACTGGAAAATGCCAGCTTCGTGCCGTCGGGCGACCATGCGGGTGACGACGTCGTACCCGTCCAACGCGGGAAGGTGACCGCGCGATTCAATTCGAGCGACCACATCAGGATGTCGGGCTTGCCGTGCATGAAGCTGACGAACGCCACGCGCGTGTTGTCAGGCGAAACGCGCGGCGAGAGCGCGATGGAACCGAGCTTGGTGATGGCGTGCTGATTGTTACCGTCGTAGTCCATCGCCCAGACTTCTTTGTTCCCGGTCCGGCTGCTGATGTAGTAGAGCTTCGTTTCGGCGATGCCCGGAATGCCGCCGCCCAGCTGGAAGATGATCTCGTTGGCAAAGCGGTGCGCGATGACGCGCGCATTCTCCTCGCTCGCCGTTTCCCGATATTGCTTGCCCAGAACTTGCGGTGACTGGGTGTTCTTGGCGTCGAAGAGCCAGCCCTGCACCGCGAGGTTCCCGCTTTGCACGCCGAGGTTGCCGAACGCGACCATGGCGGCGTTCGGTGGTGGGACGTTCCAGGCGCTCAGGTTCATCTCCTGCGGTGTTCCCGGCACCTGCAGCGGATAGAAACTCTTCGAGACGACCTCAAAGATGCCGGCCTGCGAGAGGTCGTTCCACAGCGTGTCATTGAAGACTTTGAGCAGCTCGGGCGTTTGTGCTTCTGTGCCGGCGGCTTTGAAGTCGGGGACGGCGAGCCGCACTTTTTCGACGCCGAGTCCGGTGCCGGTCCTGATCCAATCTTGCGCGAGCGCGCATGCGCCCAGCAGAAGTGCGGCGACGATGGAGCGAAGCACCGTTCGTTTCAACGATCGGCTCCTGGTAGAAATATCGTACTACGATGTGTCAACGTTCCGAACATCCCATTAGTGCTTGTACTCAAAGTAAAACTCTACGCTCACCCGGTCGCCGCGATAATCCGGCGGCAGCGGGCCGAACGTGTCGATGCGTTGCAGGGCGCGCTTGGCGGAAGTGTCGAGGGAAGGGATCCCGCTCGACTGCTCCACCTGCACGTTTCCCGGCCGGCCGTCGCGCGCGATATCGAACGTAAGATACACCTTGCGCGAACTCTGCACGTTGGGGTCGACCTCGTACTTCAGCCAGTTCTCGCTGATCACGCGGCGCACTTTGTCCACATACCACGAGTAGCGTGAGCCGAAGTCGCCACCGGTGCCCATACTCACGCCGCCGGCGCCGCTCTGCAGGCTGAAGTTGATCGAGCCCGCCGGCCCGCCCTGCCCATAGGGCACGGTGTTCTGCGGCGGGGTGATCGCCGGTGGTGGGATGTTCTGCGCGATCGTCCGCGTTTCCTGCTTGGGCGACGGCTTCACCTTCTTCACCGTCTTTTCCGAAATGGCGATGCCTTCCGGCGTCTGCTCGATGGGTTTGGGCTGCGATTGCGTCAGCCCGGGATTCTCGTTGGCGAGCACGTTCTCTTTCGGCGCTTCGGTGTGCGGCAATGGGATGCTGCTGACCAGGGTTGCCGCCATGGCGCCACCCCCGCTCGTGCTTCCGCCCCAGGTGTTCTCGTTGTGGTAGCCGCCGAGGAATGCGGCGTAGAGGAAAATGCCGCCGAAGAGCAAACCGTGCAGTGCGACCGAGAGGCCGAGCGGGCCCCGCCAATCTTCCGTGTCCTGCCAGATGTCGGCAGCGTAGGGCATGTCTATTTCTTCGCCGCCCGCAGCGGCTGCGTCACGATGCTCACTTGTTCGAATCCGGCCTGCTTGATCGCGTCCATCACGGTAGCGAATGCGCCGAAGGGAACCTTCTCGTCGGCCCGCAAATAGATGGCCTGGCCTTGCGGATCGCGGACCTTCTGGCGAAGCCGGGCGCCGATCTCGTTCACGTTGATCGGATCGTTGCCCAGAAAGACCTCCTGCTGGCCGTTGATCGAGATGACGAGCCGCTCCTCGGTGACTTCCTTCACCGTCTTCGTCTTGGGAACGTTCACCTCGATGCCCGACTGCAGAATGGGAGCGGTCACCATGAAGATGATGAGGAGCACCAGCACCACGTCAACGAAGGGCGTGATGTTGATGTCGGCCAGCGACGATTCGGTGCGACCGGATTGGGTGGTAATAGCCATCGCTACCGCCCGACTTCCACCGTCTGCGTCGCCGCCGCCTGTGCCGGACGTTCGACGGCGTTCAGGAACTCGAGGCCGAAATCGTCCATGCGCCGCCCGACTTCGCGGATGGAGTTCAGCAACAGGTTGTAAAAGATGACGGCGGGAACAGCGGTGAACAAGCCGGCCGCCGTGGTGATGAGCGCTCCCGAGATTCCGGGCGCCACTGCGCGCAGCGTGGCCGTGCCGGCATCGCCGAGTCCGTGGAAAGCGTCGATGATGCCCCACACGGTGCCGAAAAGGCCGATGAAGGGCGTCACCGCGCCGGTGGTCGCCAACCATGGAAGTCGTCGTTCAAGTCGCGTCAGCTCCTCGGAGGCGCCGATCTGGATGGCGCGCTGCACGGCTGTGATGTTGCGCAGTCCGCCCTGGCGGCGCAGCTCGTCGAAAGCCTGTTTAAAAACGGTGACCAGCGGGCTCGGCTCGAACTGGTCGGCGACCGTGGCGATGTCCTGCAGACGCTGTGCCTTGCGGAACGCCTTCACGAAGCGCGCGCTCTGCGTGCGGGCGCGTCGCAGGGTGAGCCACTTGCTCACAATGATCGCCCACGACACAACGCTGAAGGCCAGCAGGATGATCAGGACTGTCTTGGCGACTACATCGGATTGCTGCACCAGGTTCGCGATCTCGCCGGCCGAGTAGAGAGAGAACAAGCGGGGGATCAGCATGCGTAGGCGACCCAAACGACTCCCCGATTATAGACGACCGTTTGCGCGGCGCGGGCGGTCGCACCAGAGTTACTAAGGGGCGAACACTGCACTGGCAGGGCTTCCGACCGTGCTAGACTGCGCTCCATCAGCGCCTTTTCGAGGTCACGGATGTCCCGTCGTCTGTTTGCCGGCTTGGTGTTTTGCTTACTCCTGGGTGGGGCGTTTGCGCAGTCGGCTCCTCCGGCCGCTGCGCCGGCAGCTCAGCCTGCGGGAACCCTCTCCGCGCGCACGTTGCGTCTCGGTCCCGGCGACGAAGTCGACATCAGCGTTTACAACGTGCCCGAGCTCACGCAGCACGCCCGCATCACCGGCACGGGCGAGGTCTATTTGCCGCTCATCGGCTACGTGCGCGTCGAAGGCATGACGGTGGAGCAAGCGCAGGCGGCGATCGAGAAGCAACTCAGCAGCGGAAACTACGTGAAGAATCCGCACGTCTCGGTCTTCGTGAAAGACTTTTCGAGCGAGACCATCTCCATCGCCGGCGAAGTCGCCAAGCCCGGTGCGTACCCCGCGATGCAGGCGCATCGCCTGCTCGACCTCATCCAGGCCGCGGGTGGCTTGACGCAGCGTGCGGGCCGCAATGTGACCATCGCGCATCGCGACACGCCGTCGAAGACCGAATCGGTCAGGCTTAGTGATAACGCCGTCGAGACCGCGCAGAGCAACGTCGACCTGCGTCCCGGCGATACGGTTGTGATAGACCGCGCGGGTGTCGTTTATGTCTTGGGGGAAGTGAACCGGCCAGGTGGTTTCGTGATCGACGAGCAACAGGGTATGACGTTGATGAGGGTCGTGGCCATGGCGAATGGGCCCGCCAACGGTGCGTCCCTGAGCAAGGCGCGCATCCTGCGCAGCAAGCCGGACGGCACCTGGACGGAGATGGCGGTGCCGCTAAAGGACCTGCTGCATGCCAAGGCGGCTGACATCCCGATGCAGGCCGATGACATCCTGTATGTACCCTCGAGCCGTCGCAAGGGCATGAGCCCCGGTGCGATCGCCTCGACCTTGGCCACGACGATCATCTATCGCGTACCGTTATAGTTGATGTCAAAATGCGCCGCGGGCGGTGGTTCTTGCAGGCGCGGCGAAGACAGGAAAGCCGCAGTCCCTTTATAATGAGCGACTCTGTTGGCGGTACCGTGTTATCGCATGTACAGGAGGCGGGCTAGGTGCAAGCGGGGCGAAAGCGAGTAGCGGTGACCGGGGCCGGCGGGTTCATCGGCCATCATCTCGTTAGCCGTTTGAAAAAAGAGGGATGCTGGGTGCGCGGGGTCGATCTGCGCAAGCCCGAGTTTGCGCCCACCGCCGCTGATGAGTTCCTGACGCTCGACCTGCGACGCTGGGAAAACTGCCTGCAGGCGACCGCCCAAGTGACCGAGGTTTACGCGCTGGCGGCCGACATGGGCGGCATGGGGTTCATCTCCGCCAATCACGCCCAGATCCTGCACAACAACCTGCTCATCAGCACCCACACCATCGAAGCCGCGCGCCAGAACGGCGTGCAACGCTATCTGTATGCGTCATCGGCGTGTGTCTATCCCGATTACCGGCAGCAAGAGGCGGACATCGCACCGCTGCGCGAGCAGGATTGCTACCCCGCAGACCCACAGGATGCCTACGGCTGGGAGAAGCTCATCACCGAGCGTCTTTGTCGCCACTATGCGGACGAGTACGGCCTCGAAGTGCGCATCCCGCGCTTCCACAACATCTATGGCCCGCTCGGCACCTGGGATGGCGGACGCGAGAAAGCCCCAGCTGCGCTCTGCCGCAAGATCGCGCATGCGAAGCTGACCGGTGCACGCGAGATCGAGATCTGGGGCGACGGCGAGCAAACGCGCTCGTTCTGCTACGTGGACGACTGCCTCGAAGGCATCACGCGCTTGATGGCATCGGACCACAACCAGCCGATCAATCTCGGCCAGGACCGCATGGTCACGATCAATCAACTGGCTGACATCGTGACCGCCGCTGCGGAAGTGAAGCTCGCCAAGAAGCACGTCCCCGGTCCGCAAGGTGTCCGCGGACGCAATTCCGACAACACCCGCCTGCGCGAGGTCCTCAACTGGGAGCCGCAGGTCGCTCTTGAAGAAGGCATGCGCCGCACCTACCTGTGGATTGAAGAGCAAGTGGCAGCGAAGCTAGGTAAAACGCTGGCCGCCACGGGCGATTGAAGCTTTCATCAGCCTTGGTAGTCGCAGCGACCGTGCTAGCCGCGCTCGCGGTCGGGTTCGGCGTCGTCTGTATCCTTTCACTCCTGTATCCGGGTTCCAGTGGCGAATGGGCTGGGCTGGCAGTGATGTTTTCCGCGATCGTCGCTGTTCCGCTTGGCCTGCTCGGGCTCGTGGTCGCAGGCGTAGCGCGCTCGGCAACGTCGCGGCAGAGGAAGGTCTGCGCGATCACTTCTGCGGTGGCGTTGCTGATGCCGGTAGTGGCGAGCGTGATTTGGAATAACCACATCATGCTGCAGCGTAGATAATCTCTCCCCATGCGCACCGCACTGCTTCTCGCCTTGCTGACCATTCCCGCCGCTGCTCAATGGCAGCCGCAGCAATCCAACACCACGGCCAGCCTGCGCGGGCTGAGCGTCGTCAACGACAAGATCGTGTGGGCGAGCGGCACCGGCGGGACGTATCTGCGCACGCTCGACGGCGGCGCTCATTGGGAAGCCAAGACCGTCGCCGGCGCCGAACAGCTCGACTTCCGCGACGTCGAAGCCTGGGACCAGGACACCGCGGTGCTGCTCTCCGCCGGCACTGGCGAGAAGTCGCGCATCTATCGCACGACTGACGGCGGCCAGAACTGGAAGCTCGAACTCACGAATCCTGACGAGAAGGGCTTCTGGGATTGCATGGCCTTCTGGGACCGCAACCGCGGCATCTTCGTTGGCGATTCGGTGGACGGCGTGCTCGTCGTCATGCTCACCGCCGACGGCGGCCAAACCTGGTCACGTGTTCCGAAAGAAACGTTGCCCCCAGCGTTGCCCGGTGAAGGCGCCTTTGCCGCCAGCGGAACGAGCGTTGCCGTGCAGGGAAAGCTGAACGCCTGGATCGGGACGACGAAAGCGCGCGTCTTCCGCACGACCGACGGCGGCAAAACATGGACCGTCGCCGACACACCGATGGCAAAGGGAAGTGATAGCAAGGGGATCTTTTCGGTGATGTTTGTAGGTGCCCTCGGCGGTGTCGCTGTCGGTGGCGATTACAGAAACCCTGCGGACACTGCCGGAGCCGCAGCCCGTACCGTGGATGGAGGGAAGACTTGGAGACTCTCGGAACCAGGGCCGAACGGCTTCCGCAGTGCAGTTGCGAGATGGCAGCAGATGGGAGGGCGATGGAGTCTGGTCGCCATCGGTCCCACCGGCACTGACGCTTCGGAAGACGGCGCCAAGCGCTGGATCCCACTCGGCAAGGATGGCGGTAACGCTGTTGGCGGCGCCGGCCTGGCGATCTGGGCCGTCGGCGCCAAGGGATTCATCGCACGGACTGAGTGGCTGCCGGTTAAGACTAAGAAACGTCAGTAGCTCTGCACGTCCTCCTCTGCCACCAGCACGATCGGATGTCCCCCCGTCGAGATCGAGACCGCATGCGCGACGACCTGCTGCGCCGCGGCCGATCCAATCGCCGCCTTAAACGCTTCCACTGACGGGAAGTGCAGTTCAGCCAGCCGATAGAACGGCGGCGACGAGCCGTCCGGTGTACCGAGCACTTTCGTTGCGACGAACTTCGTCATGCCCGGGAACGCCTGTGTCGTCACCATCGGTACATGCTCCTGCACGTACGCGCGCTCGAAGGCGTTCACATCTTTCGGATACGGATACATCACGACGACCTTCGCTGCCATTCCTCCTCCATCAAAGAGGCAGCCACAGATCACACCGATCGAACAGACAAAACCAAGAACGAATTATCCGTGCCGATCCGTGTAGATCCGTGGCAAAGCTCTTCTCTGCGTTCTCTGCGTCTCGGCGGTGAACTACTCCTGCTCCGCCACGTTTTCCTTCGGCGCGGGCGGTCCTGCCGGTGGCAACGCCTTGCCGATATCCAAATGATCGTAGTGCAGCATGGCGTTGAACAGCAGCGCGTAGCTGCCGTGCGTCTCGCCGCGCCACACCGGATTGTTGGCGAACATCACGATGTGCCCCTTGCCCACCGGCTGATCGACGACCGCCGGCCTGCCGCTCACTTCGTTGCCGCCGGCGAGCAGGCCGCTGTACAGCAGGTCGCGGCCTTCGGCGAAGCGCAACACGACGCGCGGCCGCAGCGCCTCGGGAATGACGAAGCGCGCCTGGCTGGAATCGATGTCGGGCGAGATCCACGCGGCCTGCCACGGTTTGGCCCGCGGACTCGGTGGCGGCTCCATCGCCGGGCGTCCTTGCGGGACATCGGGCGAATCCGGCGAACCGCGGCCGGTTTCGCGCTCCGGACCTTCGCCGCCTCCGCCGCCACCGAAGCGGCGCGTCTGGTAGGTGACGCGGAAAAGCGGACCGTCGTTAAAGTAAACGCTTAACTTTTGGCCGTATCCCCAGGCGATCGGGCTGCCCGTGTTGGTGAACTGCGCGTTCAGCACCGCGCCGCGCGCGCGCAGGTTGCGCGCCGGCTGCGCGCCCACGCCTTCGGCGAGACCGAAGTCGATGGGCAAACGCGTCGTGTCCATCACGGTGATGAGCAAGCCACCGGCGCTGACGAAATCCTGCAGGTGCTGCACGCCGCCAAAGCCCATGCCGCCGCGCATATCGGCGGTGGAGTCGGGCGTGCCGAGATTGGGCGTGAGCTCGGTCTTCTGCCACGGCAGCGGGTTGTTCCACATCGAGATGCCGTTGACGAGTCCCGCCGCATCTCCGCCACCGACCGGCGGGAACAGGATGACGTCGAACTTCGCCCGCAGATTTGCGTTGTCACGGACTTCGCGGTCGCTGATATAGATGTAAGGGATCTTCAAGTTGTCCAGCAGCATCCGGTACCAGCCTTCGTTCTGCGTACCCTGCCAGGTATGCAGCAGCGCAATGCGTGGCGTCGCGACCGTGTGATGCGCGACGTTCGGCATGGCCACGCCGGTCGCCGTGAATCCAAGCTCACGCAGTGCCGGCTCGAGCTTCACGCGCGCGGAGGCAGGAACGAGGAACGTGCCGGCTTCGAACTTCGTGCTGCCTGCGCTGAACGGCGCCTCCGCCGCTTCGATCGCGACATCCGCCAAGCGGAAGCGCAATGTCGAAAACGCTGAGGTCGCGTTGTTATTGACGGCGAAGTACGCGCCATCACCCTGAACGCCACTCTTCGCCTGCGCCGCGCCGTTCAGCTTCTCCATCGGCGTGTTCAGCACCGTCGCATCGGTGATCCGGAAGGACTGTATGTTGCGCAGCGGGCCCTGCGACCAGCCGGAGTCGTCATACGGACGCCGATCTTCGGAGCTGTAGTACTGCT